>CANRKY010000030.1 GCA_947631355.1 uncultured Marvinbryantia sp.
CGGGGGCCAACCGCTATCTGCTGCGGCACGAGACGGCGGATGAGACCCATTATCAAATGCTGCACCCAGCGGAGCTTTCCTGTGCAAACCGCAAAGCCTGCCTGTGGAACCTGAAAGAGATCGGGTATCAGGTGGGCTCCGGTTTTATGGTGGGCTCTCCCTTCCAGAACACGGATCATCTCATAAAAGACCTGCGCTTTTTGCAGGAGCTGCAGCCTGCCATGATCGGTATAGGGCCCTTTATCCCCCATCGGCAGACGCCCTTCGGGGACTATCCGGGCGGCGCGCTGGAACTGACCCTGCGGATGATCGCCATCCTGCGGCTGATGTTCCCCTGCGCCCTGATCCCTGCCACCACAGCGCTGGCCACCATTCATCCGGAAGGCCGGGAGCGCGGGCTGAAAGCGGGGGCAAACGTGGTGATGCCAAACCTGTCTCCGGCGGGCGTGCGCGGACTGTACGAATTATACGATCATAAAATCAGTACGGGGGAGGAATCGGCACAGAGTGTCCAATCCCTGAGAGAAAAAGTGAAGGCCGCGGGCTATCAGGTTGTGACGGCGCGCGGAGATGTGAAAAATATGTAGGGGGCCTAAGCCCCTTCGGACAGCAAAAGCCGCCTGCGGCTCTGCGTCCTATGATAAGCGGTCGGGAATACGGTATCTTATTCGGGGAAGGGGGATCTTCCGGGTGAAGACGGTAAAAAAGAACCGATCGCATGTCATAGTAGCAGTATACGCGCAGGCGGCTTTTTCGTGCATGAATTTTTATAGCCGGTCATGCGGGCGATCGCACAGACAATCACATGCAATGGCACAGAAGTTCAGCACAGATGATTACATAAGCGATCGCATAACTGCACAGACAATCACACATAACGTCACAGACAATCGCACATAACGTCACAGACAATCGCACATAACGCCACAGGAAATCACATATAACACCACAGACAATTATATATAGTGCCACAAGCAATCACATATAACGGCACAGGCGGATCGCACAGAAGACCGCAGAAACATTTACACGGGCGCCGCCAGATAGCAGTACATCACGATGAAATGACAGATGCTTCCGCCCATGACAAACAAATGGAAGATCTCATGCGAGCCGAAATTTTTGTGGCGGGAGTTAAACAGCGGCAGCTTTAAAGCGTAAATAATGCCGCCCAACGTGTAGATAATACCGCCGACCAGCAGCCAGCCGAAAGCTGCCGGAGACATCCCGTCCACCAGCTGTGTGAAAGCCAGTACGCAGGTCCACCCCATGCCGATATACAGCAGAGAGGAAAACCATTTCGGACAGTTGATCCACAGAGACTTGATCAGGATGCCTGCAATGGCGATGCCCCACACCAGGGCGCACAGGGCCAGACCGGTTTTGCGGTCCAGCACCAGCAGGCATACCGGGGTATAGCTTCCCGCGATCAGCACAAAGATCATCATATGGTCGATCTTGCGCAAAATGCGGTTTACGTGTTCGGAAATATCAAACGTGTGATAAATGGTGCTGGCGGCGTAGAGCAGGATCATGCTGGCAATGAACACCGCCATGGAAAACACGCACACAGAACTGTGACGGCCGGACGCGCGCAGCAGCAGGGGCAGAGCAGCGGCCATGGCCATCAGCATGGCGATAAAATGTGTGATGGCGCTGCCGGGATCTTTGATCGTTTTTTTCATAGAAATCGCCTCCTCAAACGAAAATCTATAAATATTATATCATGTAGTTTTAAAAACTATGTATTGAGTTACGAGTATAGTATCACGCGGAAAACAGAAAATCAAGCCTTATTTTTATTTTTTTGCTATACAAGTTTCCCGTTTTGCGGTATAGTAAGCATATAGTCTGAAAATACTGCCGCAGGGGCGGCAGCCGATACATACGATACATAGAAGAAACAGCAACCGATACATATATAGAAGAAACAGCGAGGGGAAAAATATGGCAAAACAAAACTGGTCGGATATTGGAAACGCCATCAGCGATGCGGTGCAGGAGGCCATTGACACAGAGGATTTCAGCAAGCTGAGCCAGTCCATACAGAATCTTGCGGGGATGGCGGTCAACACGGTTGTCAGCTCGGCCGCGGACACCGTGGCCCGCAGCGTGACCGAAGCGGGAAATTCCATCAGCCGCGCCGCGCGCACAGCGAGCCGGAAAAAACCGGAAGCGCAGAACCCGTGGAAAGGGAACGGTCAGTTTGAGAAAAAAACCACGGAATATATGCTGGCAAAAGATCTTCCGCAGACCGAACTATATTCCGGCGCCGGAGCGACCAGACTGGGCGCGTATCTGGTGACGGGCCTGGGGGCAGCGGGCTGCCTGCTGTTCGGCCTGGGAATCCTGGTTGTGCTCATTGCGGGGGGCGGATGGCTGACTACAGGGCTGCTGGCTCCGTTTTTGCTGATCAGCATTGCGGGCGTGTGGAAAGGCCGTTCCACCTTGGGCAGGATCCGCCGGTTTAAAAATTACGTGCGCTGCCTCGGCACGCGCACCTGCGTGAGCATCCGCGAACTGGCCGCCAGTGTGAACAAAAGCGAGGAGGATACCTTAAAAGATATCCGCCAGATGCTCACCCGCGGCATGTTCCGCCAGGGGCATCTGGATCTGAACGGCAAAAATCTTTTCGTGACCAACCAGGGGTACGAGGCGTACCTGCAGGATCACCAGCGCATGGAGGAAAAGAAAGCGGCTCAGGCGCTGGAGGAGAAAGAGCGCACAGCCTATAAAGACAACAAAGATCTCTCGGATGATGTGAAAAAACTGATCGCGGAAGGGCAGGATTATATAGAAAAGATCCACGCCGCAAACGAGGCGATCCAGGACGAGATCGTCTCGCAGAAACTGGACGGATTGGAGACTGTGATCACAAAGATCTTCCAGTATGTGGAGCAGCACCCGGAGAGCGCGCAGGAGACGAAAAAGCTGATGAAGTACTATCTGCCCACCACCATGAAGCTGCTGGAGTCCTATCAGAAATTAAGCGCGCAGCCCGTGCAGGGGCCGAATATCTTCAAGTCCAAAAAAGAGATCGAGGATACGCTGGACACGCTCAACCAGGCGTTCGCCAGACTGTTTGACAATCTGTATCAGGACACATCCATGGACATCACATCGGACATTTCCGTGCTGCATACACTGCTGGCACAGGAAGGATTGACGGGAGAAAAAATGTGATCTACATCATATAATATAAGGAGGAAAAAAACATGAGCGACGAATTTACCAAAATGGCAGGGGAGGTGCCAAGCCTCACACTGGATCCCTTCGCGGAGGCGCAGAAGACGGCGGAGGCGGTGGACAGCGCCGCGCAGACGGTGACGGCAGAAGTGCAGGAGGCGTCGGCCAGCCCCATCCTTCAGATGCCGGAGCAGCCGCAGGTTCCGGCGGAAGCGCCGCAGGCGCAGGCAAGCGCGGAAGTGATCGATGAAAGCATGTTTACAGAAGCGGAGAAAAAGCAGATCTCCGACTTCGCGCAGAAGATCAATGTGCGCGACACCAACGTCATCCTGCAGTACGGCGCGGCCGCGCAGCAGAAACTTGCGGACTTCTCGGAGAAGGCTCTGGAGAATGTGCGCACCCAGGATCTGGGAAAGGTGGGCGATATGCTTGCCGGCGTGGTTTCCGAGCTGAAAGACTTCAACGCGGACGACCACCCGAAGGGACTGCTGGGCCTGTTCAAAAAGGGCGAGAGCAAGCTGGAATCCCTGAAAGCAAAGTATGAAAAGACCTCAGTGAATGTGGAAAAAATCTGTGATGCGCTGGAAGAACACCAGGTGCGCCTGATGAAAGACACGGCCACGCTGGATCAGATGTACCAGCTGAACACGGCGTATTTCAAGGAACTTTCTATGTATATCCTGGCGGGCAGGAAGCGCCTGGAGGAGGTGCGCAGCACCGAACTGGTGCAGCTCAATGAAAAGGCAAAGGCGAGCAATCAGCCGGAGGACGCGCAGGCGGCAAAGGATCTGAGCGATTTCTGCGACCGCTTTGAGAAAAAGCTGCATGATCTGGAGCTGAGCCGCATGGTTTCCCTGCAGACAGCGCCCCAGCTTCGCCTGATCCAGAACAACAACACCCTGATGGTGGAGAAGATCCAGTCCACACTGGTGAACACCATCCCGCTGTGGAAAAACCAGATGGTCATCGCGCTGGGCCTGGAGCATGCGTCTGAGGCCGCAAAGGCACAGAACGCGGTGTCTGAGATGACCAATGAACTGCTGAAGAAAAACGCCGATGCGCTGCATCAGGCGACCGTTGCCACGGCAAAAGAATCCGAGCGCGGCATTGTGGATATAGAGACGCTGCAGCAGACCAACGCACAGCTTGTGCAGACACTGGATGAGGTTCTCCAGATCCAGTCTGAGGGGCGCGCGAAACGTCTGGCGGCGGAGGCCGAGATGGTAAAAATGGAGGGTGAATTAAAGCAGAAACTGTTGGAGATCCGTAAATGATCAAAGCAGAAACTGCTGTAGATTCGCAAATAATCAATGACAGATCAAAAAAAATATAATAAAGAGGCATATACACCGGAGGAAGTGACGGCTTACCGGGTATCGGTGGTCACGATCATTGTAAATACCTGCCTGTCTCTGATGAAACTGGCGGCCGGGCTTCTCGCCTCATCCGGAGCCATGATATCTGACGCGGTACATTCCGCGTCAGATGTTTTCAGCACGTTTATTGTGATCATCGGCGTGAAGATTTCCAGCAAAAAGTCAGACGCGGATCACGAATACGGGCATGAGCGGATGGAATGTATAGCCTCTATCATCCTGGCGGTCATCCTGTTGCTGACCGGCGCCGGGATCGGCATAGACGGGCTGGAAAAAATCCTGCGGGGACATTACGGAGAACTGCAGGTGCCCAAAGAGATGGCGCTGATCGCCGCCATCCTTTCCATTGTGGTGAAAGAGTGGATGTTTCGCTACACAAAAGCGGCGGCGGATAAGATTCATTCCGGGGCGCTGCTGGCGGACGCGTGGCACCACCGCTCGGACGCCCTGTCTTCCATTGGCGCGTTCATGGGTATCCTGGGGGCCCGCATCGGCTTCCCGGTGCTGGATCCGGTGGCCAGCGTGCTGATCTGCCTGTTCATCGCAAAGGCGGCCTACGACATTTTCCGGGACGCCGTGGATAAACTGGTAGACAAATCCTGCGATGACGCGACCGAGCAGGAGATGCGGCAGAAGATCCTGTCTGTGGATGGAGTACTGGCTGTGGACAAATTGCAGACGCGCCTGTTTGGCGCAAAAATGTATGTGGATATAGAGATCGCCGCGGACGGGAACAAGATCCTGTACGAGACGCACCACATTGCGGAGCAGGTGCACGACATGATCGAGCGGGAATACCCGCTGGTGAAGCACTGCATGGTGCACGTAAACCCGGCGGAGGATGTGCCGGGGAAGGATTTGAGTAAATGAGAGAGCCGCCGCAAGCTTACCCGGCGCGAATGTCGGAGAGAAGTTTTTCGTGCAAATGCGGAAGTGGGATTTTTCCATACAAATGCCGGAGAGATGCTTTTTCGTACAAATGCGGCAGCAGGATTCTTCAATACAAATGGGGAGCGATGTCTTTTCGCACAAATCCGGCAGCGGTATCTTTAGGTACAATGATTAAAAATCCGGGGAGTCTCTGCTTTCAGAGAATTCCCCGGATCTTTATATGCTGCTGTCTTTATGCAGTTAATCCAGAATTTCCATCAATTTGCCGCAGCAAATGGGAATCTGTTCGCCTTTTTTCACGTGCACCGTTTTGTTGCAGGTGACGCAGTATACGTCTGTGTCGTAGGGAGCGATAAATTCCGGAACGGCCTTTTCCTCCTCGGCAGTCAGACCGCTGATGTGGAACCGTGCTATATTTTTTTCAGCGGGCATATAGATGCCGATCGGCTCCAGGCTTTTGTTGTTGCCAACGCAGTTGCCCATTCTTACCCAGAGGGCCTGTAGTTCGGCGGTTTCCGCCGGGTTTTCCGGCACAAATTCAACGATCGCTTTGTCTAATCTGATTTTCATAAAATTACCTCCCGATCAGCCAAAATATCTCTCCAGCAGGCCTTTGAATGCCTTGCCGTGTCTTGCCTCATCTCTGGCCATCTCGTGAACGGTGTCGTGGATCGCATCCAGATTTGCGGCTTTCGCGCGCTTTGCCAGATCGAATTTGCCAGCGGTTGCGCCGTTCTCAGCCTCGATTCTCATTTCCAGGTTCTTCTTTGTGCTGTCTGTCACAACTTCGCCCAGAAGTTCCGCGAATTTTGCGGCGTGCTCAGCTTCTTCGTAAGCCGCTTTCTCCCAGTAAAGGCCGATCTCCGGATAGCCCTCTCTGTGAGCAACTCTCGCCATTGCCAGGTACATGCCAACCTCGGAGCACTCGCCCGCGAAGTTTGCTCTCAGATCGTTCAGGATATCCTCAGAAACGCCCTGCGCAACGCCCACTACGTGCTCTGCAGCCCAGGTCATTTCTCCTTTCTGCTCTGTAAATTTCTCAGACGGAGCGTGACATACCGGACATTCCGCCGGAGCGCTGTCTCCTTCATAAACATAACCGCATACATTACATACAAATTTAGCCATGATGATCCTCTCCTTTTATCATAAAAATTCTCCTCCCCGCATCCTCTCTGCACGGAGGAGTTGTCTTCCTTATTATAGGAAAAACGGACAGGTTTGTCAATCACTGTTGCGCGAAATCGTGCGGCAGCTGTTGCCTTAAATTGCAGGGCAGTGTATACTTTACATAGCGTGAAAATGCTGCTTTTTGCGGCGTGTGTATAGAAATGCCCGTGTGTGAAAAGCTATTTTATAGCAAAAGGAAAATCATTTGGCAGGAGGGAGCCATGAAAGAGGGAGCCATGAAAGAGGGAGCCATGAAGGAGAGAATCATGAAGGAGGGAACCATGACATTGAGAAAAGAGGAAATGTGGATAAAACAATTGGTGTGTGAGATTATAGGGTGTATTTTTATCGCGGCCGGGCTCTATAATTTTGCCGTGCAGGCAAGGTTTCCCATGAGCGGGTTTTCGGGCATCGCCATCTTGCTCAACCGCCTGGCCGGCCTGCCTGTGGGCCTGGGGATTTTTCTGCTGAACATCCCGGTCAGCCTGCTCTGTTACCGGCTGCTGGGGCGCCGCTTTTTTATCCGTTCCATGCGGTGCATGGCGCTGTCCTCTCTGCTTATGGACTATGTCGCGCCATTGTTCCCGGCGTATACGGGGGAGCGCATACTGGCGGCGCTGTGCACGGGTGTTTTTATGGGGATCGGGTACGCCATTATTTATATGCAGGGTTCTTCCACGGCGGGCATGGATTTTCTCATCATGGCGGTCAAAAAGAAAAAGCCGCATCTTCCCATCAGCCGCATCCTCTTTCTGGCGGATTTTCTGGTGGTCACGATGGGCGGCCTGGTGCTGCGCGACATAGACGGCATCATTTACGGGATCATTGTATCCTTCTTGCTTTCCACGGTGGTGGATAAATTCATGTACGGCGTGAACGCCGGGAAGATGGCGCTTGTTGTCACGGATCACGGGCAGAAGATCTGCGACGCCATCGACCTGGCCTGTCAGCGGGGCTCTACCATACTGGAAGCCACGGGCGGGTACCGGGGCGACCACCGGCAGATCGTGCTGTGCGTCTGCAGCAATAAAGAAATGTACCGCATCCAGAGAACGGTAAAAGAAACAGACCCCCAGGCCTTCACGATCGTTCTGGAATCCAATGAAGTGATGGGGGAGGGATTTCGCAATATCCAGGTGGGATAGGGGCCGATGTTCAGCGCCCCTCGGCGTGTTTTTTCATGGCCTGGAAACTCTCGTCACTGATCACGTGCTCGATGCGGCAGGCGTCCTCCGCGGCCGTCTCCGGCGATACGCCCAGCCGGGTCAGCCAGTCTGTGAGAAAGGTGTGGCGCTCGTAGATCTTTTCCGCGATGGCGCGCCCCGGCGAAAGAAGCGTGATAAACCCGTTTTCATCCATCTGGATGTATCCGTTCTCCCGCAGGTTTTTCATGGCAATGCTCACACTGGGCTTCGAAAAACCCAGCTCGGATACGATATCGATCGACCGCACATTCCCGATGCGGTTTTGCAGAACCAGAATAGTTTCCAGATAATTTTCGGCAGATTCCATTATTTTCATGGCAGTTATCAGCTCCTTTCCATGTTCCTTTTTAGGCGGCCTCTCTGCATGTTCCAAAGCCGTGCGAGGCGGCCTCTTTATATGTTCCAAAATCGTGCAAAGCGGCCTCTCTGCATGTTCCAAAGCCGTGCAAGGCGGCCTTTTTATATGTTCCAAAATCGTGCGGGACGGCATGTTTGCCGGATTCCCATCTCAGTATAGCCCACCTGCAAAAAAAAAGAAAGAAATTTTTTTGCAGAGACTATTGACAAATCAGTTAGCAGGTGCTAACTTATAGTATGGTTAGACACGGCTAACACCATGCCGGACAGGGAGTGATCCGTTTTTGCAATGGAGGAGCGCCCGGAGCATGGACGGCCATTGCACCATCAAAAAGAAAAGGGAGGGGAACAGGATGATCCCATTAACAATGGCGGCAGCGGGAGAGACTTTGACGATCGGCAGGATCTCCGGAAAAGACGCGGTGCGGCAGCACCTGGAGGAGCTGGGGCTGGTGACCGGCACACAGGTGACGGTGGTGGCGCAGATGGCGGGAAATCTGATCCTGCAGGTGAAGGGCGGCAGAGTGGCGTTGGACAGATCCATGGCCGGACGCATTATGGCAGCGCCCTGCGGGCAGACAGATCACGCCGGTTTTCAGGCGGCGCCGGCCCATATGTAAAAAAAGAAAGAGGAGGAGAATTATGAAGACCTTAAAAGACGCGAGAGTGGGATCCACGGTCGTCGTGGCGAAGCTGCACGGGGACGGCCCGGTGAAGCGGCGCATCATGGACATGGGGATCACAAAAGGCGTGGAGATCTACGTGCGCAAAGTGGCGCCTCTGGGCGATCCCATGGAGCTGAACATCCGCGGATACGAGCTGTCCGTGCGCAAAATGGACGCCGAGATGATAGAGATTCAGTAGGATCTCTGATTTTTTTGAATATCAGTTAGAATAATCTAACTCAGAAGGGAGAAAAATATGGCATTGAAAATCGCGTTGGCAGGAAATCCGAACAGCGGAAAGACCACCCTGTTCAACAGCCTGACCGGTTCCAATCAGTACGTGGGGAACTGGCCCGGCGTTACGGTAGAAAAGAAAGAGGGACATTTAAAAGGGAACAAAGATGTGGTGATCCAGGATCTTCCGGGAATTTATTCCCTGTCGCCTTACACATTGGAGGAAGTGGTATCCAGAAACTATCTGGTCACACAGAAGCCGGACGCCATCTTAAATATCGTGGACGGAACGAACATCGAGCGAAACCTGTATCTGACCACGCAGCTTCTGGAGCTGGGCATCCCAGTGGTGATCGCGGTGAACATGATCGATCTGGTGCAGAAAAACGGGGATCAGATCGACCTGGCCAAACTGGGCAAGGGCCTGGGCTGCGAGGCGGTGCAGATGAGCGCCCTGAAATCCGAGGGCAGCGCGGCCGCCGCGGAAAAAGCGGTAAATGCGGCGAAGACGGGAAGAACGGCGGAGCCGATCCGGCTTTACACGGGTTGCGTGGAAAAAGCCATCGAGCGGATCGAAAACCTGATCGCGGGCAAGGTGGACGCGCAGTATCTGCGCTGGTACGCGGTAAAGCTGTTTGAGCGCGATGAGAAAGTGACGGCAGAGCTTTCCCTGGCGGGCAGCCTTGCGGAGGAAGTGGAAAAGCGCATCGCCAACTGCGAGAAGGAACTGGACGACGACGCGGAGAGCATCATCACCAACCAGCGCTATACGTATATCGGCGGCGTGATCGGCAAAGCGGTGAAGAAAAAAGGAGAGAAGCACGGCCTCACCGTTTCCGATAAGATCGACCGCGTCATCACGAACCGCATCCTAGCGCTCCCCATTTTTGCGCTGATCATGTTCGGGGTGTATGCCGTGGCGATGGGCGGCTATCCGTTTTCCATCGGCACCATGGCTACGGACTGGGTAAATGATGTGCTGTTTGGAGAAATTGTTCCGGGAGCAATGGACAGCATACTTGCGGCACTGCACGTGGAAGGTGTATTATATTCTCTGATCCAGGACGGCATTGTGGCCGGCGTGGGCGCGGTGCTGGGCTTCGTGCCGCAGATCCTGGTGCTGTTTGTGTTCCTTGCCATCATGGAGGACGTTGGTTATATGGCGCGCGTGGCGTTCATCATGGACCGTATTTTCCGCCGCTTCGGCCTGTCCGGCAAGAGCTTTATCCCCATGCTGGTGGCCACGGGCTGCGGCGTGCCGGGCGTGATGGCGTCCAGAACAATTGAGCAGGATCGCGACCGGAAAATGACCATCATGACCACCACGTTTATTCCCTGCGGAGCGAAAATGCCCATCATCGGACTGATCGCGGGCGCCATTTTCGGCGGCTCCGCCCTGGTATCCGTCTCCGCGTTTTTCATCGGCATCGGCGCGGTGATCGTGTCCGGCGTTATGCTGAAGAAATGCAAAGCCTTCGCGGGGGAACCGGCTCCGTTCGTCATGGAGCTTCCCGCGTACCATGTACCCTCTGTGGGAAATGTGCTGAGAGCCACCTGGGAGCGCGGCTGGTCGTTCATAAAGAGAGCCGGCACCATTATCCTGCTCAGTTCCATCGTGATCTGGTTCCTGCAGGGATTCGGATTCGCGGACGGAGCCTTCGGCATGGTGGAGGACAACAACCAGTCGCTGCTGGCCATGATCGGAAACGCGGTGGCGTGGATCTTCTATCCGCTGGGATGGATGGGCGATATGGCCTGGAAGGCAACCGTGGCGTCTATCACGGGGCTGGTTGCGAAAGAAGAAGTGGTCTCCACTTTCGGCGTGCTGTATCAGCATGCGGGGGAACTGTCTGAGGCGGGAGACGAGATCTGGGCCGCCGTGGGCGCGGATTTCACGGCTGTCACGGCATACAGCTTTATGATCTTTAACCTGCTGTGCGCCCCCTGCTTCGCGGCCATCGGCGCGATCCGGCGGGAGATGAACAACACAAAATGGACCTGCGCGGCCATCGGCTATATGTGCGGATTCGCCTATGTGATCGCTATGATCGTATATCAGATCGGCGGGCTGATCACGGGGGAAGCGGGCTTTAGCATCTTCACCATTGTGGCCATTGCGGCTCTGGCGGGTCTGGTGTATATGCTGGTGCGCAAAGGCTATCAGCCGGAGCGCGGGCACTACAGCGTGGCGGCCGGCATGTCGGTGAACGCGCGGTAAAATAAAAAAGGAGGATGCCTATGTCCCCGATACTTGGAAATCTGATCGTAATTGTGATACTGGCAGTTCTGGTGGCGCTGGTGATCCGCTCTATGTGGAAATCGCGCAAAAAAGGCTGCCACTGCAGCGGCGACTGCTGTTCCTGCGGCGGCTGCGGAGGAAGCAAAGCCCGTACGGGAAGCGGGAACAGCAAAGAGCAGCCGTAAAAAACGGATCTGCATAAACCACACACTCCATAAAAAAGCCGGGATGAAAAGCTGTGTCTCACCTGCATGGCACAGCCTCATCCCGGCTTCTTCATCGCGCTCTATGCTTTTCGCATTTTATCAAGCTTTTACGCACTCTGTACATTTTGTATTCTGCGTTTCCCGCACGCTATGATTTTCACATTTTATCAGGCTTTTCCGCACTCTGCGCTTTTCCTGTTCTGCGTTTTCCGCGCGCTATGCTTTTACACGATCTGCGCTTTCTAAGTTCCTATTAATTGAATACACCCAGCTTTTGCAAGGCATCGTCCCCCACGATCAGCGTCCCGTGCTCAGACAGGTAGCCGTATGTGCCGGAAGTATATTTCACATTTGCGCCGTATTCCGATATGGTGTTGCAGATGCGGTTAAATTCTTCCGGCGTGTGCCCGGCGCTGTGCAGGAACAGATAAAATTCCCCGCTCTCCGGGTGCTTATAAAGAGAATTGATGCCCTGGTAGCTGCCGTTCAGCACATGGGCTGCGTGGATCACATCGTCCAGCGTGTAGAAGCAGTACAGGCGCGTCAGATCTACAGAGGGTTCTTCCTCGTTCGGATCGGCGGAGCCTGCCTCGCCCTCCGCTTTGGCAAGCATATTTTTGTGTGCCTCCCGCAGTTTGCGGAACAGATTTAAAATATCGTCCGCTCCCTCCAGCTTCAGAGATGAGAGCGCGCTTCCGGCCTCGGAGGAATCCCCTCCGGGAGCGAATTTGGCAAAGCGGGTATCCAGTTCGTCCGGATCCTCCACTTTTGTGATGATCAAAACCAGAGAGTCCGAAGACATGGGAATTGCTTCTATCATAATAGGAATGTCGTTTGCCTCAAAACCAAATTCATATGCGGCCTGCTGCATCATCTCGCGGAAAAGGGATTTTGCCCGTTCGCTTCCATAAGCGAGCTCCAGAAGATTCAGATGGCGGGTTGCCAGATCTTCACGTGTCAGCGTACAGCGTATCTGATTGTCATTCAGTTTTTCCAGTTTCATGAAACCACTCCTCACTTTGTTTTGCTGTATCCAATACACCCTTTACAACTACAGTATAACCTACTTTGTCAGAAAATGCAAAGGGAAAGCATGGCGTTCTCTATTAAAAAATTATAAAATTAATTAAGAAAAATTTACTTGCAATAAAGACTCAAATTATATATATTAGTCAATAAGAGGAGACATACAAACAATTTTATAGCGAAAGGAGGCAGACAGTAACGCTTTCTTCCGGATGCCGCGGGTCTCCTCAGAGAATCTTGTGCTGGCAACAAAAATATATCACGTTTGCACCATCCAAAAAGACAGGGGGATGTCGAAATCCACAAAGGATGTGCCATGAAAGACAAGCCCCGAAAAAAATCGCTCAGCAGAAGGATCTCTTATACATAGGATATGCGCAGTCTGGCAGACCGGGCAACCGGACAGGCAGCACAGACCAGATAGGCGGCGCCCCATATTTTGGCCGGATCAGGGAACTAAGCCGACAGGCAGCACAGACCCTTGCGATGAGAAAACCGTGCAAAACTTAAATATATATAAATATTTTCTGAAAAAGTCGAAATATGTTAGAAGAAAGCAAAAAGGTATGTTATACTATAGCTAACAAAAGCCAAAGTCGGGAGGAAAAGCCTATGAATAAAAAAATGGCACCGCTGTTTTCCGCCGCTGTGCTCCTGGTGGTCGTGGCGGCCATTGTTCTGATCACGAATGTGGTGAAAAAATATACGCCTACATCAGAAATAATGGACGGCAGAGAGTATTTCCAGTTAAGCGGGGAAGATCAGGCGGCGCTCATCATACACGACAGAGTTTCCGAATACCAGGGCATGGTGGAAGGAGAGGTATGCTATGTGGATTTTGACGCGGTCAAAAACATCCTGAACGACCGCTTCTACTGGGACGCGGAGGCAAACCTGATGCGCTACACCACCCCCACCGATATCCTGGATATCCCCGCGGGCGGAAAGCAGTATACTTCCACGGGACGCACCGGGAGCACCGATTACGTGATCGTGAAGGTGGACGGCGACAAGACCTATCTGGCGCTCGACTTTGTAAAACAGTACACGAACCTGGAATATGAATTTTTCCCGGATCCGAACCGCATTGTGATCACCAGCGACTGGGGAGAACGCCAGGTGGCCGACATACGCAAAAACTGCAAGATCCGCTACCAGGGCGGGATCAAGAGCCCCATCCTGCGCGAGCTGGAAAAAAATGAGACGGTGACTGTGCTGGAGCCCATGGAGGACTGGACCGGGGTGGTCACAAAAGACGGCTATTTTGGCTATGTGATGAACGACCGTCTGGTGAATACGCGCGCGGAGACAGCCGAGCGGGCGTTCGAGGAGCCGGAGTATACTTCTGTCCGGAAGGATTACAAGATCAACATGGTATGGCACCATATATCTTCCATGGATTCCAACTACGGCATTATCTATGATATTGCCGCGATCAAGGGCGTAAACACCATCTCGCCCACCTGGTTCTCCATCGCGGACAACGAGGGCAACATAGACTCGCTGGCGCTCATCGACTATGTGGAGACGGCGCACCGCAACAACATGGAAGTGTGGCCGCTGATCAACAATTTCAGCGAAAACGTGGATACCGCTCAGGTGCTCACATCCACCGAATCCCGGGACAAGATCGAGAAGCAGCTCATCGCCTCCGCGATCGAATACGGGCTGGACGGGCTCAACGTGGATTTCGAGAATGTGCCGGAGGAGGCGGCCGACGCGTACATACAGTTTATGCGGGAATTGTCTGTGAAATGCCGCGCGAACGGGCTGGTGCTGTCTGTGGATGTGCCGGTGCCCATGTCCTTCAACGAGTACTACAACCGCAAAGAGCTGGGAACCGTATGTGACTACGTGATCATCATGGGATATGATGAGCACTATGACGGTTCGGAAGCGGGTTCCGTGGCGAGCCTGGGCTTCGAAAACCAGGCGATCCTTGACACCAGAGAGGTGGTCCCGGCGGAGAAGATCATCAGCGGCATCCCGTTCTACACACGGCTCTGGAACACCACCGCAAATGCGGACGGCACTTCCGGCGTGACCAGCGAGGCCATGGGTATGGTGGAAGCGGAGCAGGTACTGGCGAACAACAACGTGGAAGCATCCTGGGACGAGGAGACGAAGCAGAACTATGCGGAGTTTGAAGGGGACGACGGCTCCCGCTATCAGGTGTGGCTGGAGGATGAAAAATCCATTGAAGAAAAGATGAGGCTTGTGAAAGACTACGAACTCGGCGGGGTGGCCGCATGGCGCCTCGGCCTGCAGGACGACAGCGTCTGGGACGTGATCTTAAAGTATGTAAGCTGAGAAAAAGCATTTTGTAGTATAACAGAGCTCCTGCCGCATATACTGTAGCAAGGTATGCGGCAGGGGTATTTTTGTGCGTAAAAATAAGAAAAAACTGGAATTGTTTATGACGGGCCTGATCCTGCTGGCCTCGTTTTACACAGGGCGGCTGGGAGCCTGCATCGCGGCCAATGGACGATCCTCCGCGACGGAGGGCACCGTGGTGGAAAACGGGAGCGCTGCCACCGTGGTGCTGGACGCGGGCCACGGAGGGATAGACGCCGGGAAAGTGGGCGTGAACGGGGCGCTGGAAAAAGAGATCAATCTGGCCATCACACAGATGCTGGCAAAAATGCTGGAGGAGGAGGGCGTCACAGCAGTGCTGACCCGCCGGGATGATGGCGGCCTGTACGATGAGGGGGAGCCCAACAAAAAGCAGCAGGACATGAAGCGGCGCTGCGCGCTGATCGAGGAGACAGCCCCGGCGCTGACGGTGAGCATCCACCAGAACAGCTACACGGATCCATCGGTGCAGGGGCCCCAGGTGTTTTTCTATGAAAATTCCGTGCAGGGAAAAACGCTGGCCGCCCTTTTGCAGGACTCGCTGAACAGCGCGCTGCAGATCCAGCGGCCGCGAAACAGCAAGGCGAACGACAGCTATTATCTGCTGCGCAAGACCAGCAGTCCCACGGTGATCGTGGAGTGCGGGTTCTTGAGCAATCCGGAGGAGGCAGAAAAACTGGCCGGGTCGGAATATCAGGAGCAGGTGGCGAGCGCGATCTGCAGCGGCATCCTGGAATATCTGGCGCAGGATAGAAAAAAATAATAGTCATAATCGGAGATACCCTTTTATATACTAATATGAGAGGGTATTTTTATGAAGAAAAAGACAGAGTATATTTTAAGCGGGATCCTGCTGGTGCTGGTGCTGCCCCTGTGCCTCACGATCCTTTTAAACGGGCAGATGGACGGGATCTACCGCACCATAAAAAACGAGATGGAGTACATTTCCGTGAAGACCGGGAGCGGCGTGGTGGAGATGGACACGGAAGAATATGTGCTGAAAGCGGCCGCGGCGCAGATCCCCCTGAGCTTCGACCCGGAGGCCATAAAGGCGCAGATGGTGCTGGTGCGCACGGACCTGTACCGGCAGATACAGGAGACCGGGCAGGTGGTGCGGGAGGCATTTCTCACCATGGAAGAACTGGAGCGGGCCGGGGCGGCGGAAAAATTTCTGCGCGCCCAAAAAGCCACGGCCGGGAAAATCCTCACCTGGGAGGACAAGCCTGTGCTGGCCTCCTACCACGCGGTGAGCGCGGGCCGCACAAGAGACGCGCAGGAGGTGCTGGCAACGGCGGACTATCCCTACCTGGTATCGAAAGTCTGCCCTTCGGATGAAACTGCGCCGGACGCCCAGTGTGTGGTGCAGATTGATGACGCCTGGAGCGGCATGGAGATCGTAGAGCGGGACAGCGCGGGATACGTGCAGAAGCTCCGCCTGCAGGAGGAAGACCTGTCCGGAGAGGAATTTCGGAATCTGCTGGGGCTCCCGTCCGCGAACTTTGAAGTGCGGGAGGGCACAGACGGCATTTTCCTCACGGTGCACGGCGTGGGGCACGGCCTGGGCATGAGCCAGTACACGGCGCAGCAGATGGCGCTCACCGGAAAAGATTACACCCAGATCCTTTCTTACTTTTTCCCGGGCACAAAACTCACAAAGTATTAAGAAGGGTATAAAACCTGCAAAGTATTGAGAAAGTATGCCGCATTTTTGCATAAATCACGCTATTATGGAAAACCTATGGACAGAACCATAATGAACATAATATGAGGTGACGAATATGCAAAAAGAAAAAGCAACGGGATTTTTAAAAAACAAGGGGACTTTGGGAGTCCTGACACTGTGCCTGGTGGGAATTCTGGCATTTTCCACTTATCAGGCGGGATACAACGGCGGGAGACAGGGCGCGCCGGATACCGCCGTGCAGACCGAGGAGCAGACGGAAGCGCAGACGGAGAAAAACCTGGAGGCAGCCGGGCAGGATGTGCTGGCGGAGCTTGAGACAGAGCCTCAGACCGAGACGGAAAAACCGGAGACCGAGGCGGTGGACGCCAGCGCGGCTTCCGTGCGCGCGGTCATCCAGCCAACGGTGAACTTCCAGGAAGACTCCCTGCTTTCCTGGCCAACGGCGGGCACGGTCCTGATGGACTACAACATGGACAGCACCGTGTATTTCAAAACTTTAGATCAGTACAAGTATAATCCGGCCATGATCATCAGCACGCCGGTGGGCAGCCAGGTGGTGGCGTCCGCAAAAGGGATCGTGGAATCCATCACCGTGGACGAGGAGACCGGCACCACCTTAAAGCTGAACCTGGGAAACAACTACAACCTGTATTACGGCCAGCTGAAAGAACTGGCGGTGCAGGAGGGCCAGGTGGTGGAGCAGGGCCAGCTCCTGGGCTATGTGAGCGAACCCACAAAATACTACGTGGATGAGGGAAGCAACCTGTATTTTGCCATGGAAAAAGACGGCAAAACTGTAGACCCGTATCTCTATCTGGAATAAAATCCGGGCAGTTTTAAACGACCGGACGATCCAAAGAATCCAACAGAATCAGAATCAGACAATCTAAAAAGCCAGGCAATTTTAGAGAGCCGGGCGTACTGAGAAGGCGTTCACCCCATAGGGGGCGGGCGCCTTTTGGGCGTTCTTTTGCAAAATTTCTTTCCTTGCACTGCCGCTTGTGGTAAAATTCTTAAGGAAAGTATCAGATTCAGGGCAGACAAAAAAAGAGCAGCTTACACAAAAGATAAAGCTGCCCTGAATG
>CANRKY010000031.1 GCA_947631355.1 uncultured Marvinbryantia sp.
AGAGGCTGGGGCTATGACTTAATTGTCAGACCCCGGCCATTATTTTAGCCATTGCTGGCGTGGGTGTGAAAAGTAACGATATTAACAAAAATTTTAAAAATGATGGTATTAAATATACCAAAATTGAAAAAATAATAGTATAATACAGGAGAGAACTTGCTATTTTGTAGTATTTATAGTATCATAGGATCCAACGTTCTTTAAGGAGCGTGCGCCCATCTTAAATCTCGCTCCGCGAGATGGGGCGCCGCCTATCACGATTTATTCCATAAATCGTGACATTGTTGTTTGAAAGGAGAGATCATTATGAAACGATTGTCTCAGAAAAAGATGGCAGAAATCGTAAAAGAACTGAGAAAAAAGCAGAACTTAACCCAGGAACAGTTAAGTGCAGAAACTGGGATTAACAGGCAGATGATCGGCAGATTGGAAAATAGAGAATATATGCCTTCGATTTTTCAATTGGAAAAACTAGCGGAGGTACTTGGATTTGATATTCCTGATCTGTATGTAGAAAATGAACCTATGGTGTATACTGCTTACCGTAGCTCAAGTATGTCAGAAGAAGAAAGAGAAGGAGCCGAGCATATGTTTGAGATGATGATGGCATCGAAACAGCAACTCCTTTTGAGAAAGGCGATGTTGAATGAGGAACAGTAATTCCATTGTACTAGATGAAAAGAAAATATATGAGGTAAAAGATCTGGCTTCTGAAACCAGACGTTCTTTTGGCGTTTATTCAAATGTCCCAATTGCGAATGATATTAAGCTGCTCCTAGAAAAACAAGATATTATACTATGCGAATATCCTTTTCCAGATACAAATGGGACACATACCTATGGAAATATTACTTGTTTTAAGACAGATAAAGAGACATTTACATTTATTGGGTTGAATACATCGTGCTTTTATGATGAACAAATTTTTGCTATAGCACATGAAATATATCATTATAAGACTCAATCTGGAAAAGCATATACACCTGATATAGAATATGAAGATAAGGTCATAGAGAAAATGGCCGACAGATTTGCGGCTGAATTATTACTTCCGGATGAAGCATTAAAAGCAGCTGTGATGAAAGCAATTGGTAAATCTGATATGAAAGGTGTTCCAGAAGCGCGGCTATTGCGTTTTATTGCCCGCATACAATGTGAGTGGTGGCTGCCATTTCAGGCGATTACAAATAGATTGCTTGAAGAAGGATTTATCGATGAGAACCAGTATGATAAATTGTATAAAATAGATTGTCGAAATAAAGACGGGATGTACAGAAGGCTCTTAAAGAACATTGACCCGGAAATATCGGAGCTTTTGAATAAAAGAACAAAAACAGTAGGGGTATCTAATAGAGTTATAGAAACCATTATCAGCAATTATGAAGACAGATTAATTGATGATGACGAATTTGTTCATACACTGGCTCTGTTTAATAAAAAACCAGAGGATTTTGGTTTTGATATGGATGCAGAGATGGATGATGACTTAAAGGACATATAAAGCAGATGGATGCGCTCTACAGCGGAATAATATAATTATGCGCAAAGGGCTGTTGGGAAATAGATATTCTGATGAAGATGATCTGAGAGCGGCTGCAAAGTAAAAGTAAGAGAAAGCACCAGGCTTCAGTAATGAAAAGCAAAGCACACGATAGCTGATCTTGCCGCTATCCTCTGCATCTAATTATAGTGTATATTGAAACAAAGGAAACTGTCAAAGACGAAGAAGCGGAACCTTATAAAACTGGGAATACCTTGCATGTATGGCGGCAAACAGCCGAAAAGGGTATTGGAGGACACCAACACAACAACGGTCAAGAGGGCATTATCAAAAGAAAGACTGATACGGTCAGGCTTTTATGATTTAGCCATTGCGTAGATTGTAATTTAAAGGAATTTTAGAAAAGCCTGTATCTGCTCATAGGCATCCCTTTTGACAAGCTCTATTTCCTCAGCATCTTCCAGGTCTAAAAAATTGGCGACATCAACCGGACCCGCATGTTCCGGAGATCGGAACTTATCAGAGAGTTTTTCCTTCATTTCAGCAATTATTTGTGTGCCTGCATATCCTTCGAATAGTTTTCCGATCCCTGATACTCCGCCTGTGTAATGCTTTATCAGGAAATAAATGTCATATGCGTCTTTTGCCTTTCCGCGTCCCATTGCGGCTGTCTTCATAGCAAGGTATGGAACTACTGCTATTACATTAACTCTGACTACTTCCATAGCTCCATCCGGACGCTTTGCCTCGATCTTTATATTCTGCGGCTCAAAACGAAATGCAAAGTCGCCCCCTGTGGCTTTCAGTGCCTTGATCCCCTGTACGTGCTGGCTTCTTTTCTTTTTTTGGGTGCCTCCGTACATCCCGGCAAGGATATCAACATCGACATCATAGGAAACGGCATCTATCTCCACCCGCCGGACAAACGAAAAATACTTTTCCGGATGCTCTGTATATCCATGTTTCAATAGTATCTTAGACATCGTAAGATAGCCGGCATCCTGTAAATTCTGGTGATTGATCAGGATGTCCACATCTACGCTGCCGATATGTCCTTCTCCAGGAAACATCAGATCCGGCACCCATCCGCCGACGATACGGATATCATCCCGGTATTCATTAAACAGATTGATCAGTTCTATCAATACACGGTGCGCAGCTTCTTTCTGTCCTTCATTGTAATCTAAGCTGCTTTTCAGTTCATCATCCCGGATCATTTTTGTATCTCCTTTGTAAATATGGCTTCCGCCATTTCTTCTCCGCGCCCTTTTATCTGCATACAGTCAAGATATACCTGAACAGGCGAAGCAACGCGGCTTCCCTGTATTTCTCTGCTGTCCACAAATACATCGTCCCCCGGCGCGAGATATAAGATCACATTTCCTCCTGATGGCACTTCTTTGCATCCTGTCATTTTCAAAAAGGCTGACACATCCTGAGGTTTTATCCAAATATGCGCTTTTGAATATCTTACAACCGGTGCATACCGGACCCCTCCGGAGAGCCCTGTCAGACAAAGCCGGATGCCTTCCTGATATGCTTGAAAGCACTTACTTTCAAATACAGGAATGGATTCAAGCGTATAGCAGCTGATCGTGCTGTCCACAGGGTACTTTGTACTCCATTCTGCTAATAGTGATCCCGGATCTGTGAGCTTTAGTCCATCAGGATCCATAACCGCCCAGTTCTGCTCGCAGAGAAATGTCTTTACATGAGACACCATCCCTATACTGCAGCCAACCTCCTCAGACAATTTCTTTATCTTCCAAACTTTTGATACATCCCGCAGTAACTCTCTCAAAATTTTGGATGTGATCTGCGCGGACGGATTAAAAACAGATCTCGGCCTGTATTCGGCGGGGTATTTGTTGGGATTTCCCTGATTTGAAATATAGAGAGCATGATAACTGATCAGACAATTTCCCGAATAGTCACAATACCCCATACCGCGATCATCGCAAAGTTTGGCAGATGTCTCACTGATATACGGCGCCATAATGATCGTATAATCCATTTCATTATCGCAGCGAGCGGTAATCTCAGCAACGGTTTTCGGCACTGCTCTGTCCAGAAGGCGTGCAGCTATCGATATGATCTCCCCATTGTACAGGGAGATTTTTCCTTTCAATTCATGGGACGCTGCATCTGATATTTTGAAATCTTCTATTCCCGGCACTTTGTCAAATAAATTTCTCAGGACATCGCCTGCTTCGGGAAGTAACTGTTTCAATGAAATTCCTCCTTTCAGTGAATTACTGAAACCTAGTATATCATTGAAACTTTGAAAAATCAAGTGATGCTGCTAAACATTACATACACCGTGCATGTAAAATATCTGTTCTGGAGACTATTTTTTGCACGAAAGTTAGCCATATCTAATCAGCTTATCAAGACTATTGAGCAGCACCAGCACAGAAAAATCGGATGCTTGGATATTTATCTTCTGCTAAAAGATCCCTAATCAGGCCATTGAATAAGTGTTGTTCGTGATCAGGGATTCTGTATTTGAGTCGAAAAAATTTTGAAAGTTAAGACAGATCCTGCTTTCTTCCAGCAGACAGTTTTTGAAAGTTGCCGGATACATCATTTCTTAAAAACAGGCTCCATATAATATGTAGCAAAATATAAAATATTTAATACAAAATATAAAAATATAATAAACATCACAAAAGGTATTGACATTTCCAAAATAAGCGGTATGATGGAAGAAAAGAGAAGATGTATGGAGGGTGACATATGACAAACAAACTGAGAGCATACTTTCCCATGCTCCGCACGCGGAAAGAAGTACAGAAGATCATCCAGTCTAACGAAGAACTGCGGCAGACATTTCAGAGCTGGAATAAAAAACAGAGGGGACAGTTCCTGAACATCTGCACCGGCATGCGGGGCCGGAAGATCCTCTATGACTTCATGTTCAAGGAGATTCTGAACCCGGAGACCGTGCCGGAGCGGCTGGAGGACCTGATCTCCTGCGTCCTCGGCCAAAAAGTACACATCATGGAGGTGCTGCCGAACGACAATACCCACATCGCGGACGAGGACACCCTGGTGACCGAAGACATCGTGGTGCAGCTGGAAGATCTGAGCATTGGGAACGTAGAGATCCAGAAGCGGGGCTACGCCTTCCCGGGACAGCGCGGCGCGTGTTATTCCGCGGACCTGCTCCTGCGGCAGTACAAGCGCGTGCGGAGCACCAAGAAGGAGGATTTCAAATATCAGGACGTCCGCCCGGTCTATACCATCGTGTTCTTTGAGCGCAGCCCTAAAGAGTTCCAAGCTTTTAAGGAACAGTACTTGCACCGGTTCGAGCAGACATCCGATACCGGGCTGAAACTGGAACTTCTGCAGAAATTCTACTTCGTGCCACTTGACATCTTTCACGAAATCTATAAAAATAAAGATATCAAGAACAAGTTGGAGGCGTGGCTCTGGTTCCTGAGCAAGGACGAGCCGGAGGAGATCATCCGTCTGGTGGAAACATACCCGGAGTTCAAGCCGCTGTACAACCACATATTTGATATGTGCCGGAACGTGGAGGATGTCATGGGATTATTTTCAGAAGAACTGAGGCAGCTGGACCGCAATACAGCGCAGTACATGATAGATGAGATGCAGGAGGAGATCGATAAAAAAGACAGCTTGATAGGCGAGCAGAAAGCGACCATCGAGCATCTGACAGCTGTTGCGGATCAGGCACAGCAGGAGAAAGAGCAGGCGCAGCAGGAGAAGGAACAGGCACAGCGGGAGAAGGAACAGGCACAGCAGGAAAGAGAGCAGGCGCAGCAGGAAAGAGAGCAGGCGCAGCGGGAGAAAGATCAGGCACAGCAGGAAATACAGGAAAAAGATCGCCTGATCCAGGAACTGCAGGAGAAATTAAAAGCAGTCGAAAATGAAAAAAAGGAATAGGAACATCTAAGGAAAAGAGAAAAGACACTTCCACAGCCAGGGAACGAACGCTGATCCCTGGTGGGAAGTGTTTTTTGTTCTGGGCCATAAAATATTCCCGTAAGTATGGGAAACCGCCGGATTCGGGAATATTTTATAAAAACCCGATTGACAGTATACAGGTTGTATGATAACATGTCGTCAAACGATATGTCGATAAACGACATATCAAGAGGCGACATTCTTTTGTAGTTCCACGGAGAGCGAAGACAAAAATCCGTGGAACGCAAAGACAAAATTCCATGGAAAGTGAGAGGATCGTTTGGAAAACCTGACAAAAAAGTATATTCCCATGACGGAGACCACCTATTACACGCTGCTCTCGCTAAAAGAGAGCCGGCACGGATACGCCATCATGCAATTTGTCAGTGAGCTCACGGAGAACCGCATAAAAATGGGCACGGGCACATTATATACCATGCTGAGAAGGCTGGTGGACGATGGCATGATCACGATAGTATCCAGCGAAAACGGAAAGAAGACGTATCGTTTAACGCCCATAGGGGAGGAAATACTGAAAAAAGAAATCCTGCGGCTGCGCAGACAGCTGCAAAACGGGGAGGAAATCTACGGAGGCGCGTAAAGCGAAAGCAGATTTTGTTCACCTGGGTCATCTATGTGATCACTCTTTATGCCATCTGCTTCACGGTTGGAATTTTCATCGGATTTATGTCCGGCAGATAACCCGGAAAAGCAGATAACTCGAAAAAAGGAAGGAGACAGGATATGAGTTTAGTGGTAAAAAATCTCTCAAAAAAATACGGCGACAAAACCGTGGTGGAAAACTTAAATTTTGAAATGCAGCAGCCAGGCGTGTTTGCGCTGCTGGGAACCAACGGGGCCGGAAAAACCACCAGCATCCGCATGATACTGAACATGTTGTCAAAAAACAGCGGGGAGGTGCTCTGGAACGGAAAGCCGCTGGACACTTCCACATGCAATGTGGGATATTTGGCGGAGGAGCGCGGCCTGTATCCGAAATACGGATTGATGGATCAGCTGATCTACTTTGCCACGCTGCGCGGCATTTCCAGGGCGGATGCGAAGGAGCGCATAAAATACTGGGCGAACCGGCTGGAAGTGGAAGAATATCTTTTCCCGCAGCCCCAGGAAAAGCAGGGGAAAGGGAAAAAACGCGCAAAACGCACCAATAGTCAGCCTAAAAAAGCGGATCAGCTCTCCAAAGGAAACCAGCAGAAAATACAGATGATGATGGCGCTGCTCTCGGATCCGGAGCTGCTGATCCTGGATGAACCCCTGTCCGGCCTGGATCCAGTAAACACCGACCTGTTTAAAGAGATCATCCGGGAAGAAATCGCAAAAGGAAAATATCTGATCATGTCCAGCCACCAGATGGCTACCGTGGAAGAATTTTGCACAGACATCATTATTCTGAACCGCTCGAAGACCATTCTGCAGGGACACCTGAACGACATCAAAAAATCTTATGGCAGGATCCATCTCTCATTGAAAACGGAGACAGATGTGACATCTCTTATTGAAAAGGCCGGAATCACGATTGTCACACAAAAAGAATGTGAATACCAGCTGAAGGTAACGGGGGAGGAACAGGCGAACGCACTTTTGCAGATGCTGATAGAAAACCATGTCACAGTTATCACATTTGATCTGCGGGAACCGTCTCTGCATGAGATCTTTGTGGAAAAAGTGGGTGATGCAGATGAAAATTAGAAAAGAAGATTTTCGCGGCACGGGAAAGGTGTTCCGGTTTACGCTGGAACAGATGCTGAAAGGAAAAGCATATATCATCTTCGCAGTCCTGCTGCTCTTGCTGGCGATAGCCAGCGTGCCGGTGATGGCACTTCTGATGGGAGAGGAGGATACAGGCGCAGAAACCAGCCTCATTACGGCGGTCTATGTACAAAATGAGACAGGCTATGATCTGGATCTGACGAAAATATCACAGCAAAATGAGATGTTTGCGCAGACCCATTTTCTGGATACAGACTGGACGGAAGAAACCTTCGGCGAAAATCTTCAGCCATCAGAGGTTTATGTGCATATGTCACGTGATATGGAAGGGATCCAGATCGCAGCCTTCACACTGGATACGGCGGAGTTTTCCGAAATGGAGACAAACCAGTGCACGGATGCGCTCTCGGCACTTTTAGATGAGGCCCGCCTTCAGGCGCTCCATGCCACGCCGGATCAGATTGGGATGCTGATGACCGGCTATGAGGCGGAAGTGAAAAGCGTGGACGAGTTCCTTCAGAAGAACGCGGACAATAGGCAGGAGCTTTCGGAGGAAGAAGTGGAGGCCAGACTGAGCGCACAGCTGACATACTGCGTTGTGGTGCTGATGCTCTGCCTGTTTGTGATCGTATTTATCATTCAGAAAGTCATCGAAGAAAAGGCATCCAAACTGGCGGAGTTTTTGCTGGTGAGCGTTCAGCCACTGGCGCTGCTTCTGGGAAAGATCCTGGCAGTTATGACCTATGTGTTCGGCCTGGCGGTGCTGGTGGTGGTTTCCTTTGCGGCGTCTTACGGGATTACCAGCATGTTTGCGGATACATCTGCGGTGGCGCAGAGCATGGCTTCCATGGGGATCACATCGGATCTGCTGCGCCTGTCGCCCGCAGCGGCGGCGGTCATTTTCCTGGCGCTTCTGCTGGCGTACTTTACGATCTCCCTGTTCTGCGGGCTGGTGGGGGCGTGCTGTTCCACCATGGAAGATGTGGAGCCCGCGAATCTGATCGTGGTGCTGTTTCTGATGGCGGGCTATATCCTCTCTGTTTCGCTTTCCGGAACGGATAATCCGGTTATTTCTGCCATCGCGGTGTTGGTGCCGTTTGTGTCGATGTTCGCTGCCCCGGTGCGCTATCTGCTGGGGGATATCGGCGCGGGGATGCTGGTGCTTTCCTTTGCGATACAGGTGCTGGTGATCCTGCTGTTTGCGTACCTCTGCGCCAGAACATACCGAGATCTGCTGATGTACCAGGGAGAACGGCTGAAAATAGGCAGGCTGCTTTCTATGGCGGCGGGACGCTCAAAGGAGGTGCAAAAATGAAGACACTGGGAAGAATTTTTTCCTTTACTTTTATACAGCATGTAAAAAATAAATTGTATCTGCGGCTCACGGTTGTGCTGACCATCCTTTGTTTTCTTCTGCCGGCCTGCATCCTTCCAGCGGTAGAATACTTTGGGAACGAAGAATATTATGAGAGTAAAATCACAAAAATATATGTGATAGATCAGGACGCCCAACCGCTGGCAGACTATGGATTTTTAAGAGACGTGGAGGAGGATCGCTTCCAAAATGTCACATACGAATCTGCGCAGAGCGTGGAAGACGCGGCAAAGGCGGCGGCATCGGAGGATTATTCCGCCCTGCTGGTGATCGAAAAGCCGGAAGACACGTACCAGATCCATGTACTGTTGCCGGAGAACACCCTGCTGGAGAAAAAAGACGCGGAGGCGTATCAGGAATATATCACAGAATATTTTCGTTACATTCTGGTGCAGAAATCCAACCTGGAGATGGCGCAGATACAGGAGCTGACCGCTCCGATGAATGTGTCTGTGCGCACATATGACAGCGCGGAAGGCGCATTGGAAGAAACCGATGAATTTGCGCAGATGAGGGAAATCTTTTCCATTATCCTGCCATATCTGAACATTATGATCTTATATTTTGTAGTTCTTGCCTACGGGCAGGGAACCGGAAACAGTGTGATCATGGAAAAGACATCCAAATTGATGGATTATTTTCTGGTGTCTGTAAAACCGGAGTGGATGCTTCTCGGCAAAGTGTTCGGCATCACCGCCAGTGCGATCTTGCAGCTGCTGTGTTGGTTCGCTGGACTTTTTGGAGGATTTGCCGCGGGAATCTACTTCACAAAATGTATCAACCCACAGACCGATATGGCGCTGATCCAGTTCCTTGATATGATGAGAGAAGCTGCCGGAATGTTCACGGTGCCCGGCGTTATCCTGGCGCTGCTGATCATCGCGGCGGGGCTGCTGCTGTACTGCTCTCTGGCGGCCATTGGCGGCGCGATCTCGGAAAAGCCGGAGGATCTTTCCAACGCCAATGCGCTGTTCGTAATGGTGCTGCTGCTCAGCTTCTTCTCCACACTCCTCGCGGGCGGTATGACCGCGGACGTTCCGTGGGATGCCGTCACCTGGCAGGTATGGGTGCCGTTTACTGCGATACTGGTGGCTCCCACCAAGATCCTGCTGGGCGCCATGAGCATCCCCCAGGGGCTGCTCTCGCTGGCGCTGGTCGTGGCGGCATCGGTTGTGATCACAGTGATCGCAGGAAAAATATACCGCATGATGTCTCTTTACAAGGGCAATGTCCCCGGGCCGAAACAGCTTATCAAAATGTTGCGAAATGCGAGATCAGATTAGATGCGAAGCCTGGCAGCATGGCGTGAGATTAGATTAGGTGAGAAGTTTGGCAGCATGGCGTGAGATCAGATTAGGTGAGAAGCTTGGCAAGGCTGTGTGATGTGCAGCAGGATCTGGCGCTATATTAGGAACAGGAAACACAGAGTGATCATAGTATAAAATGGATGCAATCTCTGATTGCATCCTAGAGAATGGATGCAATCTCTGATTGCATCCCAAAGAATGGATGCAATTTTTAATTGCATCCTAGAGAATGGATGCGATCTCTGATCGCATCCTTATGACAGGAGTTTGCAGATTTGCCGATCACACCGGTGATAGGACGATATAGGGGAGACATTATACGATCCTGTATGATCAATCTGCATGATCCGAAAACAGATGGTTCGGAAACGAATAGGAGGGAGAAAAAATGCAGTTGGCATTGATTTCTGCGCTCGGCGTGGGCGGCGCAACGATTGCCGGGGTGATCCTGGGATTTTTATTTCGAAAAATACCGCATGAACTGATGGACGGAGTGCTGGGATTCGCTGCGGGCGTGATGCTCGCCGCGGCCATCTTCGGCCTGATCATACCGTCTATGGAGTACGGCAATGTGTGGATCACTGTGGCGGGGATACTGGCGGGCGCGGTGTTTTTAAACTGTGCGGATAAGCTCACTCCGCATCTGCACCATATAACCGGGCTCGACCGGGAGGCGCACGCAAACGCAAAGTCACAGTTAAATAAAGTGATGTTGTTTGTAATGGCGATCGCGATCCACAACCTGCCGGAAGGAATCGCCGCTGGCGTTGGGTTCGGGGCGGAAAATATCGGAAATGCCATCACCGTTGCTACCGGCATAGCCCTGCAGAATATACCGGAGGGCATGGTGATCGTATCGCCGCTTCTTTTGGCGGGCGTGCCGTCTAAACGGGTATTCTTCATTGCGTGCTTTACCGGCGTCATAGAGATTATCGGAACCATGGCCGGCTATTTTGCGGTGGCTGTGGCAAACGCGATTCTGCCAGCGGCGCTGGCTTTTGCCGGAGGCACCATGATCTATGTGGTCAGCGATGAAATGATTCCGGAGACCCACAGCCACGGCTATGAACGATTGGCCACGTATTCCCTTTTGATCGGATTCATCGTGATGATCCTGATGGATCACTATATCGCGTGACCTGCGGCAGGAAAGCATATCGCACAATCTGCATTGCAGGAAAATATTGTGTGACTTGCAGTGCAGAAAAGTATTATGTGATCTGCGATGCAGAAAAATATTTCATCAGCTTTCTTTGGGTTTGCACACATCCACCCAGCCGCAGGCGTGGGCATATTTTTCCAGTTCTGCGGGAGTCAGTTCCACGGCGCTGTGCGCGTCCCCTCCCGCGGGATAAACAATCTCAAACCGCTTCAGAGACACATCCATATAGACGGGAACATTTTCCCGGATGGCAAAGGGGCATACGCCGCCCGGAGCATGGCCGATATATTCTTCCACCTGCTCGCCGGGGATCATCTTTGCCTTCTGGTGAAATTGTTCCTTAAACTTTTTGTTGTCTACTTTTACATCCCCCGCAGTCACGACCAGGATGGCGCCATTGTCTGTGAGAAACGACATGGTCTTGGCGATCCGCGCAGGCTCACAGCCCAGCGCCTGCGCAGCCAGTTCCACGGTGGCGCTGGATTCGTGCAGCACTTTCAGGCGATCCAGGATCCCCTCTTTTTCCAGATATGTTTTTACAAGTTCTAATGACATAAGACATCCTCCTCGTTACTCATATTGTTTTGTGATATTGTGCAGCCATTTTTGACTGCGGTAATGCCGGATCACCCAGGGCCATTTTACAAATTCATCTGTGCAGAGCAGGAAATACACCGCCAGATGGGGCAGCTTTAATACAAACGCGGCGATGAACCCCAAAGGCACGGCGTACACCCACATATCAATGGCGTCACAGATAAATCCGAAGCGGCTGTCCCCGCCTGCCCGGAACACACCGGCGATCAGCGTGGTATTCAGCGCGGTGCCCACAATGTAATAGGTGTTGATCAGCAGCATATATTTCAGATCGTGCATGGCCTGTTCCGTGAGGGAGGCGTACCGCAGCACAAACGGCGAGGCGGCCAGCACAAAAATACCGCCCAGGATGCCTGCAAACACAGACAGCCACACCAGACGGCGGGCGTCTCTTTTTGCGCCCTCCATATCATTTTCCCCGATCTGTTTTCCCAGCCATATGGTGGAAACGCTGGCCAGCCCATAGCAGAATACGGTGGCGAAATTGCGCACCACAGACACAATGGAATTGGCGGCCACAATATCACTCCCTAAATGACCCAATATCACAGAATAGGTGGAAAAGGCCAGGCTCCACACCAGATCGTTTCCCAGAGCCAGCAAGGAGAGATGTGTGAAGTCGCGGAACAGCACACGGTTGCGCTCAAAGAGGCAGGACAGGCGAAGCCGGATATCTTTTGAGACATTCGACACGACAAAGCAGCAGATCAGCTGGATCAGCCGGGAAATGCTGGTGGCCAGCGCCACCCCGGCCACGCCCAGCTTTGGCGCGCCAAAAAGGCCGAACACAAACACGGCGTTTAAAAATACATTCAGCCCGAGAGCGAGACCACTTAAAAAAGTGCTGATGGTTACACGGCCCACACTGCGCAGGGACGCCAGATAAACTTCCGATATGCTCCAGAACAGATAGCTGAACCCCACGATGCGCAGATAGGAGGTGCCCAGAGCGATCAGTTCGGCGTCATTGGTAAAAAGCGTCATCATAAGCTTCGGGATCGTAAAGGTGCATCCGGCCCAGATAAGGGCGATGAGCAGGGAAAAACGTAAGGCAATGCCCTGCACCAGTTCTATGGCGCGGACATCTTTTTTCCCCCAGTACTGGGCGCTGAGCATGGTTACACCCGTGCCCAGGCCGTACAGGATCATAAAAAACACACCGGTATACTGGGAGGCCAGCGATACGGCCGAGATGGCGGACTGCCCCACGCTGTTCAGCATCACCACATCCGCGGAGCTCACAGCTGCGCTCAGCAGGTTCTGCAGAACGATCGGCAGAGCCATCTTGAAGATCTGGCGGTAAAAAGTATCATTTTGCTGAGTGATATGGATTGTCATATGATAATGGACCCTCCGAAATCCTATGTATTACAAAATTTCATGCGATGTTTCGCGGAAACTTTAGTTATTGCATTTTCACAGAAACTGTATTGCAGGCTGGGGCAGTGTCACTCAGTGCCGTTCGCTCCAGTCATCGTATGTTTCACAGAAGCGGGCGGAAAAAGACGGCTCCACGCCTGCGGCATACAAATGTGAAATGTCTCCCAGCTGTGCAGCGCGGAAAGACGCGATGCCTTTCTGGCGTTCTTCTGTATAGACAGTGGTTACGCCCGTGGGCGCGAAGGCCGTGCCATGCCACAGAGGAAATGGCGAGATTCCCAGAAGATGAGAGAGCAGGATACATTCCAGGCCGAAATGACAGAAAAAGGCCAGCGTGTCTCTGTTTGCTTTTGTGACATGATAGTAATTGTGGTATCTTTCGTAGCCGTGTTCCGCCAGCAGGGCATCAAAATTTTTTGTGATGTAATCGTAACACTGCTCCATGTCGCTGTAAGCGACCACTTCGCTTTTACGCCACATATCTTTGTGGAAATATTCTTCCCGCTCCATCCAGTAGGCGGGCAGGATATCCCAGGCGATGGTGTTGAAATAGCTGCCGTCTTCCCGGCGCCGGGCGTCCGGATAGGCGTCCAGCAGAGTCTGATTATCTTTATATTCCAGCACAGCGGGAAATTCACGCAGCCAGTCGCACACGGCGGTGGGCTGGCGATGCATGGCCTTTAAAGTACAGGACGCCGTATCCCGCGCCCGGCCCAATGGCGACACATAAATATCTTTGATATCCATGGGGGCAATGCGCTTTGCGAGAAGTTCGGCCTCCCGCCATCCGCGCTCTGTCAAAGTATCATGTTCATAGTCCGGATCCCCGTGCCGGATAATTAAAAGTCTCATACGATCTCTCCTTATTTTCAGCCGTGTACCATGCTATTCTGACGCATATAATGCACGATTTTTCCACACATAGTATTCACCGACTTCCCCCACGACCTCGTACTGGAAAGCAGACATGATGGCGCTGTCTGTGGCGGCTTTGGGAAGCACGATAAAGTTACATTTTGCTACAATGGCAAAACGGCAGACTGTTTTGGTATTCACAACGGGCCGGTTGATGTATATGGAGCCGTTACGAAATCCGCCCACCGCGCTGCGGCGGCCGTAGAGCTGCCGTACCTGCGGGTCATATTGCCGGATATAATCTGAGATATTGGAGGTGGCCAGCATCACAATGGGTTCGTCTTCCTCTAGATTTTCATGGATGATGGCGTCCGCCGTTGCGGTCAGAACCGGGACTTTCTGCAGATTATACGCTTTTTCAAAATGCCCGTCCGGAAAATACACATTTTTTCCGGTTATACAGATCAGACACACAAATAATAAGATAAGGCCAGCTTTTTGCCAGGTTTTTTGTATGCGCTCCCAGGCTTTTACCATGGCGAAGGCGATGATCACAGGCATGGGGAGCAGCCAGATGCACCGCCAGTATATATCATTGCCGATAAGTTTTCCCAGAACAAGCGGGGTGACAGGGCAGAAGTATAAAACGGCCCAGACGGCGCTGTAGCCTAAAAATAACCGGCGCACGGGCGCTTCATGCTCAAATAATAAGAGATACAGCAGAGCCGCGCCCAGAAGCCAGATATGGAAGCCGGTGCCGATATAGGAAATCAGCCACTGGATGGATATATGAAACTGCGCCATGAATTACACCTCTTTTCTGCCAGATGATGCTGTGGGAAAATGTTTCTCCAAAATGCTTCCGGATGATGCTGTGGGAAAATGCTTCTCCAAAAAGCTTACGGATGATGCTGTGGGAAAATGTTTCCAAAAAATGTTTCCGGATACTGCTGCAAAATGATAGGAAACCTCAGTTAAAAATAACAAAAATAGATCAGTGCCAGAACCAGGCTGGGAAGGACACATATTATGGAACCCAGTAAGTAGCGCCAATTTCGACCGAACACGCCGAAAAGAACGGCGAAAAGGCCACACAGGATCGGTGCCAGCACGATTCCCATGGAGGAAACCATACAGCATGAGAGCACGGTCAGCAGGCAGACAGCCCAGCCTCCCTTTTCGCGCTCCGGAAGATGCTGCATAAAGCAATTATAAAAAAGAAATGGCAGCAGTATGGCGGCCAGGATGGCCTTCCCCTGCCAGATCCGGGTCAGCAGGAAAGTTCCCTGCGTGTATACAGAATAATAGGAACTGATGTGGATGACAGAAAGCAGCACAAGAAACAGCCCCACAGAGTCTTTTTTCCCGTGGAACAGCTGCTCCGCGATCAGATAATAAACCATGTATGCCGTGCTCACAAGAAAAACGGGCAAAACCGTGTGGGCGATGACCGCAGCGTGAAAGCCGGTGAACTTTGCCAGAAATGCGTAAAACATAGGCATGGGAGACAAAACATACCGGTAGGGGAGCACATACGCGCGGTACCCGATGTAAGGCTCCACCTGGTACATGGTGTCGTACTGGATCGCGTCCGCCGCGGTAGCCACAAAAAAGGCGTCATCCTGATCGATCGTCATAAAAAAGACGTAGGCAAAAATCTGGATCAAAATCAATATGAGTGCAGCATAAAAAAGAGGCGACTGACTCCGCAGTTCATAATAAGTATCTTTTAGAAGAAACAAGAGATTCTTCCTGCAGAAAAAAACGGATACAAGGGCCAGAATACAAAGGATGCCGGCCATGGCGTATGCCGCCGTGTGAAACGGCTGCTTCATAAGAATCAGAGGAACAAAACAGATTTCACACACAGAAAACATCACCAAATAGCCGCAGAGCATACACAGAGAAAAACACATGGTTTTCCGTTTGGTCACCGTCAGGAGCAGAGTGCCGCACGCAAAAGGAAGAAAAACAAGCCAGAACAATGTGAGAATTGCTTTTAGCCACATAAACAAAATGCACCCCTTTCCTGTCAGACATACCCTTATTTTAACGTAATGCGCTGTTTTCCACAACCCCCATATTTTATCTGGTGCCTTACTGTTTTATAGGACAGTATGCGCTTACCATTTTATAACATAGCATACTTTTCTCATTTCATAAGACGATTTGTCACTTATTATTTTGCGATATGATGCGCTTTTATTGCCTTATAATTACTTTGTGACATAGTGCATTTTTACTGCTGTATAAGGCGCTGTGCCATTTGCCGCTCTGCAATATGCTTTATTTTGGCTGCCTTATAGGGCGGCGCACATTGACAGGGAGTGATGCATATTTTATAATTTTTAAGAAGTTTCACATTCCTAAGAAGTTTTACATTCCAATGAAATTTGCAAAAGACAGGCACGGACAACACAGAACAGGCTGCCCGATGCAGAGCAAACTGTCGGAGAGGTTTTTATGGGACTTTATCACTTATTAAAACAGTACGGGGAAAGCGACTACTACCCCTTCCATATGCCAGGGCACAAGCGGTGCGCGGGCGCGCTGCAGGAAGTGCGGGGGCTGGATATCACAGAGGTGGAGGGATTTGACAACCTGCACCACGCGGAGGGAATCTTGCTGGAGGCACAGAAAAGAGCTGCCGCGCTGTACGGGAGCGAGGACACTTATTATCTTGTGAACGGCAGCACGGCGGGTATCCTGGCCGCCATATCTGCGTGCGTGAAGCCTGGAGGGAAACTTCTTCTGGCACGGAACAGCCATAAGGCGGCGTACCATGCAGCGGAGATCCGTCAGCTGAAAACAGTTTACGTGTACCCTTTCGGCAGCATCCGCCCGGAGGATGTGCGGGCTGCGCTGGAGGAAAACCGGGATACGGAGGCAGTTTTTCTCACATCGCCCACGTACGAGGGGGTGGTGTCGGACGCTGCGCGGATTGCCGAGATCGCCCATTCTTTTGGCGTGCCTCTTATTGTGGACGAGGCGCACGGCGCACATTTTGGCTTTCACCCATATTTCCCGGAGAACTCCGTAAAGCTTGGCGCGGACATCGTGATACACAGCCTGCACAAAACACTGCCGAGCCTCACGCAGACAGCGCTGCTGCACAGAAACGGCAGACTGGTGAGCCGGGACCGGATAGAGAAATTCCTGAATATTTACCAGAGCAGCAGTCCCTCTTATGTACTGATGGCCAGCATGGACGAGTGTGTGTCTTACATGGAAACATATGGAAAAGACGCGCTGGGTGCGCTGGCGAACAGGCTGGAAGATTTTGCGGAGCAGGTGGGTTACTTAAAACATATAAAACTTGTGCGGGGACAGACCGAGAAAAAACGGGCGAATGCGCTGCAGGGACGCGGCACATCCAACGCATACAAAGAAAACGCCAATACATGCGATGAAGACGCCAATACATACGCTGAAGACGCGGTGTACGACCGGGATCCTTCAAAACTGATCCTCTGCGCGGAAGGGCACAGCGGAAAATGGCTTTCGGATCGCCTGCGGGAGAAGTTTCACCTGGAACTTGAGATGGCGGCCGGCGGCTATGCCATTGCGCTTACCTCCGTTGCGGACAGGGAGGAGGGATTCACCCGCCTCCTGGAAGCACTGCGCGACATTGATGAAGAAATAAAGATAGAAATAAAGGAAGCAAAAATAAAGACAGCAGAAAAAA
>CANRKY010000032.1 GCA_947631355.1 uncultured Marvinbryantia sp.
ATATATTCCTGCAAATCAAGCACATCATCAAAAATCCCAGATACCGATATACTTTTGCCTTCTGCCGAAATTCTTCTTCGGCGGCAGCGCGCACCTGCGCAAGCTCCTCCTGGTAAAAACTGATGGTCCGCACCTGCATCTCGCCGTCCAGATAGCCCAGCCTCCCGCCCAGCCGCACCAGGGCCTCCAGATCCGTCTCAGACAGACCGATCCCGGAAAGGCAGGTTTGCACATTCTCTCTGAAGATCTCCTCCATGCTTTTTCCGTCCCGGCGTTCCATGCACCGGGCGGTCTCCGCAAAGAACCGGGAAAAAGGCGGCCGGCAGCGCGCGGCCAGCTCGTCAAACGCCTCCGGCAGCGGGGCCGACGCGTACTGGATCTGCCTCTTGAGCATGGTCAGCAGACGGTCCAATTCCCGCAGGGCGGATACCCGGTCCGACAGGGCAGAGCCCGCTATGACTCCGATGGCCGTGCAGGATAAGATCACCGCCGCCACGCCCGCCGCCCTCAGCATATGGGTTCCCGGCGGAAGATATCGGTTCCCCGCTCGTCAAAGATTTCTTTTACCTGCCCCGGCTTCCGGGCGTGCAAAACCACGTAGCGCTCAAAAACGTGCTCCCGCACCAGCCGCTGCAGCAGCGGCTTTTTCTTCACATCCTCCATGGACGCCCCGTGAACCGTGGCCAGCAGCTTGCACCCGCAGTGGATCACCGACTCGATGGCGCGGATGTCCCGGTAGTCCCCGATCTCATCCACCGCGATCACCCCCGGCGACATGGCGCGCACCAGCATCATCATGCCCTCCGCTTTCGGGCAGCAGTCCAAAAGATCCGTGCGGATGCCCAGATCGTTCTGCGGCACCCCCAGATAGGCCCCTCCGATCTCCGAGCGCTCATCCACCACCCCCACCGTGCAGCCCGCGTAATAGGCGTTCCCGTTTGACAGCTGCCGGATCAGGTCCCGCAGCATGGTGGTCTTCCCGCACCGCGGCGGGGAGATCAGCAGGGTGTGGCTAAATTCCCCGTTCTGGATCAGGTACGGGAAGACCGCATCCGCACACCCTTTTTTCTGGTGGGAAAGGCGGATATTCAAAAATGAAATATGCTTCACGCTCCGTATCCGGTCCCCGTCCATCACGATCTTTCCCGCGATCCCGATGCGGTGCCCGCCCTGTATGGTGAGAAAGCCGTGCCGTATCTCATCCTCGAAGGCGTACAGGGAATAACCGGCTATGTAGTCCACCGTCTCCAGCAGTTCTTTCCGGCTGACCGTCATCCCCTCATCCGGTTTTGCCGTGACTTTCCCCTCGGGCGTGACAAAGTATTCCCGCCCCGCCCACAGGACGATCAGCGGGCAGTCCACGCGCATGCGGATCTCCTGCAGATCCTCAAACCCCACATCCAGGCGCTCCAGGACGCGCCGCAGGTTCACCGAAAATATCTTGAAAAAATCTCCCACATTATCCATTCTGCAAATCCTCTATTTCCAATATATGAGTCTGTCCCAAAAATATGCCAACGGATCGCTTGCAATTCCAAACCACATATTGTAATATTAAAATGATGCCAGGGTCAAAAGTCCTGATCCACGGCATATTGATATGCCAGTGGATGAAGGACTTTATGACCCGCCCTGATATGAGGAAGAAGTGGGGCAGGGGCCCCACGGATTCCGAATATCGGGCAGGATTGTGGGAGTGCAATCCGTATGGCATCATTTGACCCCAACATCATGAAAACCAAATCCTTGCGGAAATTAAGAAAAGAAATTAGCAAAAGTCATGAGGTGCACGCTATGAAAAAGAAAGTGGTCATCGCCCTGGGGCACCGCGCCCTGGGCACAACCTTCCCGGAACAAAAGATCGCATTAAAAAAATCCGCCAAAGTGATGGCGGATCTGGTGGAAGCGGACTGCCAGCTGATCATCACCCACAGCAACGCTCCGCAGGTGGGCATGATCCACACAGCCATGAATGAGTTCGCACATTTTCACACCGATTACACGGGGGCTCCCATGTCGGTGTGCTCCGCCATGAGCCAGGGCTATATCGGGTATGATATCCAGAACATGCTGCGGGCGGAGCTGGTGAAGCGCGGCATTTATAAGCCCGTGTGCACCATTATCACGCAGGTGCTGGTGGATCCGTACGATGAGGCGTTCTACCGCCCGGTGAAAACGATCGGGCGCTATATGACCAAAGAAGAAGCGGAAAAAGAGGAGGCCAAGGGAAATCATATGGTGGAGGAAACCGGCGGCAGATACCGCAGGATCGTCTCCTCTCCCCGTCCCCAGGCCATTATCGAGATTGACGCCATCAACGCGCTGGTGAACGCCGGTCAGCTTGTGGTGGCCTGCGGCGGCGGCGGGATCCCCGTTATGGAGCAGTCCGGCAGCCTGAAGGGCGCCAGCGCCATCATTGAAAAAGACTACACCGCCGGAAAGCTGGCGGAGCAGACAGACGCGGATGTTCTGCTGATCCTCACCAACGATGAGAAAGTGGACATCGACCGCCACACCGATCAGCCGGTGGAACTGGGCTGCATCACGGCGGCGGAGGCTTTGGAACACATCGAGAAAAAACAGTTCGGAGAGACGGCCATGCTGCCGAAGATCCGCGCTTCGGTGGATTTCGTCACCGGGCGCGAAGGGCGCATGGCAGTCATCACCAATCTGGAGCACGCTCTGGACGCCCTTGAGGGCCGAACAGGCACCATTATAAAATAGAGATCCGGTACGATGTCTCAAATGTCTCGCCGGGCGCGGCGGTATTTCCATATTCCCGCTGCTCCAGCGTGCCGTGAAAGTCTGTGCCGTCGCTCCTGCCGTACCACGGCTCTATGCACACAAACGGCGCGTCCAGCTTTGCCGGGGACCACACGCCAAACAGCGGCGCGTCAAATTCCACACACACATAGGGCGTCCGATCCGGTTTTGCCAGCCACATTTTCCGGGTCTGGCGCCCTTCTATGATCAGCGCGTCCAGATCGAAGCGGTCTTTTTCGATCCGATGCAGGCCGTTCTCTAAAGAAAGCGCATATTCCTGCGGCGCGATCAGACCGCAGCTCGTATCGATCAGCCGATATCGCAGCTCTGCGGCGTCCGTCTCAAACCCCATATAATAATCCTTTTGCGCGCCCTCTCCGTTTAGGGGACACATGAATGCCGGGTGGGCGCCGATGGAAAAATACAGCGGCTTGCTGTCTGTGTTCTCCACCTTCCAGAGCACCTGAATACTGCCCCTTTCCAGCCGGTATCCGATCTCCAGCCGAAAATCAAACGGATAACTCTCTTTTGTCTGCGGAGTCGCCGCGAGGGCGAACCAGATCTCCGCGTCCGTCTGAGAGATCACTTCAAATTCATAGTCCCGGGCAAATCCGTGCTGGGTCATGGGGTAGGTCTTTCCCTCATACGTGTATTTTTTATCCCTTGTCAGCCCCACAAAGGGAAACAGGATGGGCGATGTCCAGCCCCAGTATTTGGCATCCCCGCACCAGAGGTATTCCACCCCGGTTTCTTTTTTCACGGCGGAGATCAGCTCCGCGCTTTTCTGGCGCACCGTGACGCGCAGAACATCATTTTCCAGAATATAGGTGTTCATGGTTCATTCCTCCCGCAGGTGCCGGTCGATCTGGTTGCGGATCATCTCCATCGCCACTTTGTTATATCCGCCCTCCGGCACAATGATATTGGCATTTTTCTTGCTCGGCTCCACAAACTGCTCGTGCATGGGCTTTACCGTGCTCAGATACTGATTGATCACAGAATCCAGGCTGCGGGCGCGCTCCATCACATCCCGCTGTATCCGGCGGATGATGCGCAGGTCCGCGTCTGTGTCCACAAAAATGCGGATGTCCATCAATTCGCACAGGCGCGGGTCCTCAAAGATCAGGATCCCCTCCACAAGGATCACCTTTGCCGGGTTCACGATCACCGTATTTTTGCTGCGGTTGTGCACCGTGTAATCGTATATTGGGCACTCCACGGCCTTCCCCTGGCGCAGCTCCTTCAGGTGCCGGATCATCAGCTCCGTGTCGAACGCATTGGGATGATCGTAGTTCAGGCGGCACCTTTCTTCGTAGGTCAGATCATCGTGCGCCTTGTAATAATCATCGTGTTTTATGATCGTCACACTCTCCTGAAAATGTGCGGCGATCTGGTTCGTGAGGGTGGTCTTTCCGCTGCCCGAGCCCCCCGCGATCCCGATCACAAGTATTTTTCCCATCGCTTTTCTCCTCTGTCGGCAAAACAGTCTGCATTTCCGCAAACAGTATAGCACACTTTTTTCCAGTTGAAAATAATCGTTCAAATATTGTTGACATTTTATGTTTTAGGTATAAGATATTAGTATATTATCTGACGAATTTTGTGGATTTAAGGGGAGTCATTTATGCGTTGGAGCAGGAGAAAACGAATCAATAAACAGAAAGCCGAGAAACATCGCATCCGGCGTAAGAGAGTGTTGATCGCAGCCGCCGTGGTGGCCGCGTTTGCGGCCGCGGATGTCGCTTACATAAAACTGATGGACGGGCGTTTTTATCACCACACGGTGCTGAACGGATTTAACGTGTCCGGAAAGACCGCCGACGAGGCCGCCGCCATCCTGGAGGGGCCCTATAATTCTTACGATCTGCGCCTGGATGAACAGGGCACAGAGGTGCTGCACACCTCTTTTTCAGAGATCGGCTATCAGGTGGACGCCCAGGCCATACGCGCCGATATCCAGAAGCTGATCGACAGTCAGAGCTGGTTTGCGTACGCCGGTCTGATCGCCGGGAGCGACTACAGCATGACCGTGCCGTTTGCCGTGGATGAGGCCGTCTTCGATCAGGCTGTGTGCAGCGAGCGCTTCACGGTGCCGCGCGTCACCACCACCGATGCCATGCTGGTGGAGGAAAACGGCTCTTATGTCATCCAGCCGGAAGTGTACGGCACGGATTTTGAGAACGCCGATCTGCAGAAACTGGTGAAGGAGACCATAGACAAGGATCTGGCCGCCGGCATCTCCGGGACCACCGTGAGCATGGATGTGCCGGAGAGCATCTACCGTCAGCCGAAGATCAAGCAGGACGACCCGGATCTGGAGCGCGAACTGGGGATCTACCAGCAATACTGCAACGCAAAGATCACCTACGAGTTTGGCAGCAAGACAGAGGTTCTGGACTGGAATACCATCCGGGACTGGATCCTGATGGATCAGGACGGTGCGCCGTTGGATGAGGAGGCAGTGTACAATTACGTGTACGACTTGGCCGAAAAATACGATACCTACAGCATCCCCCGCACGTTTGAGAGCACCTACCGCGGCACTATGACCATCGAGTACAACAGCTATGGCTACCAGATTGATATTGACGGGGAAGCCTATCAGCTGATGGATGATATCTACGCGAACACCGCCGTCAGCCGGGAACCCGTCTACGCCCACCGGGGCTACAGCCGCGATGGCATGGACGACCTGAACGGCACTTATGTGGAGGTGGATCTGTCCAACCAGTACCTGTGGTTCTACAAGAACGGAAACCTGGTGGTGGAAAGCCCCATCATTTCCGGCCTTCCCACCCCGGAGCGCGAGACCCACGAGGGCGTGTTCACCATCCCGTACAAGGCCAGCCCCTACAACTTAAAAGGCGGGGGCGGCGGCGCAGGCGAAACCTGGGATGTGGAAGTGCAGTACTGGATGCCCTTCGATGACGGGCAGGGCCTGCACGATGCCTCCTGGCAGGGCTATTTCGGCGGGGATACCTACAAGATCGCCGGTTCCCACGGCTGCATCAACCTGCCTGTGGATGTGGCGGCCGCCATCTATTATGAGATGGAAGAAAATGTATGTATCTTAATCTACAAATGACATCCTTCATTTCATCATTTCCAGCATCGGCTATTGTGTCATTTATAACATAAACTGATCTGCTATTGAAATACGCCGGTATTTGCTTCTGTACAGCAAATATCGGCGTACTCTTTTATTAGAACGACTGTTTTACCGGGACAACTGTTTTATCAGAACAGCTGATTTACCAGAACGACTGATTTACCGAATCAACTGCCACTTGCAGGATCAGGTGTTTCTCCACCTCACATGGCTTCCCGTTTCATCCCTTGTCACCAGGAGCTGATCTTCGATCTCCTGTTTCAGCTCTGTCACATGGGAGATAATGCCGATCAGCCGTGAGCCCTCCGCCATGCCCTGGAGCACTTTCACGGCCTGGCTGCGGGAATGTTCGTCCAGTGAGCCGAACCCTTCGTCTATGAACATCATGTCTAAATTGACCCCCGCGGAATGTTCGCGGATCTGGTCGGACATTCCCAGGGCCAGTGAGAGGGCCGCCATAAACGACTCTCCCCCGGAGAGCGTGCGGATCTGCCGCTCTTTTCCGGTGACGGTGGAGTAAACCATCAGGTCGAGGCCGCGGTTTTTCCCCTCCCCCGCCTGTTCCAGATCCACCATGCGAAGTTCAAACTGTCCGGCAGTCATGGTGTAGAACCGCCTGTTTGCCGCAGACAGGATCCTCTCCAGATAATACCGCTGCACATAAGTCTCCAGATCCATGCGGGAACCGCTCACATTTCCGGATACCAGCCGGTAGAGCACATCCAGCCGCGCGTGTTCCTGCACTTCTTTCTGGCGCGCCTCCATCTTTGGCGCGAGCTCCCGGTACACCGCAAGATCCGTTCGGTACGCCTCCCGGAATTTTTCGTACGCCGCCTCCGCCGCAGTGCGCGCCTCCTCGGCCTCCTGTACCCGGCGGCGGATCTCCTGAAGCATAGGCCGCTCCCGTCCTTTGATCTGCTCTTTTGCGGCGGCTTCCCGCGCCTCCGCCGCGGCGCGCGCACGCTGATACTTCTGCACCTTCTCCTGCAGCTCCTCCACCTTTGCTTTTTGGTACTGTTCAGTGAGGGACTGCCAGTGCTCCTGCGCAAACCCGTATTCCTGCAGGGCCGTCTCGTACTGTGCCCGGCATTCTTCGCTGCGCCGCTCCCTGCCCGGCAGCTCCGCGGCATATCTCTGCGCCAGCGCCTCTGCCCGCTCTTTCGCCCGCTGTGTCTGCGCGGCCTGCTCTCCCGCCTTCCGGGATGCCTCGTTTTTCAGCGCCAGGGCCTGCTTCGCCGCTTCGTGTTCCCTGCGGGCGTCCTCCGGGGTCGGGTAATCTTTCGTCTCCTCCAGGCTTTTCAGGCGCTCCGCTGCGCCGCGGTATGCAGCCGCGGCCTCCGCTTCCCGCGTTTTCGCGCCCTCCGTCTCCTCCTGAAGCCGGGCGATCGCTTCTTCGCTCTCCTTACACTGCTTCTGCAGCTCCAGGCAGCGTTTGGCGTCCTGCCGCAGTTTTTCTCCCTCGTCTTTCACGGCGCTTTCCCGCTGGCTCATCCACTGCTCCGCCGCCTGCGGCGTGAAGTTCTGCGCCGAAAGCCCTGAAAAACCTATATCTGCGAATTTTTCCAGGAGCCGGGCGGAAGTCTGGGCGAAGGTCTTTTCCCGCTCTGTCAGCAGATCCATGTCCGACCGCGCCTGCGCCGCCAGGTCTTCCTGCTTTCCTCGCAGCGCATCTGTTTTCTTTTGCAGCGCGTCCAACATTTCTTTTGAGATGTCCTGCCCCAGTTCCCGCGCGTGGGGGTGCGGGTGCTCCGTGGAACCGCACACCGGGCAAGGGCTGCCCGGCACCAGTTCCCGCGCAAGGATTCCCGCCTGCCCGTCCAGAAATGCCTGGCGCATGGACTCGTACTCTGCCGCCTGTGCCGCGTATGCTTCCCGCGCCCTGAGGTAGCTGTCCTTTGAAGCCTGCGCGTTCTTGCGATGCTCCTCCAGCTTTTCGCCCTGTTTTGCAAACTCCCGGCACTCGTCCGCCAGATCCCGCGTTTCCCGCTCCTTGATCTGCCACAGTTCCAGGCGGTGCTGCGCACCCTCCAGCTTCTGGAGCTGCTCCTTTCCTGCCGTTTCCTGTTCCCGCAGCTCCTCCAGCTTTTTCTGCAGGGCTTTTCCCTGTTTCTCTGCCTGCTGCTGCGCGTCCATTTTCTGCGCAGCCTCTTTTTTTGCCTCCTCGATCTTTGCAAAAAGAGCCTCCGCCTTTTTCACCCGCTCGTCCGTCTTGCTGAACTGTTCCAGCTCCTTTTCCTGCTCCTCTTTGGCCGCTGCCGAGGCAGTTTCCGCCTCCGCTGCCGCATTTACAAGGCGGGGCAGTTCCTCCTGCTGCCGCGCCAGCTCCTTTTGGATGTTTTCCGTCTCCTGCTTTGCGTCCGCGAACCGCTGGTATACCGCCGCCATTTCGTACGCGGCCTTCAGGCGCGCCGAGAGTTCCTGCGCGGCCTTTGCGCTCTCTTTTTGTTCCTCACACGCGGCAAGCTCCGCCTGCGCCTGATCCAGCTGTTCAAACAGGCCCAGGAGATTTTCCGCGTTGGTGTATTCCGTTTTTCGCGCATCCCGCAGTCTGTCCGCCTCGCGGTAGGTCTGTTCCGTCTTTTGCGTGTTTTCTTCCAGATACGCGCACAGTTCTCCCAGCATTTCCAGAAGATCCGGAGCTGCGGAGCGGTCGCCCCCGGCAAACCTGTCTTTTTGCTCCTGCATGACATCCGCCTGCGGATACTGCGCAGGGATCTGCAGCCTGGCCGCCTCCGCGCCGCACTGAGTCTGGATCACCGCCAGATTTTTTTCTTTTTCTTTTCTGCGCCTGTTCAGCTCCTCCGCGATCTCCTGGTACAGCTCCGTGTGGAACAGCTTCCGGAAAATCACCTTTTTGTCGTCCGACTTTGCCCGCAGAAGATCCATAAACTCTCCCTGGGCGATCATGGCTACCTGCATAAACTGCCCTTTGGTGAGGCCGATCAGCTCCTCCAGCTTTCCATCTGTCTCCTTCGGGGGATACTCCGTTCCATCGGGCATGGTGAGGGTCACGCTGCCGCTGATCTCCCGCCACGAGCCTTTCTGCGCCCCTCTGGTGACCGTCTTTCGGTAGCGCGGCACGCGGCGCACCGTGTAGATCTGGCCGTTTTCCGAAAATGTCAGTTCCGCAAAGGGCTGCGCGTCCATCGCCGCATACTGGCTCTGCAGCACAACGCCCTCTTTTTTGTTGGACGAGGATCCGGTCTCCCCGTACAGCGCAAACACAATCCCGTCAAAGATGGTGGACTTTCCAGCCCCCGTGTCGCCGGTGATCAAAAACAGGTTTTGCACGGTCTTTGTAAAATCAATGGATACCGGCGCCCCGTAGGAGCCGAACGCCTGCATGGTCAGCCGCAATGGTCTCATATCATCTGCCCTCCAGAACTGAATTGATCACATCCCGCAGAATGTCTTTTTCCCCGTCGTCCAGGTCTTTCAGGAAACTGCTGCACAGCTGGAACGGATCCAGCTGCGTGTCGGCTGCCTCCGTGTTTTCCGTCCGGCGCTGCGTCTCCCGCCGGATCTCCAGCAGGTTCGGATAGGCCAGCCGCATGCGCTCCTGCATATCGATCACATCCAGATCCACCTTGTCGGTGAGGATAACGCTCACATAATCTTCGCACGCCTGTTCCAGCACCTCGGGGTAACTTCCGCGGATCACCCGGATCTGGCGCAGGGGAACAAGGGGCAGAACCGTTGTGCGGATGTCTCCCTTTTCCCGCATCTCCACCATCACGATCCCCTTTTCCTGCCCCGCCTCGCTCACGGAACAGGCCATGGGCGTGCCGCAGTACCGGTGGTTTTCATCGCACACCTGCATGGGCTTGTGGATGTGCCCGAGGGCCGCGTAGTCGAAAACCTGCAGGACATCCGCAGACACCTCGTCAATGTTCCCCGCCATGCGGATCTCGGAATCCATGCGCTCCACATCCTCCGCCCTGCTGCCGGAGGGCAGATAAAACTGATGGCTCACCAGCACATTGCGCACTTTTTCGTCTATGGTTTCCCGCCCGATCAGCCTGCGCAGCGTCTCATCATAGGAGAGGCAGCTCCCGTCCTCCTTTGTGCCCACCGCCTGTTTTACCATCGACGGGCGCACAAAGGGGAGCAGGTAAAAACATACCTGCCCAAATGCGTCTGTCAGCACGACTTTCTGTATAAATCCGTCTTCTTCTACCGGCGGCATCCCCACCATGTGGAGCCGCTGTCTGGCCAGCACCGAGCGAAAACAGTCGATGCGCGGGCCGCTGTCATGGTTGCCGCTCACCGCCATGATGGTCAGGGACGGCGCCGCCTCTGTGAGCCGGTCAATGAATCCGTCAAACACCTCCACGGCCTCCGCGGAGGGCACCGCCTTGTCGTAAATGTCCCCTGCGATCAGGAGCGCGTCCGGCTGCTCCTGCTGCACTGCCCGCACGATCTGGCGCAGGATATATTCCTGGTCTTCCCGCAGATCGCGGTTCATTAATTTCAGTCCGATGTGCAGATCGGAGAGATGAAAAAATTTCATAGCAAGCCTCCGCTTCCAATGGGACAACTGTTTCCCGTCACCTGTGCACCGTGATGCCGTTTACCTCCACATCCTCCGTGAGCTCGATGACCAGACACTTTTTCCCGTCTATCACAGCCGTCTCCACCAGGTCGCTCCGCTGGGGGTTCACCTGGATCACAACGTCCTTTGTCTTTACCTCAAATTTTTTTGTGTTGGCCACGTTCGCCGCCACAAATACCGTCTCCTCCCCGGCGGACTCGCCGAAGCGCTCGTCAAACTGCGTGATCTTTTCCTCCGGCACGCCGCTCTGCTCCAGGAGGCGCTTCACATCCGGCTTCCCCAGCACCAGGGGCTCCGGCTCGTCTTTCTGCTCCTCCAGCATTTCGTTCAGGTTTTCATGAATGGCCCGCACAGTTTCGTAGTCGCAGGTATCCCCCAGCGTCTCCTGCACCAGGGCCTGGAATGTCTCTTTCTGGCTGCCCGCCGTCAGAGGCAGCGCGCACCCCAGGATCCCGTCCACGAAGTCGCTGCCGGGCAGTTCCGGCTTCTGCGTGTAATACAGCAGGCTGTGGATATCCGTGCTGCGGTCGTGGAACGCCGGGAACAGGAATCCGAGCAGCGGCATCTCCACCAGCCAGTCCCGCACTCTGCTGGAAAAGCAGTTTTCCTGCTCGTTGTAGGAAAGCCCCGGCTTCGCCAGATTGACGGGGCAGACGCAGCAGATGATGTGCTCGTACACCTCCTCCGAGGCGTCCTCCATCTCCAGGTTGTCCGCCGTTTTTCCGGGGACATCATAAACCGCATAGCTCAAAAGGATCAGGTAATTCCCCGCGTAATAGTAGGACGCGATCACTTTTTCGTAAAATTCTTCCAGAATGTCATCGTCCTGCAGCCCGGAAGATCGCAGGCGCAGCAAAAATTCCTGCGTCCCGCCGTCTCTCTCCGTGTCCAGCGGGAACTCCATGGGAAGCAGGTTCTTCCCAATGGCGCCGGACATGGTTTTTCGGAAAATATTTAAGTATTTAAAAAATTCCTCCTCCGGCAGGGACAAAAAGTTCTCCCGGAACTGTGTCTTGATATTTTTCTCTCCGTCCACGTAGCAGCCGCAGATGCGGCTCACGGGGCAGCGCTGCTGTGTATATTGTTTTTTAATCTCCGCGATCTCTTTCTTATTCATACTTACCTCTGTCGTATTATTTTCGTCTGCTCAGCTGTATCGTTTGTGTCGTTTTCAGCTGCTGTGTCGTTTTCAGCTGCTGTGTCGTTTTTAGCTGCTGGGTCATTTTCAGCTGCTGTGCCGTTTTCAGCTGCTGTGTCATTTTTCACCAGATTTCCTGTTAATCCTGCGGCAGCTTCATCTCTCTGCCGTCCAGCACGGCTCTTTTCAGAACGTCCCCCTCGTACTCCAGTTTCAGGGAAAAGAAGGGCCGGTCCTCCTCCAGGAGCCGGAAAAAGATCTGGTCGCCCTCCCACAGGTTCAGCTGCGGGATGCGCTTCTTTTCCACCCACTCCAGCCTGCCCTCATCGCAGTCCGTCAGTTCTCCTGTGAACCCGTCCGCCGTGTACAGGCACATATATTCCGACTCCCACACATCGGGCGCGGTGCGGCAGATAAACGTCACCAGGCCGCGGAACCGGTAGCGCGTCAGCGTGAGCCCCGTCTCCTCCTTCACCTCGCGCAGGAGACATTCCTCCGGGCTTTCGTGCAGCTCGAAGTGGCCGCCCACGCCGATCCACTTATCCTTGTTCACATCGTTTTTCTTCGTCACCCGGTGAAGCATCAGATACGCGCTGTCCCGCTCAATATAACACAATGTTGTAAGACTCATAAATTCATGCACCTCCCGCAAAAATTGGCCCTGCTGCTTCATGCCGGCTGATAGGTAAATTCTGTAAAGTCTGCGTAACCGCCCTCGTCTCTGCCGTTTCCGGAGGCATACATCCCCGCTGTGCAGCCCACAAAGCCGCCCGCCTGCTCTGTGCTCAGAAAGCTCAGATCCAGATCTTCCGCGAGAACCTGCCAGTCGCCTTTCCTCGGCGCGCACCATATTTTTGCGGACAGTCCGTTTACAGCCACGCGGATGCGCGCACTGGAAAACGCGTCTGTCTGTTTGCAGGCGACTGTCTGCTCCTCTCCCTTCCGACAGCAGACCACGCGGAACCTGCACTGTCCGCTCTCCTGGCATGCCTCGATGCGGATATGGTTTTCCTCATTTTGCACCAGCGCGATCCCGGCGCAGTCCTGGTCTCCCACGAAAGACGGTTCCAGAACAGTCTGCACCACAAACGCCTTGTGCTGCCAGCGCAGACCCGCGTAGGCCGGTGTGACCAGATCTCTCAGTGTGCCCTCCCGCATGTACAGCCGCAGACATCCCGGGCGGTCTTTCAGGGACAACACCTGTTCCCTGTGGTTGCGGATAGTTAAAAATTCCAGCGGAAGAACGGCATCCGTGAACGTATAATGACGCTGTCCACACACGTTCTGTCTGTTCACGCTCTGTCCATTTGTGCCCTGCGCATCTTCTGCACTCTGCAAGTTTGTGTTGTCCGCGCTGTGTCCGTCTGCACACTGCACGTTTGCGTTGTGTCCATCTGTGCTCTGCATGTCTGGATTATGTCCTTCCGCGTTGCATCCATCTGCGCAGAGCAATACTTCGTCCTCCAGCCGTCCAATGCCCGGATTTACCACGGGCCAGCCGTCCTCCCACGCCACTTTTGCCAGGAATGTCTCCCGGCCCAAAAGCGTGCATCCATTCTCTGGGCGGCAGGCCAGCATCACCATGTACCAGTTCCCGCAGCCATCGTCCACCAGATCCCCGTGCCCCACGCAGGTGACCGGGTAATCTTTTCCCAGGTGCCGGTGGGTGATGATGGGATTGCTGGGACAGTACTCGTAGGGGCCGAACACGTTTTTGCTGCGCGCGGCCACAATGCAGTGGTGGAACGCCGTGCCGCTCTCCGCGTGGAGAATGTAATAATATTCTCCGATGTGGTACAGGTGCGGTCCCTCCGACCACACGGCATTTTTCTGGAACCCGTCCAGCACGACCACCATGTCGCCCTCCAGTTCCAGCGTATCCGTGTTCAGCTTCTGGATCCAGATCTCGGTGTCGCCGTAATATCTGCAGCCCACCGGTTTTTCCCGCTGCCCGATGTAATAGCCGGCGCCATCCTCGTCAAAAAACAGGCTGGGGTCGATGCCCGGCGCGCGATCCCCCAGATAGTGCGGCTCCGACCACGGGCCCTCCGGGCGCTTTGCCGTCACAATAAAGTTCCCGCCGTAGGAGACGTTGGTGGTGATCATATAAAAGGTTCCGCTGGAAAAGCGGATCGTGGGGGCAAAGATCCCGCGGGACAGACCGTGCCCATCCAATGGCACCTGTGTATCCCGATCCAGCACATTCCCGATCTGCTCCCAGTCCGCCAGGTTTTTGCTGTGAAATACCGGCACGCCTGGAAAATAAGAGAATGTGGAATTTACCATATAGAAATCTTCCCCCACCCTGCATATGGACGGATCCGGGTAAAATCCCGGCATGATCGGATTTTTTACAGTGCGCATATTCTGTTGTCCTCCCTTTTTTCTATGTTTTTTTATGCGTTTTTATTTTTATGTGCTTTTATTTTTGCGTTTTTATTTTTGTGTGTTTATTTTTTGTGTTTTTTTACATGTTTTTAATAGATGCGGTAATTTCCGCCCAGCGCCAGCAGCGCAAAGAAGTACAGGCAGTTGTCGTAATATCTCCTGTCGCCTTTTCGCAGGGGCGTCTCCCAAAACTCGCGCACGCAGGTAAGGGCGTTCCCGGACAAGGTATCCGCCGCCAGAGAAGCCTGGGCGTTTGTGGCTGTGATGGCCACCGGGTGCAGGGCGCTCTCCCCCAGGATCTCTCCCTCAATGCTGTAGATGGCCCTGGGCTGCTCTTTCACCGTCTCGCAGAAAAACCGCTGCAGGTTTTCCGCGATCTTCGTCTGCCAGCCATACCCCCGCTCTGCGCCGAACCACTCGTGGTCCAGGCCGATGTTTGCGATGGTGCGGTAGGCATCGCTGTAATACCAGTCGTGCCTGCCGAAAACATCCTGCAGGCCGCCGAAGGGTTCCCCCTCAAAGGTGCTGTACTCCGCGCAGAGCCCCGTCTCTGGATGGCACGCCTTCTGCAGAAATTCCCGGCTGGCCTTCGCCGCTTCCTTCCAAAACGGCCGGTCTTCCTCGTTGGCCCACTCTCCGAAACATTCATAGAAGTGGGGCAGATGGTAGGAGGGGTCTGTGAAATCACACTCTGTGATAAAGCGGATAAGGTGGTTCTCTGGATCCCACATGCCACGCCCCTCGCCGTCCTCCTCCTTGTGCAGGCAGGTGTGCAGGATACTTCTGGCCTCTTTAGAATAACAGAAAATTCCCTCTTTGTCACCCCATCTGTGGGAAGCCAGAAACAGCGCCATGGCAAAATATTCCTCGCCGTCCGGCGCCGGGCCGTATGCGTTCGGCACGCCCTCAGGGCTCACCGACCAGGCAAAATACCCCCGATTCACACCCTTCTCCATATACATATACGTTTTCGTCCACTTCCAGAGGCGGTCAAATTCTTTCTGGCGGTCCATCTGCACGCACATCATCATCCCGTAGGACATGCCCTCCGTGCGGGCATCGTGGTTCCCCGTGTCCTCCATATAGGCCATATCCTCCCCGAACTCGTGGTAAAACCGGTCCGGTCCGTAAAAGATTTCTTCAAAGCAGGCCGCAGTTTTCTCCTGCACCAGGGCAGCGTCGATGCCCGCCTCGGCAAATACATTTCGGTAAGTACGTTTTTCCATTTTGTGCTCCTTTCTCTATACAATGATTTCCATACAACGTTTTCTATACAATGTTTTCTATACAACGTTTTCTATACAATGTTTTCTATACAAGATTTTTTCTACACAAGATGTCCTCTTTTTTATATAGTCGTTTGCTTTATCAAACAGTTTTCTTTTTCTATATAAACCATTTTCTTTTTTCGCACAAGTACAAAATGATGTTCTTTTCTGCGTAAGACAATTTTTAGCAGGAAGTTTCCATTCGAAGAAAATGCCTCTGAGAGGCAGAACATCGTCTGACAGTCAGAGACATTTTACAAAGATCACAATTTCGTTTTGCTTTTACTCCTTCACACCGCCGATGGTAAGACCCGTCACGAAGTACCTCTGCAGGAACGGGTACAGGCAGATGATGGGAAGCATAGTCACCACCGTGGCCGCCGCGCGCACAGACACCGGCGTAACTGTGGCCGCCTGCCCCGCGCTTGCCATATTGGTGGCGCTCCCGCTCTGCTGCATAACGGAGGAGAGCAGTTTCATCAATTCGTACTGCAGGGTGGTGTATTCCGGTCTCATACGGTTGTAGATCATGGCGTCGAACCAGGAGTTCCACTGCCCCACGGCCACAAACAGCGCCACCGTCGCATACACCGGTTTACATAAGGGGGAGATGATCCTGGTGAAGATGGTAAAATCTCCCGCCCCGTCAATCTGTGCGGATTCCTCCAGGGAATCCGGCAGGCCCTCCATATACGTTCGCATAACCAGCATATTGAAGGCACTGATCATGCCCGGAATGACATAGACCCAGAACGAGTTGGTGAGCCCCAGGCTCCGATAAACGAGAAGCACCGGGATCAGACCGCCGTTCACATACATGGTGAGCACCCAGAAAAGCGCCAGCTGCGAGCGGAACAGGAACCGTTTTCTGCTGACGATATACGCCAGCAGGGCGTTTGTCACCAGGGCCAGCACCGTGCCGATGACGGTACGCGCCACCGTGATAACGGCGCCGGTGATCATGTTCTGCTGATGCAGCACCGTGTCGTAGTTCTTCAGAACAAACTTGCGGGGCCACAGATGGATGCCGCCGCGCACGGCGTCCACGCCATCGTTAAAGGAAATTGCCACTGTGTTCAGCACCGGATACAAGGTGATCACCACAAAGCCGATCATAAACAGGGTATTGCAGATCACAAACAGCTTATCCGGCCATTTTGTTTTCATTTTTGTTTTCTTTGGTTTTGTACGCATGCCGACACCCCCTTAGAACAGACGCTGCTCGCCGGATCGTTTTGCGATCTGGTTTGCGACCACGATCAGGATAATTGCAACTACGCTCTTAAAGATACCGGCCGCCGTACCGAGGGAGTAATCGTTCTGGCTGATACCCCAGGTCAGCACGTAAATGTCGATGGTATCTGAAACTTTCTTCACAAGGCCGTTGCCCAACAGGTACTGTACTTCAAATCCCGCGTTCAGCACGTTGCCGATGTTCATCAGAAGCAGGATCATAATGGTGGGCTTGATGCTGGGCAGCGTGATGTTTTTAATCTTGGCCCAGCGCCCTGCCCCATCGATGGCCGCCGCCTCGTAGAGGCTGGGATCGATGGAGGTGATGGCCGCCAGATAGATAATGGCGTTCCACCCGGTCTCCTTCCACACGTTGGCAAACGCCACGATCGGCCAGAAATAAGACGTGTTGGCAAAGAAATTAATGGATCTATCCACAATGCCCAGGTTCCGCAGCAATTCGTTCACGATGCCGGAGTTGGAAAGCGCATCGTGCAGGATACCGGTAACGATGATCCAGGAAAGGAAATGCGGCAGATAAGAAATCGTCTGGACTAATTTTTTTCCAAATACAAATCGGATCTCATTTAAGAGGATCGCGAACAAGATCGCCATCACAAAGGTGGCCACCAGATTCAGCACACCCATGGCCAGCGTGTTTCGGATCACGCGCAGGAACGTGGCGTCTGAAAACAGGAATTTGAATTTGTCGAGCCCCACAAATTTGGAACCAAACAGCCCGGTGCGCGGCTTATAGTTCTGAAAAGCCATCAGCCACCCGCCCAGGGGAACATAGTAAAAAACGATACCGTAAATGACAAATAACAAGGAACATATGATAAGAAACTTCTGGCGTTTCACCTCTTTCCAGGTGATCGGCACTCTCGCCGTCTTCGTCTTCGCTTTGCGCTTCATAAC
>CANRKY010000033.1 GCA_947631355.1 uncultured Marvinbryantia sp.
CGGGCAATTGACACATACTTATCTATGATGTATTGTATTCCTGCACGGGTAAGTTTTTCGCCTTTGCGGTTCACAAACAATGGCTCGTTTGCATCAGCCCTGTTGCATCGGCGGATGTAATTCCTGACAATGGCGGCGGCATCCGCATTGACAGGGACGAGCCTTGTTTTGTTTCCTTTCCCATGAAGTTCCACTGTGACAGTTGCAGAAAAGCGGATATTTACAGGACACAGGTCGATCAATTCCTGCACCCTGGCACCCGTTTCATACAGCAGTACCAGGATAGATAAATCGCGGAGTTGTCTGTCCTGTCTTTGGTCAGGGATAGAGAAAAGCAGCCGGACTTCTTCCACGCTCATATAATTCATCGGCGTGGCAGGCGTTTTCTTAAATGGCACGGAAAGGATCTGTGCGCATTGTTCAAACCCGGCAGGATCCCGGTACTGGAGGTAACGGAAAAAAGCATGGATCGCTGCCAGCCTCTGGTTCCTTGTGCGGATACTGATGCCGCGCACTTCTTCCAGGTGGGTAAGGAACCTCTCGATCCGGACGGCTGTAAAGTCCCCGTAACTCAGCTTTTCAGGCGGCAGGCGGTACTCCGATTTATAGAATTCCATAAGTTGTACAAAGGTATCCCGGTAAGAGAGGATCGTATTGGGGGAGGCCGCTGCCTGTTTCGGGAGATATTCAGCAAAATATTTTGTCAGATGATAGGAAAAGGTGTTTTTATTCACTGGTATCACCGCCTTCCTGCTTTGGAAAGATCCCCGGATGGCAGAAATCGGATCTTTCAAGTATCCCACCAAAATGTTCTTCCATCATCCGCAGATAATACTCAGTCTCCGTGATGTGCTTATGGCCAAGATACGTGGAAAGGAGCGGCAGGGAGGTATACAGGTCAAAGCCTTTTTCCTGCATCTGCTCAAGCGCCCGGACGCAGAAGGTATGGCGGACATCATGCAGGCGTTGGCGTCCCCCATCTGGTCTCGGAGGAATTACGGCTTCTGAAAGCAGCCAATGGAAGTTCCCATAAAGCATGCTTTCCGTGTAGCGTCTGCTTTTAGGGCCGTGGATAAAAGGATCTCCCGGATCGGCATTTCGGAGGTATTTATTGGAATAGGTCTGCAGTTCTCCTAAAAGAGAGTCGGAAGCAACAACTATACGGCTTACATCATTTTTCCCGTTGAGGATTGTGATCCTGCCGGTCTGGAACTCAATATCCCCCACCCTCAGGTTCTGGACTTCTGACTTTCGGAACCCACAGCAGTAATACAGCAGCATCGCCATGCGGAACGTATCACTGTTATAACCGGGAGAGTCTATGCAGAGCCTTGAGAGTGCACGGAACATCCTGCTGATCTCATCCCTGGAAAATATATACGGGATAAAGTCCCTCTTAAAGATCCGGGCATCATCATACCCTGTGTAAATGTCTTCATATCCACGCAATACAAGATAGTTAGCGAATCCCCTGATTGTATTCTGCCGTTTTTGCGTTGTCGTTTCCTTTTCTGCTGACCTTGGGGCAGTCCATGCTTCATACATTTCCCGCGTGATCTTTATTTCCTGGACACCCATTTCAAGAAAAAACAGATCCATTTCCCTGAGCCGGTAGACGATCGGGTCATGCAGCTTATATCCCTGTGCCCTCTTATAATTAATATATTCGACGATCCGTTCCGCAAAAGGCCCTTTGAAGTCCGGCAGTTTGTTTGTTTTTGACGATTTTTCAGGCATCAGGCACCTCCAGGGTAAGCTCTTTCAGATGCGTCTCGTCCACGGTAAGATAGATTTCCGTTGTCCGTGTACTGGAATGGCCGAGGATGTTTGCGATCGCGCTGATCGGTACGTTTTCGGCCATCATGTTTGTGGCCAGGCTGTGGCGGAGGGAATGGGGGCCATGATGCCTGCCTTCATAATGAATCCCTGCAGTCCGCATACATTTTTCCACCATCCTGAAAAGGGAGGATGTGCCGCCAAACTTTGTATATGGTGCGTATAATGTTACAAAAACGTATTCCTGATCCGCACTGTTGTGCCGTCCGTTTTTTATATAATCAATCAGGGGATACTTTACTTCGTCAATAAGCGGAAGTGTCAAAAGGTTTCCTGTCTTCTGCTGTGCATAGGATATCGTGCCCCTGGCCCAGTCAATGTCAGAGAACTTGAGTGCAATGACATCCCCCGCCCGCATGCCCAGATGTGCGAGCAGGCAGATGACAGCATATATACACTTTCCTGACCGAGTGTCTGTGTCGACGCAGGACAGGAGCTGACTGATCTCTTCCTTGGAATAATAAGAAAGCAGCTTATTCCTGGGATCCTTACGGATCAAAGGGAACATCTGCCTGCCGGAAAATGCGATATATTTTTTCTCAAACATCCAATCATAAGCTTCCCGGAGATTTGTCTTTGTAATGCGCAGGGTGGCCGGGGCATAATCGGTCAGGGAATGGATATAGTCATGCACAGTGTTGAACTGAATCTGGGAAAGACTTACGATCCCAACCGATTCAAGGTATTCAAGATATTTTGTAAATGACCAGATTTTGCGTTCCCGGGTTTTCAGACCAATAGGCATAGAATTGACATAGTCAACATACTCCCTGTATACGGCCGCATAGATAATGGGTATCTGTGTTGTGGAACCTCTTTGATGTGTCTTTTTGTAATTGCCGAATTCATAGAATTCAAAAAGGATAAGAAGCGGACGCCGGAGAATTGTCTGGAATCGAGAAGTGGTATGATAATAATCAAACCCAAAACTGTCCTGCACAAACTGTACAGCAATGGGGACAGTAATAAGCGTAATTTCGTGCTTATTACAGTAATGGAAGAAATGGCCAAGTATCCATCGGGTATCTTCCATCCGGGCCTGGCTGTACCCATCTGCTTTCATCTTGTTGATAAGGGCATCGGTTACAGCTGGTAAATCATTTGTTTTCATGTGAAAACCTCCTTGAGTTTATTACAACCGGTAAAGGTTGTCTCTTGAAGGTACCATAATTTTATGCTAAGTTAAAGTAAGAAAAAAGTTCCTGTTTTATGCAAAACAAGAACTTACTTCGCATAACTATTGACTTCACATAACATAATTTATGGAAAGCTTTCCATAACCTGTGAACCAATGCATTCACAAAGCCTTCTCGGAATGCATCCTTTTCGTAGTTCGGGATAGGAACCCGAAACAAGCCAATCTGTAATTCCTTCTCTACAACACGGGACTGAAATAAAAGACTCACTTTTTCAAATGTCTGTAAAAGAGAAGTGTGCATCGCCGGAGGATTTACCTGAACACTTAGGTCTTCTAAAACCTGAAATAAAACTTCATGGCTGGGAACATACTGGCGAATATACTGTTCATGACCAATCATCAGCAATCCGGCAATAGTGGGAAAACTCTCTTTATTTCTTTCTCGCACAAAGCCAAGAGCATTATCCAATTCATTGTCCGACAATTCCAGAAGTGATGAATCTCCATGATAAATACGGATCATATTCCGCAGACGCTCCCGTTCCAAAGAACTCAAGGCCACCGACGCAGGAATATCTTCAATTACCTGCGCAGATGGATCCAGTGCCTGAATATAAGAAAGCCGTTGAAGGATCTCATAAGGTTTCAGTGCAACTGTTTCAGGTGTCCCGTCCCGCTTGAGCCTTCTGCGCAGATATTTTCCTTCAGCAGTCATCATAAGCTGCCTGGAAATTGGAATTTCAATTGCCAACACAGGACAGCCGTCCCACTTTTCTATGTGTGTACGCACAAACAAGGACGGAATTGTATTATCCTGTATACTGGATTCCATAAATTGAAGGTTTTTATGCTGATTATGTACACCCGTAGGTGTTCCATCGTCCTCCATGCCCAAGAATAACCAACCGCCATCGGTGTTTGCCATTCCAACTAAATCCTCATATAGTTTTGCCATAGAATAACAATTCTTATCACTCTTAAATTCAATAGCCAATGTTTCTTTAACTGGTCTTTCCACACAGGCACCTCTCATTTTATAAACTCTAACTTTATTTCTAATTAATTATAAGTATATCTATTTCTACCTATTTTTCAAGTAAAAAAATTTTGCTTCATCAAGAGAAGCCTTCCTTTATTGTTATGTTTTAACCATCATTATCAAATTTAAAAACATGAATAATCTCTAACTATCTGTAATTAACTCTAACTTATAATTAATGGATAATTATCAAATCGGTAACGATTCTTTTCCTTTTTGCGATGGATTTCCAGGCCATCTTCCGTTATATTCTTTTACAGCAGATCGCTTTTCTCGGATTCATGTCCTTTTCAGGACATCCTGTGTCAGCTGCTTTAACATATTCTCCTGATATCCCGCCATTTTTTCTTTTTGTACAAGCTCGGCCGTATGGCGCAATGTCACATTCTTCAGATTCTTAAGCTTGACCAGCTGTCTGTCGCTTAACGCCTCACCGGACATCAACTCCCTGTAGTCTTCCGGTCTCATCCTCCACAGTTGCACCGAGTTTCCGCAGCGCTGCCACAACCGATCCGCGATATCCATTCCATCCGGATCCAGATCACCGCTGTAACAGATGACCGCGCCGCTTTCGGTCAGATGATCCAACAGCTGCCCGGCCGCGGCATCTCTGTCAAAATAGTGTGGATTCCCGGTCATCCGTGTATTTAACGTTCCCCGTGAAATTACTGTCTCCATTTTCTCCGCCAATACTGTTTCAAGATTATACGCCAATATAGATATACTGCGCTCCTCGAACATCAACTTATACTCGTAATTCACTTCTCCCGGTGTGATCACATCATCTGTGGAAATGTCCATTTTCAAAGGAGTTTTCATTGTATCCAATACTGCTTCCAATTTAAAACGGATTCCCGGATATTCCGCTTCATCCATAATGCTTTCAACACCCTTAATGGCAAACTGTATCCCATCATCAAGAGGAACGGCGATAATATCCTCTATCATCTTTCCTGCATCTTCTTCCGAAAGATGATAATTCCGTATCGTAGTATCTATATCCATGGTTGCCCGATTATCCAGTCCAACCATGGATGCAACCAGTAATCCGCCTTTTAATATTAAATTACTGCTATAGTTTGACAAAGACATCCGTTCCAAAAATCTTTCCATTGCAAAATTTCGGATTAATGTCATAGCCTTTACATTATCTCCATGAGATCTATTTCTTACCAGAGCTTTCAGCTGTCTCGATGTATGGATCAAAGCAGTGCCTCCATATATTGTCTGATTTTTTTCTCCACATGAAGCAGTTTCGCATATGCCATAAGTCTTGGCAGGTTTTTCTTTCCATTCAGATATTCTTTTACTGCAAATCGTTTTTCCTGCATTTCCACATCCATTCTGAAAATATCACACAGAGTTCTTTCTGCATTATAACATAAAACCGTATGCCCATATGATGTAACAGCAGTATCAATACCCAGGGAATATCGTTCCTCAACTGCCGTTATTTTTTTTAACGGACTTTTCCCTTTATAAGCTACCTTATACCCTCTCGGTACAGTAACCGTAAAGCAGACCGGCTCTCGTTCCGATAACCCAAGCAGATATAAAGCTGTCTCGTGGGAATAGACAATTTTCTTATACTGAAGGGAAAGAATGTACAGATCATCCTGCCACGCATCCGGTGCCAGATATATGCCTTTTGCAATCCTTTCATAATTTCTTTCCTGCAAATATTGAATTGCGTACTGCCTCGAAATACCTTCCTCAACAATATCAGCGATCTGTATAATCCCTTGATTTTGTATTATTTTTGTTTCGATGATTTCTTTTTTGTTTATTTTCATACTACATATCATAATAGAATGTAGTGTAAAAGTCAACTACTATATTATCAGATATAATGGCTAACCGGGTAATTTACGGATCACTTTCCTCATCCCGGCTCCGCAAAAATCATGCGGAAGCAGCTTGAACCCCAACTTTTCATAAAAAGGTTCTTTTCCCTTTTCCGCGATCAGCTGAACACTGGACCGTCCGCCAGCAGGTGTCTTGTCTTCAACATATTTCAGCAGCATATTTATGATATTTGTGCCAATCCCTTGTTTTTGGAAGGCCGGATGCACTACAATATCCATTATCAAAAAATACATTCCGTCTCCTGCCAGCCGCCCCATGCCGACCGTCTGACCATTTTCAACTGCTGTTATCGTGTATAGGCAATGCTCAAGGGCCGTCCGCATCTGTTCCTCCGAAAAAAGATGCCAGCCGACACTTTCCCTAAGTGTGCAGTAATCTTTATAGCTTAACATATTTTCTCTATATTCCATACCTCAATTTCTCCTCGATCATCTTCTCACAATCATTTTTTCCTCAATCATTTTCCCCTCAAACGGAAGCCGCGATCATAATGCCTCTTTCAGATCTACTGTCTGCCGGCACTGCTGCCTTCTCGATCTCTGATCAGTTGTCCAGACACACATATCCAAAACTAAACTGCGAGGTGCTGATCACTCGTTTCAGATTACTCCCTGTGTTTCCTATCACCAGCATATCCGCGTGGAGGGCTTCCTCTTTTTTCAGATCAGTTATTTTTATCCATATTTTCCCACGCTCATCTCTGCCAAATTCTTCCGGCACCGCTTCCGGTTCACCCGGACATTTTGTATTATCTCTTGAGGACACAACCTCCAGAACTCTGGCGGAATACTTGATGTCATTCTCCTCGCCGCTCACCGCAAACAGCATCTTCACATTCTCACCGTTCCGAATGATGCGGTTATAAAATTCCACTTTCTTTTTATTCATGCCCAAAGATAGCGACTGCGTAGAAAACCAGGTGTATCCCAAGCCATTGTCGGCGCAGTTCTTCCTGTAGGCCTGTATTACCGCATCCCCGTCAAGTGCATTTCCATTCAGATCATAGGATGTGGAAAGTTTCACAAAGATATAATCATTTACTTCCCGCTCATCTGCCGCTTCCGCGATCATCTGTCTTGCCGCTTCAATGCCCAGCGACTTTTTCTTTAATTCTATATAAAGTTCTTCATCCTGACTCAACATGTAAATATCCAGCATTTCTGTCAGCGCCGCCGATTTTGTTACGCCCTTTATTTTGCAAAATTCATCAAATATTTTCTGCGTGCGCTCGTCTGCGTAAACAGACATATAACCCGGTCTTGCCACATTACATACCTCCTTCTCGTATTTGTACCGCAACTTTCTATAAAAAAATTATATTGCAGGGCTGTATGAATGTCAAGAAAAACGTACCGCAAATCCCTATCGACTGTTTTTGTCAAGCACCAGTCAGTCACTCTGCTCGAAAAATTTCTGCACTATAGTGGTCAGGGCGGTCTTTTTCGATATACACATCCGCATATAGATCTTCTTTTCGCAGAAACGGCGTCAAAACATAGTAACTGCTCACCGCCCTGTATTCCTCGCCCTCATAAACAAATCTGCAGATGATTCTGCAGGTGGTGTAATTTCCAACCCGGATCCATGCCGCCGGGATCATGTCTTCTATCTCGGCGTTCACGCAAATGCCCGAATCTTTCCGTTTTTTTAGTTTTCTCTTGTCGTACAGCAGGATACCCGCGGAGATTAAAAACAGTGCCAGCCACACGGATGCATTGATCAGCATGACGCCCAATAGCGCCGGATAAAAAAGATTTCCCACAAGGCCGATCATCAACTCAATCCCCGCCACAAGCAGCGCGACATTCGCGCACACGGAGAATAGATATTTTACGGGTTTGCGATTGGCGCTCTGTTTTTCCTGAAAAAGCCTGGAAATATTTTCTTCCGCTTTCCCCCTGTATTCCTCCGCCGATATATGCTCTCCCGAAAAGAGTTCATTCAGGCTGATGTCCAGGGCATCGCACAGGGGCTGCAGCAGTGCCACATCCGGCATCCCCCTTCCGGTTTCCCATTTGGAAACTGCCTGGCTGGTAATCTCTAACCGCCCGGCGAGCTGCGTTTGGGTCATGTTTTTCTCTTTCCTGCACTGTGCGATAAATGCGCCTATTTTTTTCTGATCCATAAGCCGAATCTCCTTTGCCATGTTTGCACAAAGTATAACACAAGGAGCGGCTCTTTAAAATACACCAAACGTTGATTCCGCTATACCCGGCGTTGGTTCCGCTGCACGCGGCATCAGTGAAAAGTGCTCCGCTATTCTGCTGCTGTGAGCAGTCTGCAGGCATTGATACTACAGGGGCGGGATATCACAATCGTGGGACACCACAGGCGCATGATACTACAGGCACGTGATACACATGGCACGGGATACTACAAGCAGAGGATACACACGGCATGGAATAGATACCACAGGCGCAGCAACATGGACGAATCCACCGCCGCGCCCGTAAAAATGTATAAAATGTCTTTTTCTCCGTTCCAAACCGCTCTCTGTTTCGTTTTACAAAGTAGGGGAGTTTTTTAGCAGCGCCTCCATGTGGCGCTGACGAATAAGTTTTATCGCCTGTTTTGGATCCGAGCTAAATTTTGAGAGAATCTGCTCCGTGTCCGCCACGGGGAGCCATTTTCTTCCCATATAATCGAGATAGCTGCACCACCAGTAGTCCTGCGGTTCTTCCACGATTCCCTGTTTCACGGGAAGCATGTGCATTTTCAGGCAATAGTGTACCGCGGCCTTTTTGTCGTTCAGCTCTTTTATGGTATTTTTTCGAAAATGGCTGATCTTCTTTCCGGTATTGTAAAAGAAACCATGCTCGCTCACGGACGAGTTTACGTCCGGGAACTGATTCTGCGCCGCAAGGTAATCCACGCGGAGCGGGCCGCCGTCTTCCAGGCAGTTTTCTTCGTAGCTGCGGGCTATGTTATCCAGAAATTCATCTGCGGACTGGCCGTCCTGCAGCAGCAGTACAAGGTGCAGTTCATTGTCCAGCACACAGTATGCCACTATATGTATGTCCATGCTGATCCGCACCCTGGCAGTCACATCCAGGAGCTTCATTTTCTGGATTTCTTCTTCAAAAAGGTGTTCCTTTGTCTTTCCGCGCAGAACCGCGTAACAGGTTTTTGCATCGTCACTCATTTGCTGCATAAAAAAATCTCCCTTCACTAATTAATACGCATCCGGAACGCTTCCGGCCCACTGCCGGCGCACCCGATAGCAATATCATATCCGCTGTCCTGCTGCGCTGGCAAGCATTTTCGATGTTTTGTGACAAAATGAAACATGTCTCGGCAAAAAGTGGCATGTTCTATTTCGTGCGCCCTTTTGTGTGTCACAATGTCACAACACAAATTTCCGCCAACAATGGGAAAATGCCAGCGCTTGTAAGTTGGCTCTGCGCGATCTGAACATTTTCCATGCAATTAGTTTCCTGCCATATCGAAACGCACAGAAAACACATGGAGAGAAATACGGTAAATAAAGTAACAAAAAAGGATGAACAGCCGAAGCCATTCATCCTTTTCGCCATTGTCCATATTTTAGATTTTCAGCATTTCGCTTTTCAGTATTTCGCTTTTCCAGCATTTTACTTTTCAGCATTTCGCTTTCCAGCATTTCGCTTTCCAGCATTTCGCTTTTTCAGCATTTCGCTTTTCAGTATTTCGCTTTCCAGCATTTCACACTCCAGCATCGCTCTTTTTTGCCGCATGCGCCTTTTATAATTCATGGTAGTACGGACAGATATCCTCATAATGTCCGTCTTTCATGCGGAAACCTTTTGGGATGACGCCCAGCTGGACGAATCCCAACCGCTCATACAGATGGCGGGCGTGAATATTGGATGCCACCACCGCGTTGAACTGCAGGATGCGAAAGCCGTGGACGCGCCCCTGCGCCAGGCAGTCGGTCACCAGTTTCTCTCCCACGTGCAGTCCCCGCTGTCTGCCCTTCACCGCGTAGCTGGCATTGCAGATATGGCCGCATCTTCCGATATTGTTGGGATGCAGGATATACAGGCCACACACCTCCTGGGTGTCCTCATCGACCGCCACGGCGCTGTACGTCTGTTCCGCGAAAAATTCAGCGCCCGTCTCTCTTGTCAGACATTCTTCCTGCGGAAATGCAATGCCGTCCTCCACCACTTCGTTCCATATGGCGATCATCGCGTCCAAGTCTTTTTCCTCGTAGGCCCTTACTACCATGTACTCCTGCTCCCTTCTATCAGCGGAAGTATTCCACGCCGGATTCGAAGATCTTCATGTCCTGCTCTCCGTAGATGTTGATGGCCACGGAGTCGCCGCGGCGCTCGGAATGTGCCATCTTTCCCAGCACTCTGCCGTCCGGGCTGGTGATACCCTCGATGGCGGCATGGGAGCCGTTCACGTTCCATTCCTCATTGTCCACATCCAGTGTGCCGTCCGGCATCACATAGCGCGTGGCCACCTGCCCGTTGGCAAACAGCTTCTGGATCCATTCCATGCTGGCCACAAAGCGCCCCTCGCCGTGGGAGGCGGGGTTGCAGTAGGTTGCGCCCAGCTCTGCAAGGCGCAGCCACGGAGACTTGTTGGATACCACTTTGGTATAGACCATTCTGGAAATATGGCGGCCGATAGTGTTGAATGTCAGCGTGGGGGAATCCGCCGTCTGCCCCACGATCTCTCCGTTCGGCACCAGTCCCAGCTTGATCAGCGCCTGGAACCCGTTGCAGATTCCCAGAGCCAGCCCGTCCCGCTCATTCAGAAGGCGCATCACAGCCTCTTTCATCTTTTCGTTGCGGAAAGCCGTGGCAAAGAATTTTGCGGAACCGTCCGGCTCATCGCCCGCGGAAAATCCGCCGGGGAACATGATGATCTGCGCCTGGTTGATGGACTCCTCAAAGAGCCGCACTGAGTCGCGGATGTCCTCTGCCGTCAGGTTTTTAAACACTTTTACGTCCACTTCCGCGCCTGCGCGCTCGAACGCTTTTGTGCTGTCGTACTCACAGTTCGTGCCCGGAAATACCGGGATGAACACCCGCGGACGGGCCACTTTATGCCTGCAGACATATACCTGGTCTGTCTTTCCCGCAAAGAACACTGCCGTCGGGCCGTCCTCTTTTCTCAGGTTTTCCGGCAGGAACGCCGTGCCGCCCTTCTCCCCGGAAACGGTGCGGAACACGCTCTCCAGCGTGCCCGTCCAGGCCTCCAGGGCCTCGTCCATGGAAATGGAGACATTTTTATATTCCAGGGCCGGTTTTTCCAGCACCTCTCCCACCAGGGTATACGTGATGGACAGCTGCCCCACCTGGCTGCCCGGAACTTCCGCCACAATGCAGCCAAAGCCCGGCGTAAACAGGTCGCGCTCGTCCACGTTGTGCTCGATCTTCACGCCCAGATGATTGCCGAACGCCATCTTGGACACGGCGAGCGCCAGTCCCTTGCCGTCCAGCGCATAAGCGGAGACGATCTTTCCGGCTTTCACATCCTCAAAGAATTTCCCGTACTGATCCTTCACCTGCGCATAATCCGGGAGGTCGTAACCATCCCTTCCAATGGAGAGGAGCACCAATTTGTTGCCCGGCGTCTTCAGCTCCGGCGTGAGGATGGTCTTATCGCTGGCAACGTCCACCGCAAAGGATACCAGCGTGGGCGGCACATCCAGGTCGTTAAAGCTGCCGGACATAGAATCCTTGCCGCCGATGGAGGGCAGCCCGAAGCCGATCTGCGCGTCATAAGCGCCGAGGAGCGCCGCAAAGGGCTGACTCCAGCGCTTCGCGTCCTCCGTCATGCGCCGGAAATATTCCTGAAAGGTGAGGCGGATCTTTCGGTAATCGCCGCCGCCCGCCACAATCCTGGCCACCGATTCCAGCACCGCGTAGATCGCCCCGTGGTACGGGCTCCAGCTGGACAGGTACGGGTCGAACCCGTAACTCATCATGGTCACGGTGTCTGTCTTGCCCTTCCGCACCGGAAGTTTCGCCACCATCACCTGCGTCTCTGTCATCTGATAAACGCCGCCGTAGGGCATCAGCACGCTGCCCGCGCCGATGGAGCTGTCGAACATCTCCACCAGGCCTTTCTGGGAGCACCCATTCAGATCCGCCAGATCCGCCAGCCATCTGCCCTTCACATCCGGTATCTCATCCCTGCGGAAATAAGTCTGTTCTTTGGACGGCATCTCCACGAAGACGTCTGTCTCCTGATGTGCCCCGTTGGTGTCGAGGAAGGCGCGGCTGATATTTACGATCTCCTTGTCTCTCCAGATCAGCACCAGCCTGGGCGCTTCCGTGACAACTGCCACTTCCACCGCCTCCAGGTTTTCCTCGTTGGCATATTTCAAAAATTCCTCTGCATCTTTCGGATCCACCACCACAGCCATGCGCTCCTGGGACTCGGAGATAGCGATCTCCGTGCCGTCCAGGCCGGCGTATTTTTTCGGCACCTTGTCCAGATAGATATGCAGGCCCGCCGCCAGCTCCCCAATGGCCACCGACACGCCGCCCGCGCCGAAATCGTTACACTTTTTGATCAGGCGGCTCACCTCCGGCCGCCGGAACATGCGCTGGATCTTGCGCTCAGTCGGCGCGTTTCCTTTCTGTACTTCCGCGCCGCACACCTCTATGGAAGCCTCCGTATGTACCTTGGAGGAACCTGTGGCTCCGCCGATGCCGTCGCGCCCGGTACGCCCGCCCAGCAGGATGATGATGTCTCCGGGATCCGATGTCTCGCGGATCACATCTTTTCTGGGGGCCGCCCCCATCACGGCGCCGATCTCCATTCGCTTCGCCGCATAGTTCGGATGATAGATTTCTTTCACATAACCGGTAGCCAGGCCGATCTGGTTTCCGTAGGAGGAATACCCCTTCGCCGCGCCGCGCACCAGTTTTTTCTGCGGCAGCTTGCCCTTCATGGTCTCCTTCACAGAAACCGTGGGATCCGCCGCCCCGGTCACCCGCATAGCCTGATACACATAGGTTCTGCCGGACAGCGGGTCGCGGATGGCGCCCCCAAGGCAGGTGGCCGCTCCGCCGAAGGGTTCGATCTCCGTGGGATGGTTGTGGGTCTCGTTTTTAAAGTTCACCAGCCATTCTTCCGTCTCCCCATCGATCTCCACCGGCACCACGATACTGCAGGCGTTGATCTCCTCGGATTCCTCCTGATCCTGCAGCTTTCCTTCTTTTTTCAGCTTGCGCATGGCCATCAGCGCAAGATCCATCAGGCAGATGAACTTGTCGTCCCTGCCCTTGAAAATTTCTGCCCGGTCCGCCAGATATTTCTGGTAGGTTCCCATGATGGGCTCCCGATAATCGCCCTCGCCAAACTCGATCTTCTTCAGCTCCGTGGAAAATGTGGTGTGGCGGCAGTGATCCGACCAGTAAGTATCCAGAACGCGGATCTCCGTCATGGTTGGATCGCGCATTTCTTCCGTTTTAAAATAATTCTGAATATGCAGAAAGTCTTTGAACGTCATGGCCAGGTTCAAAGAGCGGTAGAGCTCCTGAAGCGGTTCTTCCGCCATCCCTGTGAACCCTTCCAGTACCTGAATGTCCGCCGGCTCGTCAAACGCCGTGACCAGTGTCTGCGGCTTCTCCATGCCGGTCTCGCGGGAGTCCACCGGGTTGATGCAGTGATTCTTGATGGCAGTGAACGCCTCGTCTGTGATCTCGCCCTCTATCACATAGGTAGTGGCCGAGCGGATCACCGGGTGTTCCTCCTCATTCAGAAAGCGCACGCACTGCTCGGCGGAATCCGCCCTCTGGTCGAACTGTCCGGGCAGATATTCCACAGAAAAGACGCGGTCGCCCTCCCCCATGGGAAATGTCTCGCGGTAGAGCACATCCACCGGAGGCTCGGAAAATACTGTGGTACACGCTGTCTCAAACACCTCCGGGGAAATATTTTCCACATCATAGCGCATCAGTACGCGCACACCGGTCAGCCCTGAAATGCCCAGATAGCTTTTCACCTCATGCTCCAGCTCCCTGGCCTGCACGGCGAAGGCCGGTTTCTTTTCTACGTAAACCCTCTTTACGTTGCTCATACATTTCTCCTTTTCCTGGTACAGGTTTTGTGGTCTTTCTTTTATCCGGCGCAGTGCGCCTGTCTTTCAAATTCAAAACTGGAAAACCCTGTGCAAAAGCCCCGTTCGGGCCTGCCTCCCGGATCAGCGCTGTATGCCGGACAGCAGCTCCTCCGCCCAGTCGTGCAGGCTGTAGGCATTGCCGTCAAACATTTTCAGGATCACGCCGTACTGCTCCTCGCTGTGGTCGAAGGCGTTCCCCTCGTCTGTGTCCACGTGCATGGCGAGCACAAAATCCGGGTGCACGCGCACCACCACGTTCGCGTAGATCAGCGCGCGCTCGTAACTCTCGGTGATCACAAACACTTCCTCGTTGTCTTTCACGTGCAGGCGGTACGCATCACTGGGCGTCATGTGGATGTGGCGCTTCGCCACGATCACGCCCTCCGGCAGGTCGATGCTGCCCTCCGGCCCGATCAGGCGGCACCCCGGCGTGCCCGCGATGTCCCCCGACTGGCGGATCATTTTTGGGATCCCCAGCTTGCGGGTGTCTGTGATGGCCAGCTCCACCTGACTGTGCTTCCGGTACGGCCCCAGGATGGCCACGTGTTCCATCTGCCCGCGGGGGCCTTCTATGGTCAGGCGCTCATCGCACAGGTACTGTCCGGGCTGGCTCAGTTCTTTTACAAAGGTCATCTCCCTGCCTTTGCCAAACAGGGCCTCGAAATCCTCCCTGCTCAAATGAATATGCTTTGCCGAAATCTCGATCGGTATTTTTAATTCCATATCCGTCCCCAATCTGACTTTTGCGAAATAGCTTTTCTATGCTTCCAGGAACGCCGTGTAGCAGCGCTTCGCCTCGTACACATCCGCCTTGCTCACGATCTCCCAGGGCGCGTGCATATTCAGCACCGCCACGCCGCAGTCAATCACCTGCATGCCGTACAGCGCCAGGATATAGGCGATCGTCCCGCCGCCGCCAAAGTCCACTTTCCCCAGTTCCGCCGTCTGGTAAGCCACTTTTTGCTTATCCAGCGCCGCCCGAAGCTGGGCCATATATTCGGCGTTCGCATCGTTGGAGCCGGATTTTCCCCGCGCCCCGGTGTATTTGTTAAACACGATCCCTTTTGCAAAATAAGCGCTGTTTTTCTTTTCAAACGCGGAGGCATATTCCGGGTCAAATGCGGCGCTCACATCCGAGGAGAGCATCCTGGAGTTGGCCAGCACCCTGCGCAGTTTCAGTTCGGAATACACGCCCATGCAGTTCAAAAGCTCCGCCACCGTGTTCTCAAAGAAGCGGGACTGCATACCCGTGGCGCCCACGCTGCCGATCTCCTCTTTGTCCACCAGGATGCAGCACGCCGTCCGCTGTACTTCTTTCATTTCCAGCATGGCCTTCAGGGAAGTGTACGCGCACACCCTGTCATCGTGGCCGTAGGCGAGCACCATGCTGCGGTCCAGCCCGCAGTCCCTGGCTTTTCCGGCCGGCACCACTTCCAGCTCCGCAGACAGGAAATCTTCCTCCTCGATATCGTATTTATCTTTTAACAGTTTCAGGATATTCGCCTGCACCGCGTCTTTTTCCTCGCCCTTCAGCGGGATATTCCCCACCAGCAGGTTCAGGGCCTCGCCCTCCACCACTTTAGCGCCCTTCTTGTCCAGCTGCTCGCCGGAGAGATGCACCAGAAGGTCGGTGATGCAGAAAGCCGGGTCAGACTCGTCTTCCCCGATCACGATCTCCACCACGCTGCCGTCTTTCTTTGCCACCACGCCGTGTAAGGCCAGGGGAAGGGTCACCCACTGATATTTCTTGATGCCGCCGTAATAATGTGTGTCCAGATACGCCAGCTCAGTGTCCTCATACAGCGGATTCTGCTTTAGATCCAGTCTGGGGGAATCGATGTGCGCGCCCAGGATGTTCATACCATTCTCAATCTCGTCCTTCCCGATGTGGAACAGGATGATGGCCTTTCCCATGCAGACAGAGTACACTTTATCCCCCGTTTTCAGCGTTTTGCCCTCACGGATCACGCTCTCCAGGCTTTGATACCCGGCCTGTTCCGCCATGGCCGCCGCTTCTTTCGCACACTCCCGCTCTGTCTTTCCGTTATCCAGAAAGACGCGGTATTCCTGGTTCAGCTTCTCCAGCTCCGCAAGCTGCTGCTCGCTGTAATCGCACCAGACATTCTTTTTTTCCATTGTTGCTGCCTCCTTATTTTATTGGTGTTTAATAAGTCCAAATTTACGGAACGGGAAGATGCGCAGAAATGCTTTCCCGATGATCTGTTTGCGCGGCACGGGCCCGATCACCCGGCTGTCGCTGCTGTGATTGCGGTTGTCGCCCATCACCCAGTACTCATCTTCCCCGAGCTGAATGGTCTGCGCCGCAAGGCCCGGATCCTGGATCACTTCTTTGCCGTAATTTTCTTCCAGAATCTCGCCATTGATATAAATATTGCCCTCCGTGTCGATCTGCACCGTCTCCCCCGGCAGGCCGATGATGCGCTTGATCCACCGCTCGCTCGCCCCCGCGTAAGGATGGATGACTACGATGTCAAACCGCTCCGGTTTTTTAAAGCGGTAGCTGATCTTGTCGCAGAGCAGATTGTCCCCGTCTTCCAGGGTGGATTCCATGGATCTCCCGTCCACCGTGACGCGCTGCCCGATAAAGGTTACAATAAACAGTGCGGCCACGATCGCAACCGCAAAACAACCGATCCAACTTAAAATCTCTTTTTTCATTAGCCTCTCCTTTAATTATACTTTCCTGCCTGCTCTCTCCCCGGAAACGGTCCCTGCAAAACACGGATGTCCAAAGATCAGTCTCCCCAGAACAGATTCATACAGATGGAACTCAGATTCACCGCCGCGTGAAAAAGTATGGGCGCCTTCAATGTTTTCCATTTCTGGTACAGAACTACCAGCAGCAGACCCATGGGAAACGCAAAGAGCATCTGTATCCAGTTTCCGTGGTAAACCGCGAAGATCGCCGCCGCCAGCAGCGCCGCAGGCCATACAGTTTTAGTATACCCCTTCAGCCGGTTATATACAAGACCCCGAAATAAAAC
>CANRKY010000034.1 GCA_947631355.1 uncultured Marvinbryantia sp.
GAAGTACTTCTTGCCCTTCTCGTTGCACTCTTTCTTATAGGTGCCCGCAACCGGATGCTGGAAACGTGTGGGGTTGGTGGAGTTGCCGGTGATGGAAACATCCACGCCCTCTTTCCACATGATAGCAACGCCTTCCGGAACGCTGTTCGCGCCGTAGCAGTTTACCTTGGAGCGAAGCCCTGTAGAATAGGCTTTGCGTGAAATTTCTTTTACTTCATTGGTGTACGGATCATACTCCGTCTCCACAAAGGTGAAGCCGTTGATCCTGGAAATGATCTGCGCCGCGTCCTTGCCAAGGCCGTTCAGGATTACGCGCAGCGGTTTCTGACGCACTTTGTTTGCCTTCTCTGCGATACCGATAGCGCCCTCCGCTGCCGCGAATGATTCGTGGCCAGCCAGGAAAGCGAAGCACTCTGTTTCTTCTTCCAGAAGCATCTTGCCCAGATTGCCGTGGCCCAGACCTACTTTACGTGTATCCGCAACAGAACCCGGGATACAGAACGCCTGAAGGCCCTCCCCGATAGCGGCCGCCGCATCGGATGCCTTTCTGCAGCCTTTCTTGATGGCGATCGCCGCGCCAACCGTGTATGCCCAGCACGCATTTTCAAAGCAGATTGGCTGGATGCCTCTCACCTGGTCGTATACGTTCAGGCCGGCATCCTTGGTGATTTTCTCTGCTTCCTCGATGGAAGCGATTCCATAGCTGTTCAGAACGGAATTGATCTTGTCAATTCGTCTCTCATATGATTCAAATAAAGCCATTTCCCACTACCTCCTTCAATTATTCTTTTCTGGGATCGATAATCTTGACAGCGTCCGCCACACGGCCATACTGACCTTTTGCCTTTTCCCATGCGGTATTGGGATCATCGCCCTTTTTGATAAAGTCTGTCATTTTGCCAAGGCTCACGAACTGGTAGCCGATAATCTCGTTGTCTGCATCCAGCGCGATCCCCGTCACGTAGCCTTCTGCCATTTCCAGATAACGCGGTCCTTTTTTCAGTGTGCCGTACATAGTACCCACCTGAGAGCGGAGCCCCTTGCCAAGATCCTCCAGGCCCGCGCCCACTGCCAGACCTTCCTCAGAAAATGCGGACTGGGAACGTCCGTAAACGATCTGAAGGAACAGTTCTCTCATTGCTGTATTGATAGCGTCGCATACCAGGTCTGTATTCAGAGCCTCCATCACGGTAAGCCCCGGAAGGATCTCCGCCGCCATAGCCGCGGAATGTGTCATGCCGGAGCATCCGATGGTCTCCACCAGCGCTTCCTGGATGATTCCCTCTTTCACATTCAGGCTCAGCTTGCAGGCGCCCTGCTGCGGTGCGCACCAGCCAATGCCATGCGTAAAGCCTGAAATATCTTTTACTTCTTTTGCCTGTACCCATTTCGCTTCTTCCGGAATGGGAGCCGCGCCGTGGTGCACGCCCTGTGCAACCGGGCACATTTCTTCTACTTCACGTGAATAAATCATTTTAAGACTCCTTTCAATAATAAATGTCTTTCCGCGCACGACCCCAAAGAATTATGTATCTGCGCTTCTTACATATTCTCTCATAAAATGCCAGATTCGTCCAGTAGTTTTTTCATAAAACGTCCAGTAGTTTTTCCGAAAACTCCCGGATCTGCCGCTCTTAATACTGAGCAGTGCTGGCGAATACCTCCGCCTCGGAAACCCCGTTGCTCACCGCCAGTTCGTGATCGTCCACATAAATGTCAATGTGCATGCCCGACACGCCGCTCCCGGTATCCTCCACACAGTATTCATGCCCGTTTATGTAGATGTGCGTACCCAGGGGCAGAACATCCGGGTCCGCCGCCACCGTCCAGTCTGCCACTGGATACGCGCCGCTGGCCGTTGGCCCGCCGGACCACCACCCGCAGCATATCTCACAGGAACAGTAATACGTGACTGTAAACACGCCCAGGGATTCCCCGATATTCTCCGCGCCCTCCGGCACGATATCCGAGACATAATCGTTGCACACATAGCCCACGGTGCCGTCCTCCATCTGAACATGGCTCCAGCCGTTGTTGCACACCCCTATCACATGGATCCGGGTAAACTGCGAGAGTTTCCCCACCTCGCTGTACTGTGTGCCGGGAAGCTCCCGCACTGTCAGCACATCTGTAGTATAAGAAGTTTTCTCGATGGAAACCTCCTGTACGCTCTGCTCTGTCATATTCTGAATCGGTTCCTCCTGCGGATCCAGCCCCTGCCCCATGAGGGTCAGCATGGCCGCGCTGTAATCTGCATCGATCACATCCTGCGCAAACGCCGCAGTGTTAAAGAGCAGGCAGAACGTCAGGATAAGCGCCATCCATCCGCGCTTCGTCCTCATAAAACGCCCTCCCTTTTATATTGATTTTTTAAATCTCTTAAATCTCGAAAATCCTGCGGATCTTTTCTCCTGCAGACATTTTTCTGCAAGAAAAAAGCCGGAGTATCCCTTATGAATACTCCGCCCCTTAATGTGTACCTATATTACCATACTTTTCCAATTCTGACAAGCCTGATTTTTTCATCTTTTTTTTGCATATTTCCACAAAATGCGCTATACTGTACACAAAGAGCAACAACGCACACATCATACAGCATAAATGGCGGTAATTCGCGCTATGGCAGCACAGTGCATCGCCATGTCGGCCATATAACAAATAAACCATATTCAGGAGTCCTTATGATCACAAAAACTTATCCCGTATTTCCGCATTTACAGAATACCATTTTTCAGGATTGCGACAGCAATGGTCTTTTATTTTTCGATATCGAGACCACCGGTCTGTCTCCCCGCTCCTCCTCCCTCTATCTGATCGGAGCCGTGAGCTGCCAGGATTCCGACTGGACGCTCACGCAGTGGTTCGCCGAGAGCGCGGCGGAGGAACCGGCCGTTTTAAATGCCTTTCTGTCCTATGCCGGGCACTTTTCCCAGATCGTGCATTTTAACGGCGACCGCTTTGACCTCCCGTACCTGGCGGAAAAGTGTCAGGCTTATCATCGGGTAAACACGCTGTCCGCGCTGGTCAGCCGCGACCTGTACCGCATGATACACCCCTTAAAACCGCTCCTGAACCTTTCCTCCATGAAGCTGAAAAGCCTGGAGGAATATCTGGGCGTTCACCGCGAGGATCGTTTCAGCGGCGGTGATCTGATCAAGGTATATCTCAACTATGTGGCGTTTCCCTCCGAGGAGGCCCTGCAGACTCTGCTTTTACATAATTTGGAAGATATTACGGGTATGCTGTCCATCCTTCCTCTGCTCTCGTATCTGCCGATCATCGGCGGAACGTTCCGGGCATCGGACTGCGAGATCTGCGCGGACAGCCTGATCATCCGCACCTGGCTGCCGTATCTTCTTCCGCGCCCCCTCTCGTACCGGAACAGCCTGTTTTATCTCACCGCAAGCAAAAACCGGCTCTCTTTCCAGGTGAAGGGCGTGCGCAAGCCATTGAAACACTTTTTTGCGGATTATAAAAATTACTACTATCTTCCCACAGAGGACACCGCCGTGCACAAAAGCGTGGCAGCGTTTGTGGCCAAAGAATACCGGGAGCCTGCAAAAGCCTCCAACTGCTACAACAAAAAAGCCGGTTTCTATCTCCCGCAAACGGAAGAATTATTTCAGCCGGTCTTTAAAGAGGCATATGAGGATTCCCTCTCCTATTTTCCGTGCACGGATTCCTTTATGCAGAACCGCGAGGCGCTGCAGGAATACACCGTGCACCTGCTCTCCTCCATAAAGTGAGCTACTTTTGGAATATAAAAGGACTGCCGCAGATTTCTGCCGCAGTCCTCTCTTTTTTAATCATTCCAATGAATGTGCCGCGCCTATTCTTCCGCCGGAGCTTCTGTCTCCACCGGCGCTTCCTCCGCTGCCGGAGCCTCTGCCTCCACCGGTGTTTCTTCAGCTGCCGTCTCCACCGGAGTTTCCTCCGCTGTCGGAGCATCGTCCTGCGCCGCAGGCTCATCCGCCGGAGCTGCCTTCTTTGCCGGAGCCGGTTCCAGTACCTTCATGCTGAGGCTGATCTTGTGATCCTCCTCCTTAAAGTCTACTACTTTCGCCTCAATCTCCTGACCCACTTTCAGCACATCCGAGGGTTTATCCACATGCGTGTGCGAGATCTGTGATACATGGAGAAGCGCATCCACGCCCGGCTCCAGTTCCACAAACGCACCAAAGTCTGTCATCCTTGCCACACGGCCTTTCACAATCGATCCAACGGCATATTTCTCCGCCGCGGTGAGCCACGGGTTCTCATCCTCAAATTTCAGGCTCAGCGCGATCTTGCTGCCGCTGATATCCTTTAACAGCACTTTCAGTTTGTCGCCCACATTGAAGATCTTTTTTGGATTGTCCACTCTGCCCCAGGACATCTCAGAGATGTGCAGAAGCCCGTCCGCACCGCCAAGATCCACAAATGCACCGAAATCAGTGATATTCTTGATCACGCCTTCAACCACATCGCCCACATGGATCCGCTCCAGCAGCTCTTTCAGCTGTTCTTCTTTCCGGGCGATCAGCAGACGCTTGCGATCCCCGATGATCCGTCTTCTGCGCGGATTGAACTCTGTGATCACAAACTCGATCTCCTGGTTTGCAAACTTATCCAGGTTCTTCTCAAATGTATCGGAAATCAGGCTCGCAGGGATAAACACGCGCGCCTCGTCCACCACTACGCTCAGACCGCCGGTGAGCACCTGGCTTACCGTAGCCTTCAGGACTTCCTGATTGTTGAACGCTTCTTCCAGTCTCTTATTGCCTCTCTCTGCAGCAAGTTTCTTGTAGGTCAGGGAAACCTGGCCATCGCCATCGTTCGCCTTCAAGACCTTTGCTTCCATGGTATCGCCCACTTTTACAACGTCGTGCAGATTTACACTGGCATCGTTGGTGTACTCATTTTTCGAGATGATGCCATCTGCCTTGTAGCCGATGTTCAAAACGATCTCATCATCTTTTACATCGATAACGGTTCCTTCAACCACTTCCCCATTGTGGATGGTCGTCTTCAGTGATTCTTCTTCCAGCATCTGCTCAAAGCTCTGTTCTGACATATTCCTGAACCTCCTTAATAATATGATTGGGGGTCGACGCCCCTGCAGTAATACCTACACAATCGACAGGAGGTAACTCTCTCTGTTTCAAGTCTACAATAGTTTGTATATAGTAAGTATTTTCGCATTCTTTATTACAAATTTCAAATAGCTTTTGGGTATTTGAACTATGTTGTCCGCCGATAACAACCATAGCGTCCGCACGCTGCGCAATTTCTGCCGCTTCACGCTGTCGTTCATCCGTAGCACTGCAAATCGTATTTATAACATCATTATCATAACCCTTTTTACAAATAATTTCAACTAAATTTTTAAATTTATTGTTGTTAAATGTCGTTTGGGAAACAATACACAATTTATCATCACAATTTGCGTCCAAATTCTCAGCTTGCGCTTCATTTTCTACAACAGCGACAGCTTGCTCGCTCCAGCCGCGGATCCCTTCCACCTCCGGGTGCGCGCTGCTGCCGATGATCACGATCCGCTTTCCCTTCCGGCTCTCTCGCTCTACAATGCGATGGATCTTCTTCACAAACGGACAGGTGGCATCCACCAGCTTCAGACCCTGTCTCTCGATCATCTGGTAGATATCTTTTCCCACCCCGTGGGAGCGGATGATCACTGTTCCCTCTGTGATCTCCCCCAGTTCTTCCCTGGATCCGATCACGCGCACGCCCTTCGACTCCAGATCCTTCACCACTTCTTCGTTATGTATGATGGGCCCGTAGGTATAGATCGGCCCGTCTCCCTTTTCCACCTGTTCGTATACTTTGTCCACTGCCCGGCGTACGCCGAAGCAGAACCCGGCCGTTTTTGCAACGATCACTTTCATACGCTATCTTCCCTGCTGGCAGAGTGATCTGACTTTCTCCGCCACCTCATCGATCGTCATGTCGGAAGAATCCAGATAGACCGCGTCTTTCGCCTGTATCAGGGGCGCGATCTCGCGGTGCATATCCTGGTCATCACGCTTTTCGATGTCCTCTTTGATCTTCTCGTAGCTGCAGTCCACCCCTTTTTGGGTGAGTTCCAGGAAACGCCGCTGGGCCCTGGTCTCCACACTGGCCGTGAGATAGATCTTCAGCTGCGCGTTCGGCAGGATGTTGGTGCCGATGTCCCTGCCGTCCATCACCACATCGTGGGTGCGTGCCAGTTCTCTCTGCAGATCCAGCAGCTTTTCCCGCACACAGGGTAGTGCCGCCACTTTGGAAGCCATATTTCCCACTTCCTCCGTGCGGATCAGCCCGGAGACATTTTCTCCGTTCAGCAGCATCTGCTGTGCCTGATCTTCGTATCGGATGGAAACCTGGATCTCTGGCAGCACAGCCGCCACCGCAGATTCCTGTGCGGCGTCCACGCCTTTGCGCAGCAGATAAAGCGCGATGGTGCGGTACATTGCTCCGGTATCCACATATATATAGGAAAGTTCTTTTGCAACTTTTCGGGCGATCGTGCTCTTTCCGGCCCCCGCCGGGCCATCGATCGCGATATTATACGTTGTCATTTTGCACTCCTTTCACAGGCGGCTTCGCGCCCGGTGCTCCATGCTTCCTCCACAGACAGCCTGTTCGTCTGGCGATCCATGTTTCTCACACAGACAGCTCAGATTTATTTATTGGCCTTCCCCGCAGGCGCCAATGGCCGCCGCGTGACCGGTGGACCATGCGATCTGCAGATTGAAGCCTCCCGTCACTCCGTCCAGATCCAGCACCTCCCCGGCAAAATACAGGCCGGAAACCAGCTTTGATCCCATGGTTGCGGGGTCGATCTCTTTTACCGCCACCCCGCCCCTTGTGACAACAGCTTCATTATATCCTCTAAGCCCGGTAACTGTCAATTCCAAATGTTTGGTCAGGCGCACAAAATATTCCCGCTCCGGGCGCGTCACCGCGTTCACCTTTTTTTCCGGCGAAATGCCGGAAAGGCGCATCATCACCGGCGTGAGCTTTGCGGGAAACAGGCTTCCGATCACATTTTTAAACTGTTTGTTCAGCCCGGCCTCAAATTCCCTCCGCACCCGCGCGTCCAGCTGTTCTTCTGTCAGCGCAGGCTTCAGGTCAATGACCAGCCGCAGCGGCCTCTCCTGCAGCCTCTGCTGTACCGCCGCGCTGGCTGTGAGCACCAGGGGTCCGGTCACGCCGAAATGGGTGAACATCATCTCCCCGAAGTCCTCAAACAGGCACTTTTTCCCGTCCCAGACCGACATTTTTACATTTTTCAGGGACAGCCCCTGCAGTTCTTTTGCCACTTCCTCTTTGATCTGAAAGGGCACCAGAGACGGGTACAGGGCCGTAACCGTATGGCCGCACGCCCCGGCAAAGCGATAGCCGTCCCCGGTGGAGCCGGTGGACGGATAAGAAAGTCCGCCCGTGGCAACGATCACGGCGTCCCCGGAAACAGTGCGCCCGTCCGCCAGGCGCACGCCCCACACGCGCTTCTTCGCATCTGCCGGACGCGGCGCTGTTTTGCTGTCTTCACAGGCGGTCTTTGTCTCTTTGGCTGGACTTTCCTTCCGCGCCGCGCCGTCCATCGTCTCCCCCGACTCCTGGGGCTCACTCACCAGCAGTTCTTTCACTTCACTGTTTAAGTGGATGTGCACCACGGCCCGATCCATCGCCCTTTTTAAAGCGTCCAGCACATCCGCGGAGCGGTCGGATACCGGAAACACCCGCTGCCCCCGCTCCACCTTTGTGGGGCAGCCGTTCGCCTCAAAGAATCGGATCACATCCTGATTGGTGCACCCGTAAAAGGCGCTGTACAGGAATTTCCGGTTTGTGCACACATGCAAAAGAAACTCATCCTCATCGCAGGCATTGGTGAGGTTGCACCGCCCTTTTCCTGTGATGTAGAGTTTCTTTCCAAGACGCTCGTTTTTTTCAAATAGATGTACTTCCGCTTTCTTTTCTGCCGCGGCCGCGGCGGCAAACATCCCCGCCGCTCCGCCGCCGATGATCAGTATTTTCTTCATATTTTCTTTGTGTTCCGCCTTTCATCCGCTTTTGCGCGCGGAAGTCTCGAAGCGGTCCGCAGAGCCGACAGCCTGTCTGTTTATCCACGGCCCGGTCTCTGCCAGAAACCATATCCATGGTATCACATCATACGGATTTTTCAATAGCCAAATGCCAACTTCCGTATAATTCACCAGCATGGCGTCCAGCACAAGCCCCATGGCGCCGCGAAGCAGAAGGGAGAACCCAAACGCCAGCACCAGCGGGCGCTTTAAGGTTTTCTGTTCCACGCGCAGCATATGCCGCAGGAAAAGAAGTTCTGCCGTCACAAGCGCCGCGGTCAGCAGCAGCGCGGCGACTCCATGCGTGTGATAGATCCGATACAGCGGGCAGTCCCGCAGGATGTTTTCGACAAGCGGGTCTTCCACAGGGGAAAGCGCTCCCCTCCAGACATCCGCCATCAGTGCCAGCCGATGTCCCAGCCAGTTGACCTGTGCAGGCACGCCCTGTATGGAAGTGACGGGGTTTTGCAGGCTTTCCGCGATCTGTGCCGTCCGCTCCTGCACAAGCACTGTCCCTGCCACAGCCAGAACTGGCAGCAGACACTTCGCCAGGATGCGCTTCCCGCGCTGTGCGGATGGAGCGCGCTCCGCGCTTTGTCTCGCCGAGGCGTGCATCGCAATCTGCCCTGACGGGGTGCTCCCCGTGTCTTCCCCTGACGGGATGCACTCCGCGGCGAAGATCGCAGTGAAGATAAAGTACAGAGCATCCGGCGCCAGCCCGGAACTATACGGCGCGTAGTTCAGCAGCCTGTACTCCGCCCAGATCAGGAAGACTATCACCAGATAATAACAGGCTTTCGCCGCGTATCCATATACCGCCGCGGGATGCCCTGCCTCGGACATGTTCCGCACCTTCATGTACCGTTCCCTGCTCCATGCCTTCTGGTGTACTGTCATACGATGTGCCCCCTTGCGCCCACGCGCCCTGTATTGTGCTGTGCGCCATATGCGCTGTGCGGCGCGGTTTTGCACTTTCGCTGCATATACGGCCAGCAGCGGCCAGAAGATCACCGCCATGCGGTGTAAGAAGTGCCGCGCAGCGTACGGCTGCGCGGCCATCATCCACAGTGTTATAATTCCGTTCCCGTGTAAGCTATCCATCTCAGTTCCTCCCCATCCACTTCCACGATCTCAAGCCGGGTCCCCACATTTCCGATGCTGCAGGAAGTGTCCTCCTCCAGGTACTGCCATTTCTTCTGCCTATCGTCCCCCGTCTCGATGTATCGTATATAATTTCCCCTTTTTACTCTTGTGCCAAAGCCCCACGCATCCGGGCCGTCTTCCCGCACGCCCGCCTCTCGCTCCTCGCAGACGCAGGCTTCGCCGTTGTAATATACAACTCCCTCCTTCATAGAAAACGGCGTCATCTGCTGCAGATAGCGTTTGTAGTATTTCACGCGGGCATAGGTCATGATCTTGTGATAGCAGACCGGGTTGCCCGGCGCGGCCAGAATGCCGGCCACTGGTATTCCCTGCACAAATTTCAGCACCAGGAGCTCCTGCGCCAGCTGTTTTGCGGTCTTCTTGATCTGTGCCTTCTCCCCGATGTGCAGCAGCGTCTCCGGCCAGCAGAGTGCATCGTCCACCTCACTGTTTTTCTTTTCATACTTTTTTCCCTTTGTCAGCGCCGCTTCGATCATTTTCAGCATCAGCATGCGCTCCTCGGGGTTGTCCGGGTCGCAGCCATAGCGGATTGCCAGCATGGACAGGCCCCGCATGAGAAAGCCGCAGAACAACACGATATCCGGCAGTCCGATCCCAAGCAGGCCCAGCCCCGCGCCCTCCGCCGTGGTGGCCGCAAGTTCCCTGCCATAGTGTTCTTTTGCGGTTTTGCGAACCTTTGCAAGGCCCTTTTGCACGCCGCACTCGTCAAACAGTTTTCTCTGCGCCTCCTCGTTATACGCGATCTCACCCTGGCAGTATGTTTTTTTCAGGAGAACGGAGCCGTGTTTGAACACGGCCCGGAACCCCTGAGTGAACCCCTCCTCCAGCGCGCTTCGCACGCTGTCTGGTATCTTTTCTCTTTCCTTGGCGGCAAGGGAGCTCAGATGCTCCCTTTGCGCCGCCTTTTCCAAACGTCTCTCGCGGGCCTGCACCACTCTCGACTCACGTGCCATAGCCTGCCGATAGTCTTCCATACGCATTGTACGTGCCTCCTTTCACACACATTTTGTCTGCTGTCCTATGTTTCCAGCGGGATTCCACTCCTGTAGCTCTTGTCAGAATCCCAGCACGGCATCCGCCTCCACGCCGGCATCATCCAGTGATTCACAGAGTTTGTCATACGCTTTCTGCAGTCCAGCCGTCCCGTTGTTCTCCGATTTCAGATACATCGCCCTGATCTTTTCTTTCAGCGCCTCATATCCCTGCTCGGCCTTGTTATACAGCAGGCCGCCCAGAGCTATGCCTCCAGCGCATCCAATACAGAGGATGGGGGTGACGACCACGGATGCTCCCACTATTTCCATAATGCTCGCCAACACAGTTGTTCCTAAAACACCTTCCACCCCATTGATGATACCCGTTATGGAAAGTTCCATCAGAGCAGTCACCGAGGCCATCGCTATCGCGCTATACAGTACAATTCCCACGCCTTTGAGAATGTTATAGCAGATGTCCATTGTGTGCTCGTTCTTGCGCATTTTTTCAATCGCTTCCTGAAAGATGTTTCCGCAGACCATCCCGCAGACCAGCACCTCGTCCGGCATATCCTGGGGGATAGACCGCAGCTGTCCTTTTCTTTTCGCGATGACAGCCGCCACGATACGGAAGTATCGTCTGCGCTCCTCGCCGGCCCACAGCTGCATGTACACATCCTGGCTTGCCTGTGACGAGAAGTCTCCATCTTCCGCCACCACTTTTGTATCCATAACATCGCTGTAAGTCTGCAGATAAAAGTTCATCATCTGTGTGTAATCCAGCACATCCAGATACAGCTCCAGGCGCATCTCCATAGCCTTCTCATCAGACAATGGTGCGATCTTGCCGAGGATGTCCAAGCGGTTTTTGTACGCCTCCACCAGTCCCAGGTAGTTCTCTTTGTCCGCACCGTCTTTGCGGAAGCGAACGCCCAGGTCAAGTGCCAGATGGATTTTATTGTCCAGTGCCGTGCATGCCTCAGCTGCGGAAAGGTTACTCAGCTCCCCAAGAATCATCTCGCGCGCGAACCCGTCAGGATCCATGATCGCGTCCTCTGTCTGTTTGTTGTATTTGTCTGTTAAATCTCTGGTCGACTCTGCGATCTCCTGCGCCTCCTGCGCACTGAATCCCACCTTCTGTGCATATTCTCTGGCAACGCTGAAGTCTGTATTCGTGCCGTCGATGTCGCGCATGTAATCCATCTCTTTCTCACACTCATCCAGGAATACCACATCATGTTTCACATCGTTCATCTCTTTTTTCCCCATATTACCTGTCCTCCTTTTTGTATTTATTTTTGATAGTTACTTTTGGTACCCGTATCATACCACACACATTTTACTATGTCAATCATTTTTGTATTATTTATGTATTATTTTTGTGAGTGTAGAGGATATATAAAAAACCTTCCCGGCAGATTTGTTCTCTCTGCCCGGAAGGTTTCTTTTATCTGACTTTTTTATCCGATTCTGTTATCCGATTTTTTATCCGGCTCTTTTATCCGATCCTTTTATCTCCTCTGTGCGCGTTCATAAACAGCGGGATATCTGTTTTCAGTTTCTCATATAAATGCTGGTCGTACAGGCAGTCGGAAACGCATTTCAGATCCTCCCGCCACGCGAACTCCCCGGAAGGCAATTCCCGAAGATCACCAAAATCCATCAGCATATAACGGTATTTTTCCTCCTCGTTTTTTACCCGCGGCACCGCGGCGTTGTAATAGCGGCGCTGCCACAGGCTGCACCAGTACCGCAGCGTCTCCCGCCACTGGGACTCCCCGTAGGGCTTCAGCACGGCCGCCGTCTGGCGAAGCGCGTCCTCGAAGATCTCGTATGCTATGGGAAGGCCCACCGACTCATCGCAGAACAGGAGCGAGCGCGCATCATTGATCAGGCCCTCGATGTCCGCCCCTGTGTAAAATTTATCCGGGAACGCTTTCGCCACATAGTCAAACAGCCGCTCTCCCATGATCTGAAAAACGCTCTTTGCCGGATCAGCGCAGGTTGCCTTTCGATACGCCTCCCCGCTGTTTTTGTCAAGCAGCCCCGGCACTGTGCGGTCCAGTTTGTTCATCTGCTTTTCAAAAATATCTACGCACTCGCGGTACAGCGGAAGGAACGTATAGAAGCTGCGGTCAAATCTTCCCCGGCGCTGCAGCTCGGACGGCAGGTTCTCAATTTTGTTTGCCGTGGCCACAAAAAAGCAGCGGCTCTTTGTGTCCTGCATCCAGCCCAGGATCCGCGCCATGCACCGGCTTCCCACTCCGCCGTCCGTGCGCCCGCTGGAATCCGTCGCCAGATCTTTTTCAATCTCGTCCATCCATACCACGCAGGGTTCCATGGCCTCGATCAGCTTGATCACGCGCTCCAGTCTCTCCTCCGAGCCGCCCACATTGCGGTTCAGAAAATCGCCGGAGCGGAAGCGGATGAGCGGCAGATCGCCCAGTTCTCTCGCTACGCTCTTTGCCGCAAAGGATTTCCCGGAACCGGGCAGGCCCGACAGCAGGATCCCTTTGGGGAACTGCTCTCCCATCTTTTCGGCTCTGCCGTCCCGGTTTTCCAGAACCCGCTTCTTGTCCCCGATCCACTGCTTCAGCCCCGCCATTCCGCCCAGGTCGGAAATGCTGCTGTTTCCCGCCATGTTCGTGCCGCGCGCGCTCTCCGGCTCCTCGTCCTCAAAGGTGATCGATCCGTCCTTTAGGGCGATCTGTTTCTTTTGCTGGCGGACCAGCCGCTTCACTTTCTGCACCCGTTTCTGGTAGTCGGCTCCGGCCGCCCCTCCCGGAAAGTAATCCTCCGGGAGGCCGCATCCGGAAATCCATCCGTCCAGGCCAACCTCGTACAGGATCGCCTGGATGTGCCTGCGGGAAAGCCCCTTAAACTCCGCCAGGTACTCATCCGGCTGTCGGTCGTATTCCTCCATGGCAACCGGCTTTCTTCCGCTTTTTGCCAGCATTTTATTGTGGAAGTCCAGAACACATTTTTTGATGTCATACATCCCCGGCCGCGGCACATCGATGAGCTCCACGTACTCCTCATACACTTCCGGGATCTCCACCTTCGGGGAAAGTATGAGCAGAGTGGTGCGGGAAAACCATTCCTCCCCCGTCCCCAGATATCCCAGAAATCGCTTGATCGTTTCCGGTTCATAGGAGAACAGATAATATTCAGAGTCCGGGAACATTTCCCGCAGGAGCATGGCCTTCCTGTTATTCATCCCATACGATGACTGCGCCGGATCCCGCATGATCTCGCTGATCGCAGTGCTGTTTGGCAGGCGGCGCACATTGTAGCAGTCCAGCTTTCCGTCCCTGGGAAGCGCCGCCACATTCTCCTCTTTTTCGGAAAAGCGGGCTTTCAGTTCAAAACACTCCGACTGCTCCAAAACATCATATATCACATCCCTGTCGTCCGTGATCAGATACAGCACCGGCATATGCCGTTTCACCACAGAGATCCTGCGGCACACATCTTCCAGCACCGACTCATTTTTTCTGTCCATCGCGCTTTTCAAAATACCATTTCCCCTCTCTTTTGACCAGACTGCAGTATTTCTGTTTCGGGAAAAGCAGATCGTACCAGTCCTCTCCATAGCACAGCGCCTGCTCTATCTGCCCGGCCTGCTCCTTTGTGACCTGCTCTATCTGCTCGGCCGGCACTGCCAGCTCCTTTGTGATCTTCCCTGTCTCCGGCTGCCAGAGGAACTGATCGATGCTCCCGTCATTCGCCTGCGCGAGAAACGCCTCGTCCCCCGCATACAGGATCCGGGCGTCCTCTATGCCGATGGGAAAGAATGTGACGGCTTTCGTCTGCGGATCTGCGGCAGTGATGCCCCAGCCAATCGTCTCCTTCTTCCAGAGCACTCCCTCCCGGAGGGCAAAGAACGCGCTGCCGCGCCCGATCATTCCGTATCGCGAGGAGCATATCTCCCCGTCCTTTGTCAGCCACGCCATGTGCTCGGACGCAATCTGCACATCCAGCGCCGCGTACACCGGTGTGCCGTCCGCAAAGTTGTGAAGGATGGTTCCGTTCTCCAGCAGCAGCGCGTAATTGTTCCGCCAGATCAGCGCCTTCACCACGTTTTTGTCCGGGCGGGAAATGGAGAACGCGGACAGGTTCTGCAGCCGCCCGTTTTTCACCATCAGCGTCCCAAAGTCCGGATCCATGGAGACCGAGCTCACTCCATCAGGAGCCAGCCGGTTTTCTCCCATATAAGTTGTAAGGCAAAAGCGGGCCCCGTTCCTGCAGACCATATCGTACCTGCCTTTTCCTCTTTTCACGGTTCTCAGAAGCGGCGCAAGATTGCGCGCTTTCAGGAACTGCAGTATATACGTCTTCTCATCCGTTTCTATCTTGTGACGGGCCAGCTCTGTCAGATATTCGATCAGCAGGCAGAAGCCATACAGCAGGTTCTGGCTTTCTCCCTCCCACGGGCAGTATGCGGTTATCTCTTTCCATGTGTCAGAGCGGCACAGCGCCTGCTTGTCCTCCGGCGTCAGAAAGTTTTCCGTTTTCGCCTTCTCCTCTGGCATCGAAAAGTTTTCTGCTTTCGCCCTTTCTTTCGGCATTGAAAAGTTTTCTGCTTTCGCCCCTTCCTTCGGCGTCGAAAAGTTTTCCGCTGCCTCTTTCAGGTTATCGTAGATCTTCCGTATATTGGCCAGCGTGTTTTTCTCGTCCGAGCCATCCGCCAGAGAGGCGGCTTTCTTTTCCGCGCGCCAAAGCCAGGTCTCAAAAGAGGGCCAGCTCGCCTTCGTGCCCAGTGTCTCCAGCAGTTCTTCCAGCGAAAAATTTTTCCGGTAGTCCTCTATGCCGTACAGTTCATTGCCATTCATATTCATAAGCGCACCTCACCAGTAAAAAAACGCGTCCCCCTGATCCGCTCTGCGGCGCATCTTTGGTCTCAGGGCATTGAGCAGTCTGTCCGCCGGATTTTCCACCACCTGCTTTACCACAGAAGATGGAAAGGCTTTTTGCGCCGCGTTCAGAACCGCCCCGCTGTTTTTTTTATCTGTACACAGAAGATGGATCTGCTGAAACTCCGGATACGCGCCTGCGATCTCCTGGCAGATGGAAATAAATTCTTCCGCCCAGGAGCGGCATCTGCGCTCCTCCCAGACGTAAAAACTATTTTTCATAAAGCGGTTTCGGCGGTACACAAACGAGCTTTCTCCGTCCAGCGGACGCTTTGCACCAAAGTTTCTCTCCCGCAGATGCTCCGCACCAGAACTTTCTGCCTGCAGATACTCCGTTCCAAAGGATACCGCGTGCGCTGCGTACTGGTTCCCATCCTTGCAGATCAAAAATTCCGACCAGGTTCTGCGCACGCAGATTTCCATGCAATAACCGTAGCTGCGAAAATCGGTGAGCACATCTCTGCTGGGCACCAGAAGCACCTGACGCCCTTTCGACGCGCCCAAAGCCCCCTGCAGGCACGCCTCGTAGCGCTCCATTTCCCGCGTCCACGCCGGATGCTCCGGGCAGTTCACCAGAAAAAGGATCCCCTGTTTTTCTTTTGCTTTCTGTTCCAGCTGCAGCCATGCCGCGCAAGCGGCCATTTGCTGCGCAAAGGCTTCCTGAAAGGTTCTCCCGTCCGCCCTGTGATTTTTTAAGCAGAGCGGCTGCACAAACTGCCAGTCCTGCGGGCAGTACGGCATCATTTTTCTAGATACCGCGTCCTCGACTTTCTCCGGCACCGCCGCGGTTTTCTTTTCATTCTTGATCTTCAGCAGCAGACTTTTTCCGTCCTTGACAGGAGACAGGGTCACCTGCCTGTCTCCCATCCGGATCCCCGCCTCATCGATATAGAGCCCCAAAGCACACACCTGCTCGTATCCGTTTTGGCGCATATTTTCCATGGACTCCAGCAGTCTGCTGTAAAATGTTTTCTGCTGTCCCATCCCATCACCTCGTCTGTCATCCGGGAAGCTCTGTCAGAACAGGCATCCCGTCATGCTTTAATTGTTCCCGCAGCGCTTCCAGCTCAGCCGTGCAATTTGTGATCGCTACCTCTTTTTCCGCTACCTCCTGCTGTGCCTTCGTCACATCAACGGGCTCCGGTTTCCCACTTGTCAGGATCTGTTTCAATTTCATTCCCGGCCCCTGCCCCTGATACTCTTTATACGCCTGCAGCCGCTTTTCCGTCCCCGCCTTTTCTATCTTCCACCCGGCAATGGCATATTCCATTTCCAGGGTTCTCGCATAGAAAAAGAGAACCTGCACGCGCTCTGCCAGCGCATCATAATTTTTCTTCAGGGCACCGTGCCCAGGCACAGGGCAGATGACCACCTCTTTTACAAGGGGCTTCCACTCGATCTCATCGGTCTCGAAATAGATCCCCGCAAAGATTTCCCTCACGAGCCGTTCCATTGTCTTCTGATTTTTTAAAACGGGCGGAACCGCCTCATACTCTGTGATCAGGACGCACACCGGCTTCCCTTTTCGCACAGCTTTTATTTTTTCCATCAGGATCTTTAATCCTTCCAGATAATCCCTGTCCAGCTTCTTCATTCTCTGGATCACAACATCCGCAATGCGCGCCGCATCTTCTGCCAGCGGCAGGCCGGCCATTGTTCGATACAGGTCTGTCCCTTTCAGGCAGGTAAACAGTCCGAGGGACGTTCTGAGAT
>CANRKY010000035.1 GCA_947631355.1 uncultured Marvinbryantia sp.
TTCACCGCGGACGAGCAGGTCACTATGATGCTCCACAGGGTCATCATAGTGACCTGCTCGTCCGCGGTGAAGGCGGTGCGGTTGTCGGGGCCGTAGTCCTGCCGGATGGCGCCGATGGGCAGCATATCCGCGTCCGGCCAGTGCCCGGGGCCGCAGTGGATGCACCATTTCTCGCAGCGCTCGAACATGGCGTAGAGCAGCTCCCACTGATCCCAGAAATCATCCGTGATGCGCCACATATTGCTCACCTGTTTGTACAGCTCGGCCTTCTCCGTCAGCGCGGCGCCGGGGGACAGGCTGAGCACCATATCGCGCCCGCAGTTTTTCAGAGAGTTCGAGAGCAGGATCAGCTCCTCCTCCCGGTGGGGAAGTTCCCTTGCGATATCATCACATTTTATAAAATCCACACCCCAGGACGCGTACAGCGCAAAGATGCTGTCGTAATATGCTTTCGCACCCTCCTTGTGGGGATCCACGCCGTACATATCCGTGTTCCAGGCACAGATGCTGTTGGTGTCGGCAATCTGCCGGGCGGTCTGATCGGTTCCCAAAACGGCGGTGTTTTGATGCGCGGCCTGCCGGGGGATCCCACGCATGATATGGATGCCGAATTTCAGCCCCAGAGAGTGGACGTAATCTGCAAGGGGCTGAAAGCCCTTGCCGTTTGCGGAGGACGGAAAGCGGTTCGGCGCCGGGATCAGCCGGGAGTACGCATCCATACACAGCTCTGTGAAGGGATGGTACGCGTGGCTGTCCGCGGTGGGCTCGGACCACTGGATATCCACCACAATGTATTCATATCCGTACTGCTTCAGGTTTGCAGCCATGTAGGCTGCGTTTTCTCTCACGATATCTTCCGTTACGGCGGCCCCGTAACAGTCCCAGCTGTTCCAGCCCATGGGCGGTGTAACTGCGATCATAGCGATTTCCTCCTTTTGTCAGATCTTGCACTGTGATTTTCTGTAAAACTACGTAAAGATGTCGGGGTCAAATGATGCCATACGGATTGCACTCCCACAATCCTGCCCGATATTCGGAATTTGTGGGGCCCTGCCCCACTTCTTCCTCATATCAGGGCGGATCATAAAGTCCTTCATCCACTGGCATATAAATATGCCGTGGATCAGGACTTTTGACCCTGGCATCATGTAAATATTGTAACAGACCCGCACCCGTTCCACAAGCGTTTTGCAGACAGATTTTATGTTTGCATTTTTCGCTGTTCGATCATACAATAGGATCGTGAGTCACGGATGCCGGCGCAAAGAAGCGGGGCAGGAAGATCGGAAAGGGATCCCGTGAGGAACCTATGAGGAAGACGCAGACAGAAATACTGAAATCACTGATCCTTTTGGCTGTTCCCACCATAATGGAACAGATTATGAGCACCCTGATGCAGTACGTGGACACTGCCATGGTGGGGCGCCTTGGGGAGGAGGCCACCGCGGCCGTGAGCACTACCACAACCGTAACCTGGCTGGTGGGCAGCGTGCCGATGGCCATATCCACGGCGGCTGTGGCACTGATCGCCAGGGCCAACGGCGCGGGAGACAAACAGAAGACAAAAAGGCTGGCCGGACAGGCGGCGTATCTCACTCTGACTGTGGGAGCGGTCACAATGCTGCTCTGCCTTTTTCTGTCCCCGTACATCCCGGTGTGGATGGGAGCGGAAAAACGCGTGCAGCGCGCGGCTTCCGGATACTTTTTCATCCTCAGCCTCTCTTTGGTGTTCCGCACCAGCGCGTACGTGTTTGGCGGGGCCATCCGGGCAATGAAAAATACCCGGCTGCCGATGCTGATCAATCTGACCGCCAACGTGCTGAACGTGATCCTGAATTATTTCCTGATCTATGCCCTTCACATGGGGGTGGCGGGGGCCGCGGCGGCGTCCTCCCTGTCCTATGTTTTTGCCGGAACGGCCATGGTGGTCTTTGCCCGAAAGAACGACTGGCTGCGCTGGAAGCGTGCCGATTTTTGGCCGGATGGAGAGGGCCTGAGATCATACGGGCAGATCGGCCTGCCCGCCATGGGCGCGTCCATGGCTTCCTGCCTGGGGTACGTGTTTTTTGCCGGCATGGTGTCCGGCATGGGAACCACTATATTTGCGGCCCACTCCATCGCGGTGACGGCGGAGGAATTGTTTTACATGCCGGGCTATGGGCTGCGCACGGCCACGTCCTCTCTGATCGGAAACGCGCTGGGGGAGGGGGACGCCCGGAAACTGCGGGTCACGGAGCATCTGGGGATCCTTCTCACGCTGGGAATGATGGTGGTGAACGGAGTTCTGCTGTATCTGGTCGCTTATCCCCTTATGTGCTTTTTCACAAGCAGCGGGGAGGTGGCGGCGCTTGGCGCGCGGATGCTGCGGCTTGTGGCCCTGTCAGAACCGTTTTTTGGACTGATGATCGCGCTGGAGGGTATTTTTTACGGGAAAGGAAAGACCAAAAATATTTTTTATGTGGAAACCGGAAGTATGTGGGGCATCCGTATTTTCTTCACCTTTCTGTGCGTGAAGATCTGGCATTTAGACCTGCAGGCGGTGTGGTACTGCATGATCGCGGACAATATCTGCAAGGCGGTCCTGCTGCTGGCAGTTTATCTGCGGGAAAAACGCCGGACGTGACAAGGCAGGGCGAAAAAATCCAGATTTATTTCGACTAAAATTTCAAGTCACAACATGACTGCTTTATAATAAATTATCAATGTAAAGGAGTCGGGGATCATGAAGAAGTACAAAAGAATCCGGGATCTGAGGGAGGATAAGGATCTCACACAGGCAAAACTTGCGGAGAAGCTGAACATCACCCAGAGAACATACAGCAGGTATGAGAACGCGGACAGCATGATGCCGCTGGATATACTGATACAGCTTGCAGACTTCCACGATGTGAGCATCGACTATCTGCTGGAAAGAACAAACATCCCCACAAGGTACCCGAAAGACTGATTTAATGCGGACTGCTGCAGAGTTTGCGGCAGTCTTTTTGTCTGTCGGATTACTAATTGACGGAAATTTCTATTTGTTTTATAATAGAACAGGATAATGCCGTGCGGGCCTGCGGGATCTGCCGGCAAGAAATAATCTGAGGGAATGAAAACAATGATAAAAAGTATGACTGGATTTGGCCGCAGTGAAAGCCGGCAGGGAGAGCGCAAATTCACGGTGGAAATGAAAGCCGTAAATCACCGGTATTTTGATGTGAGCATCAAGATGCCAAAGAAGCTGAGTTTTTTTGAGTCCGCGATCAGGAGTCTCCTGAAAGAATACATTCAGAGAGGCAAGGTGGATCTTTTTATAACCTATGAAGATCTGACTGAGGAGACGGTGACGCTGAAATACAACGAAAACCTGGCGGCGGAGTATCTGAAGTACTATCGCCGGATGGCGCAGACCTTCGGGCTGGAGGATGATGTGCGCGTTTCCGTGCTGGGGCGCTGCCCGGAGATTCTCACTATGGAAGAACAGGTGGTGGACGAAAAGGAACTCTGGGCCCTGCTGGAGACTGCCTTAAGAGGCGCCTGCGAGCAGTTCGCGCAGAGCCGGGCGCGCGAGGGAGAGGCGCTGAAAAAAGACATTTTCGACAAGCTGGACGGCATGCTGAAAAATGTGTGCGCCGTGGAGGCGCGGTCCCCGCAGATCATTGCGGCGTACCGCGAAAAACTTACGGACAGAGTGCACGAGCTGCTGGGAGATTCCCAGATCGAGGAGAGCAGGCTGGCCACCGAGGTGGTGCTGTTTGCGGATAAGATCTGCACGGACGAGGAGACGGTGCGGTTAAAGAGCCACATCGAGAGTATGCGCGCGGAGCTGGAGAAAGGCGGGAGCGTGGGAAGAAAGCTGGACTTCATCGCCCAGGAGATGAACCGGGAGGCGAACACCGTCCTGTCGAAAGCGAACGATCTGGAAACCTCAAACCTTGCCATTGAGCTGAAAACAGAAATTGAAAAAGTGCGCGAGCAGATACAAAACATTGAATAGGGGCGGGACAAACATTGGCTGGACTGATGAATATAGGTTTCGGAAATCTGGTAAATACAACAAAAGTGATCGCCGTGGTGGGGCCGGAGGCAGCGCCCGTCAAGCGGATGGTGCAGAACGCCCGGCAGGCGGGGCGCGTGGTGGACGCCACCCAGGGCCGAAGGACGAAGTCGGTGATCTTCACGGAAAACGATTATATCGTGCTGTCCGCGCTGCAGCCGGACACGCTTGCAAAGCGATTTCACATGAATTTTGACGACGGAAAAGGGGATGCGGATGAGTAGAGGAATTTTGCTGGTTATATCCGGGTTTGCCGGTACGGGAAAAGGTACGATTGTGTCGGAACTGCTGGATAAGTATGACAATTACGCGCTTTCCGTGTCGGCTACCACCAGAAAGCCGCGGCCGGGGGAGGTGGACGGCGTCCACTATTTTTTCCGGACAGTGGATGAATTTCAAGAGATGATCGCAAAGGACGCGCTTTTGGAGTACGCGGAGTACGTGGGAAACTTTTACGGCACGCCGCGGGGCTATGTGGAGCAGCAGCTGGCGCTGGGGCGCGATGTGATCCTGGAGATCGAGATGCAGGGCGCGCTGAAGATCAAAGAGAAATTCCCGGAGACCCTGCTGCTGTTTGTGGTGCCGCCCAGCGCGGAAACCTTAAAGGAGCGGCTGCAGGGCAGAGGCACGGAATCGAAGGAAGTGATCGAAAAGCGCCTGAGCCGCGCGGTGGAGGAGACATCTTATATCCGCCAGTACGATTATCTGGTGATCAACGATGACCTGCAGACCTGTGTGGAGGAACTGCACGGCATTATACAGAGCGAGCATTTCCGCATCAGCCGGAACGAGACGTTCATAGAAAAACTGGAGACACAGCTGAGAAAGCTGGATAAATCGGTATAAAACCGGCAAAGATTTCCACAGGCTCTGTGTAAAACGGAAGAAAAGAGTAAAAGATCTGTATTGCAATGGAAATCAGCATTGCAAAGAAAATAGTCAGGAGGAGAAAAATTATGTTACATCCATCTTATGCAGAATTAATCAAGGCGATCAACGATGAATCAGACGGCGAGAGCCAGGTGATCAACAGCAGGTACTCCATCGTGCTGGCCACGGCGAAGCGCGCCAGACAGCTGATCGACGGCAGAAAGCCGCTCTCGAAGCCTGCTATCGACAAGCCGCTTTCCATTGCGGTAGATGAGCTGTGCAAAGGGCTGGTAAAGATCCAGCCGGAGGAGGAGACGCTGCAGGTGAGCGAGCCGGATCAGGAACTGATATTGACGGAGGAGCTTCCCATTGACAGCGCGGAGGATGACAGCGCAGCGGAGCCGGAGGAAGCTGCGGCGGAGGAACAGACCGGGGAGGAGTAGCCCGGACAGGGGGATTTTATGGAACAGGTAAGAGAGGTAAAGAAAAGTTTTTGCGTGCTGTCCGCGGCCTATATCGTGCTGGGGCTGGTGCTCCTGATCTGGCCGGACATTTCGGTGCGCACATTCTGCTATGTGTTTGGGGTGGGAATGATCATTTTCGGATGCGCCCATCTGATCTTGTATTTTACGAAAGATAAGCTGCAGAGCGTGATGCAGATGGACATGGTGTCCGGCATTGTGGGGCTGGCCACCGGCATCTACATCCTGCTGAAAATGGAATATATGCTGGAGATCATCCCGTTTGCGCTGGGGATTGTGGCGCTGATGGGCGCGGTGGTGAAGCTGCAGCACGCGGTGGATCTGAAACGTTTCGGGGCGCGCAGGTGGTATATCATGCTGCTGTTTTCCATCGTGCTGTTCGGCTTTGGCGCCATGCTGATCGCAAATCCCTTCGAGGGGCTGGAGATCATCGTGATCCTGATCGGCGTGTCGCTGATCACAGACGGCATAGGCAATCTGGTGGGTATTTTCTGGATTCATCTCCTGATCAAAAAGCTCGGAAAGATTTCCAGAGTGCAGGAAACCTATGACGCCACAGACGCGGTAGACATTTCCGATGAGCTGCTCCCGGCGGAAATGCGGGCGCAGACTCCGACGGCACAGAGCGAGGAAAATGGCGGAGAAGAAATCTGATATGATAAAGATATTTTTTGTCTCTCTGGGATGTGACAAGAATCTGGCGGATTCCGAAGTGATGCTGGGACTGCTGGAGCAGAAAGGGTATGTGATCACGGACGAGGAAGAAGAAGCGGACGTGATCATCATCAACACCTGCTGCTTTATCCATGATGCGAAAGAGGAGAGCATCCAGGCGATCCTGGAGATGGCGGAATACCGAAAGTCCGGGAAGTGCCGCGCGCTGATTGTCACGGGGTGCCTGGCGCAGCGCTACCGGCAGGAAATCCCAAAAGAGATCGAAGAAGTGGATGCGGTTCTCGGAACCGCATCTTATGATGAGATCGCGGAGACCGTGGAGCGGGTTTTAAGCGGCCAGAAATATGAGCACTACCAGAGCCTGGACCGCCTGCCCCTGCCGGATGTGAAGCGGATCGTGACCACGGGCGGGCACTACGCGTACCTGAAGATCGCGGAGGGGTGCGACAAGCACTGCACCTACTGCATCATTCCCAAAATACGCGGGAACTTCCGCAGCGTCCCCATGGAGAATCTGCTGGCCCAGGCAAGAGAGCTTGCCGAGCAGGGCGTGAAGGAACTGATCCTGGTGGCGCAGGAGACCACGCTGTACGGCGTGGATCTGTACGGGGAAAAAAGACTGCATGTCCTGCTGCGGGAGCTCTGCCGCATCCCGCAGCTGAGATGGATCCGGGTGCTCTACTGTTACCCGGAGGAGATCTACGACGAGCTGATCGAGACCATGCGGCAGAAGAAAAAGATCTGTCACTATCTGGATCTGCCGATCCAGCACGCCAGCGACCGCATCCTGAAGCGGATGGGCCGCAGGACCACCAGGGAGCAGCTTGCGCAGATCATCCAGAAACTGCGGGAGCGGGTGCCGGACATTGTGCTTCGCACAACCTTGATCGCCGGGTTCCCGGGGGAGACAGAGGAAGACCACGCGCAGCTGATGGACTTTGTGGATGAGATGGAGTTTGACCGCCTGGGCGTGTTCACCTACTCGCAGGAGGAAGACACTCCGGCGGCGGAGATGGAGGACCAGATCCCGGAGCAGGTGAAAGAAGCACGCAGAGATGACCTGATGGAGCTGCAGCAGGAGATCGTGTTCGAAAAAAACGAGCAGATGTGCGGCAGAGTCCTGACTGTGATGGTGGAGGGCTTTCTGACAGAGGAGCAGGTGTATGTGGCGCGCGGCTACGGCGATGCGCCCGGCGTGGACGGCTATGTGTTTGTGGAGACGGATGAGGAGCTGATGAGCGGCGATTTTCTGCGGGTCCGCATCACAAAGGCTCAGGACTATGATCTGATAGGAGTGTTGGAAAATGAATCTTCCGAATAAACTGACGGTGGCGCGGATGATCCTGATCGTCCCGTTTGTGATCTGCATGCTGGCGGGCGGGGAGGGAAATCTGCGCTTTCTCGCGCTGGCCATCTTCGTGATCGCCAGCGCCACGGACGCGCTGGACGGCCATCTGGCGCGGAAAAATAATTTGGTGACCAACTTTGGAAAGTTTATGGATCCGTTGGCGGACAAGCTGCTGGTGAGCGCCGCCATGATCTGCCTGGTGTCTCTTGGGAGGCTGCCGGCCTGGATTGTCATCATTATCATCAGCCGGGAATTTGCCATCAGCGGCTTTCGCCTGATCGCTTCCGACAACGGCATCGTGATCGCCGCCGGGTGGTGGGGAAAGCTGAAAACCGTGTCGCAGATGATCATGATCATTCTGCTGATCGCGGATCTGGGCGGAGTGTTTGATCTGCTGGCGCAGGCGTTTATCTGGATCGCCCTTGTGCTCACTATCATCTCTCTGGCGGATTATATCTGGAAGAACAAAGATGTGCTGCGCATGCAGTCATAGGGAGGAAATGGTTTTATGGTCGTGGAATTGATCTCCGTCGGCACGGAAATATTGCTGGGAAATATTGTAAATACAAACGCGGCGTATCTCTCTGAGCAGTGCGCCCGCCTGGGGCTCTCCCTCTACTTTGAGACGTCTGTGGGCGACAATGAAAAGCGCCTGGAGGAAACGCTGCAGAAGGCCATCGAGCGCTCGGATGTGGTGATCCTTTCCGGCGGCCTTGGGCCCACGCAGGACGATCTCACCAAAGAGGTGGCGGCCCGCGTGATGGGGAAAAAGCTGGTGGAGGATCCCCATTCCAGGCAGCGGATCGAGGAGTATTTCCAGAACAGCTCCATGAAAAAGATCACAGAGAACAACTGGAAACAGGCCATGGTGCCGGAGGGCTGCATAGTGGTGGACAACCGCAACGGCACGGCGCCGGGCATCATTATAGAAGACAACGGGAAAAAAGTGATCCTGCTCCCCGGACCGCCCAACGAGCTGATCCCCATGTTTGAGCAGGACATTTATCCGTATCTGGATTCCATGCGCCCGGAGGTGATCCGGTCCGTGATGGTGAAGATGTGCGGCGTAGGGGAGAGCGCGGTGGAGACGCAGATCAAAGATCTGATCGACGCGCAGACAAACCCTACCATTGCCACTTACGCAAAGACCGGGGAGGTGCACCTGCGGGTGACGGCCAGCGCCGGAGATGAGAAAGAGGCGCGCAGGCTGCTGAAGCCGGTGGTAAAAGAGCTGAAGAACCGCTTTGGCAGCCATATCTACACCATGGAAGAAAATGTGACGCTGGAGGAGACGGTGCTTGCCATGCTGCGGGAGCGCGAGCTCACTCTGACCACCGCCGAATCCATCACGGGCGGCATGCTCTCCGCACGGCTGACGGATGTGCCGGGTGCCTCCGATGTGTTCAAGCAGGGGCTGGTCACATACTGCAACCGTGCAAAGAGAAAACTTCTGGATGTCAAAAAGACCACGCTGAAGGATTACGGCGCGGTGAGCGAAAAGACGGCCAGAGAGATGGCAAAGAACGGGGCGTTCATCACGGGCTCCGATGTGTGTATTGCCCTCACCGGCCTTGCCGGGCCGGCCGCCGATGAAGGCAAGCCCGTGGGCCTGGTGTACATCGCCTGCTCCTACCGCGGAAACATCACCGTGCAGGAGTTTCATCTGAAGGGCGAGCGCGCCAGGATACGGGAGAGCGCGGTTGGGAAAGCACTGACCATGCTGCGGGAATGTATCCTTGCGGAAGATAACGCGTAACTTGCTGCGCCGGTACTGTCACGGTATGGCGCGCTGTTACATGACATGGTGCTGCATGGTATGGCGCGCTGCTACATCGCGCGCTGCTACAGCGCGGGTAAGATGTGCGGACATGATTTGCGCATGGGATTATCTGCTGCAGCTCAGCGCCGGTGCATCTGCCGCACCAGGGATACGATCTGGTCGATCCTGGCGGCCTCCTGGGGCGATCTTCCCTGTTTTAAGACGTTCAGGATCAGATCCGTTTCTTCATTGGAAAAAGAAACACCATTTTTACCGGATTGGGAAGCTGCTGTCATAAGGAATGACAGCAGCTCATTTTGTGTCTTGCCCCTTCCCTGCTCTGCCAGGGAGAGAAGCGCCTGCAGTTTTGCGGCATCAATCTGCCTCAGAGAGGGATGGGAAGTCCATCCGCTGGCTGACGCGTTGGTGCTGGCTGACCCATTCACGCTGGCTGACGCGTTAGTGTTGGCTGATCCGTTCACGCTGTTTGGTCCATTCATGTAAACGCCTCCGTGTTAAGATAATTTTTGCATTTCCTGATAGATCCGCAGCGTGTTCACCAGATTCATGGTCTGATCCAGTGTTTGGCGCTGCGCATCGGTGCAGTACGCGCGGATGTCCCCCAGGATCTCATCCATTTCCGCGGTCTGCGCGCTGCAGGCGTGCACCGGATTGTTATAGTACGACAGGAGGTTCTGCACCTCCATTATTTTTACATAGATGGAAAAAGATTTCTGCACCGCGCCGGGCAGGTAGGGGATGGCGGCCTTCACCATGCGCAGGCCGTCTCCGTCTGCAATGCGGTCCACGGCGGTGAGCGGCGATCGTTCAGATGCGTCCATAGAAAGGCTCCTTTTATGGCTTTTGGTAAATATATGAGGCTCCTTTGGATTTTATGCGCGATCCTCAAAAAACGCACAAAGAGATCCGTTTTTTCATACCGTATATCATGGAGCACTGTTTCTCCGGCGGAATACTGTTTTTCCGGTGAAATATTGTTTTTCCGGTAGAAATACTGTTTCTTCGGTGAAATAGGAAAGAAAGAAGGACGGAAATGGGTATGAAAAAACATATTGTGATAGATGGAAACGCATTTTACGAGGTGGATGAGGACTGCCTGGAAGAAAAACGGCGCCAGGGACAGCAAATGGCGGGCCATGAGAAGCGCCAGAATGTGTGCCGGGAAGCGCAGCAAGCGGCGCGCCAGGCAAGGCAGCAAATATCGCGTCGGGAAATACACCAGGAAGGCAGTAAATAAAGCATCAGGAAACACAGCAAATATCGCGTCAAATGACAGAGCGCAGAAAAGGACCCGGCTTTTGAAGCCGGGCCCCATTTTCTTCCGGTATCATGTCTGCCGGAGCATCTCAGCTCTCAGTATGCATCTTATGGAACACTTTATCTTAGTAGTTGCCGCAGCCGCATCCGCCGTTGCAGAAAAGCAGAAGAAGGATGATCAGCAGGCAGCTGTTTCCGCCTTCGCAGCCGCATCCGTTATTGCTCAGGAAGCTGCCGCCGTTGTTCCCGCCGCACACAGACAGCAGGAGCAGGATCCAGAGGATAGAGCATCCGCACTCGCCGCCGCCAAAAATGGAACCGCAGTTCCCGCTGTTCCCGTTTTCACATCCGCATCCGCAGTTTGTAGCTGTTAAATCACTCATGTTTATTCCTCCATGAATTTTACTTTACAGTTCAGATTATGCGGCAAATGCTCCGGGTGTTACATCAGAGTTTCAAAAACACGGTAAAGATTTAATGCGCCGTATCCCCACTCGCGGTTGGGGTACGTAAGGCCCGGCTGGCGCACGGCTCCGCGGTGCAGATAGTCCTTCACCGTGCGGCTGGTAAGAAGCTGGGGCGCGGGCCGATCCATGTTCCAGTTCAGGAGCAGCGCAATGGCGCCGACGGTAATGGCGCAGGATACGGAGGTGCCGGAGCGGCGCGTATATTTGTTTAAGGGCGGCAGGGAGCTGCCCGCGTTGGTGGCGGGACCCGTCACATCCACCCCGGGCGCCGCGAGATCCGGCTTTTTCCCACCGGTTCTTGTGTAGCCCCGGCCGGAATCGATGGCCAGGCTGCCGGTGTACGCGCTGTAATTCGCCACCGTGACGACGCCCTCCGAGGTGGAAGGGCAGGTGAGGGTGGTGTAGGGGTTCGGGTTTAGAAAAACAGTTCCGGGTGAGAGAAACCCGGTGATGGGCAGCCACATGTGAAAGGAGCCGGGCAGCTCGCCGTTGCCGGACACGCCGATGCGCCAGACCCCGGGGGTGGGGCGCAGGAAGCGCAGAAAGATCAGCTGCGTGCCGGAGGCGTACTCCGCGATCTCATAGTTCACCTGGAGCACGGTGCGCTCCGCCACAAAGTTTACCACGGCGCCGGCGCCCAGGCGCGGGGCGATGCGCTCCACGCGCTCTCCCAGAGGCGATAGCAGGGATACGCCCAGAAGATCCGGCGCGTCCGCCCAGATTTCCAGGGAGAAGCCATCGGTGTCTTCGTCCACCAGGATCTCCACATCCTGGGAGGGACTGCCCGGCTCCAGCGCGTAGTAGCAGTGATGGCCTCTGCCGGTCTCATTGCCGGAGGCCACGCAGCAGAAATTGCCCGGGTAATCCAGTATAAAGGAAAGCTCCCGCTCCAGGGGCGAGTTCCCGGCGTGATCCCCCTGGTTCGTGCCCAGGCCCAGGCAGATCACCAGCGGCATGCCGTAAGTCTGAGAGAGGGCCAGCAGATAGCGCACGCCCATCATAATATCGGTCTCCTGATACGCTGCGGCGTCGTCCCGGATGAGAAAATAGTCCCGCAGATTTTGTTTGGCCGACTTCAGCTTCACCATGGCGATACTGGCCATCGGCGCGGCGCCGGAGAACCCGTAGGCAGTGTCGGCGCTCCCGGCCGCCACCCCGGCCAAAAATGTGCCGTGGCCGTCGGTGTCCCGCTGGGGAACAACGTCGTAGGGATTTTCCGACTGCAGCGCCCGGTCGATATCATCCGCGCGGTAGGCGGTGCCGTAGCCCATGTCGTAGGGCGGCGCATCGGAGGGGAGGGTCTGATCCCAGATCCCAAGTATGCGGGTGCGGCCGTCCGGCCTCCGGAAGGCGTCCAGCGTGTAGTCGATGCCGGTGTCGATAAAGCCCAGCAGCACATTCTCCCCGCGGTAGCCCAGAGAGGGCTGCGCCTGCACCCGCAGGATCCCGGAGACTTCCAGGCTCTCAGTATCCAAAGTGGTGTAGAGCTTCGGGATCTGAGAGTAGCCGATGCCATTCGGCAGGGCGCCGTCTTGCACCGGGAGATGCAGCACGCCGTAGAGTGCGCAGAGAAGCTGCGCGTCAAGAAACGCGTAATCCTTCAGAAAGTTTTCAATCCGGGCGATGGATACCGGCACAATAGCGTCAAAATAATCATTGGAGTAAATTTTGTCCTGAAGTTCATGGTTCGTCATGGCAGTTTCCTTTTTTTTCATTGATTCATACTATACAGTATGACGCCGGGGGCAAAAGGTCATGCGATACAGGCATGACATGACCCGCCGAGAGCGAAAAGCCGGAGGATATCATGAACAGAGCAAGACAGATCATCCGCGCGGAGGAAGCCTGGAAGCGCGGCTATACGGGAGAGGGCATAGTGGTGGCCGTGATGGACACGGGAGCCTGCCGGCATCCGGATTACGCGGATCGGCTGCTGGCGTTCCGAGATTTTATAGACGGGAGGGAAGAACCCTACGATGACTATGGACACGGGACGCATGTGACCGGCATCCTGGCGGGAAACGGCGCGCTGTCGCCCCTGTACCGGGGGATCGCGCCAAAGGCCGGGGTGGTGCACCTGAAGATCCTGGACAGAAACGGGAACGGCAGGCGCGGGGATGTGGTGCGCGGGATCCAATGGGTGCTGGAGAACCGGGAGAAATACCGCATCCGCATCCTGAACATCTCGGTGGGAACGGTAAAAGAGGGGGACGTGCGGGACGAGATACTGGTAAAGGCGGTGGAGGAGGCCTGGGACGCCGGGATCGTGGTGGTAGTGGCAGCCGGAAACATGGGGCCTATGCCACAGACCATCACCGCGCCGGGAAACAGCAGAAAGGTGATCACGGTGGGAGCCTCGGATGATTCCGCGCCGCTGTATTCCGGCCGGGGTCCCACAAAAAACTGTGTCTGCAAACCAGATATCGTGGCACCGGGCTCCGGCATTATTTCTTGCGGCCATCTCTGGCAGAGCGGAAAAAATTACTGCAAAAAAAGCGGCACCTCCATGGCTACGCCCATGGTGTCCGGTGCCGCCGCATTGCTGCTCTCCAAAGAGCCCTGGCTAACCAACGTGGAAGTGAAGATGCGCCTGCGGGAATCCGCGGTGGATCTGGGCAGGGAGCACAGCAGCCAGGGCTGGGGGCTTTTGGATGTGAGCCGTTTCTGCCGCCTTTAGCGGGATTTTACCTGGTTCCAGAAGTCCAGATAGACGGCGTCCATCTCATCCCCCAGATACTGGAACGCCGTGCAGTTTTTCAGCATCTCATCTGTGGGGAAGGCCACCAAGCTGTTTTTCAGCGCCTCGTCCTCGATCAGCTCCCGGGCGGCCGTGTTCGGCGTGGAGTAAGTGATGTACTCAAAATTCATCAGCGCGATATCCGGGCGGCACAGGAAATTGATGAACTTCTCCGCGTTCTCCTTGTGCTGCGCGTTCTTTGGGATCACCCAGGAATCGATCCAGATGTTGGTTCCCTCTTTCGGGATCACATACTCCAGATCCGGGTTGCTGCTCTGGGTGTAGATGGCCTCGCCGGAGTAGATCACGCCCAGGGCGGCCTCGTTCCCGATCATTTTGTCGCGCACCTGATCCACCACGTACGCCTGCACCAGAGGCTTCTGCTCCATCAGCAGATCCCTCGCAGCGGTGAGCTCGTCCAGGTCGGTGGAGTTGAGGGAGTAGCCCAGGTAGCACAGGGCCACGGCAAAGGCGTCCCGCACACTGTCCTGCATCAGGATGCTGTCTGCGTATTTCTCATCCCACAGCACGGACCAGCTGTCAATGGGCTCGTCCACCAGCTTCTTATTGTACAGAATCCCCACGGTTCCCCAGCAGTAGGGGACGGAATAGCGGTTCTGCTCGTCAAAGGCCTGGGATTTTTCCAGATAGGTCTCCCCGATGTTCTTCAGATTCGGAATGTTGTCAAAGTTAATCTCGCTCAAAAGGTCTTCCTGGATCATGCGCTGGATCATATAATCGGAGGGGCAGACCACATCGTAGGCGATGGCGCCGGCCTTTATCTTCGGGTACATGCTCTCGTTTGTCTCAAATTCCTCATACACCACCTGGATGCCCGTCTCCTCCTCAAACAGATCCAGCACGGCGGGATCCATATATTCGCCCCAGTTGTACACGATCACGGTGTCCGCACCGGTAAAGTTTCCTTTGGAGCCGTAATAGATGCCGCCGGCGGTCAGCAGCACGGCCATGGCGGCGGGCAGGATCCTGCGCAGCACCAGGACTTTGATCCGCGCGGCTTTTGTGACAGTCTGCTTCACAGCGCCTTCCTTAGGCTCTGGGGAGTAGTTCACCAGGATCAGAAGAAGCAGCACAGACACAAACAGCAGGGTGGAGAGGGCATAAATCTCCGGTTTGATGCCCTTGCGCACCTCCGCGTAGATCTTGGTGGAGAGTGTGTCGATGCCGGGGCCCTTGGTAAAGTGGGTGATCACAAAATCGTCCAGAGACATGGTGAACGCCAGCAGAAAACCGGAGAGCACCCCCGGGACGATGTCCGGAAAGACCACCCGCCAAAAGGCGTACACAGGGGACGCGCCCAGATCCAGCGCGGCCTCGTAGGTGCTGCGCTGCGTCTGACGCAGCTTCGGCATGACACTCAGGATGACGTAGGGAATGTTAAACGTGATATGGGAGATCAGGATCGTCTCGAACCCCAGCCCGATCCGCAGGGCGATAAAGATCAGCATAAGGGAAACCGCGGTCACGATCTCCGGGTTGACCATTGGGATATTGGCGACCGACAAAAACAGGCCGCGCACGCGCCGGTTCATTGCCTGCATCCCGATACAGGCCAGCGTGCCGATGACGGTGGCGATGAAGGCGGAGAGCAGGGCGATGATCAGCGTGGTGTAGAAGGCGTTCATGATCTGCTCATTGCCAAACAGGCTGCGGTACCACTGCAGGGTGAAGCCGCCCCAGCGGGCGCGGGTCTTAGACTGATTGAATGAGAGGACGATCAGCGTGACAATGGGCGCGTAGAGGAGGACCAGAATAAGACCGAGATATATTTTTCGGGCCGCTTTTTTCATCAGAACGTACCTCCTGCTTCATCCTTGTCGTATTTGTTTACGATCCCCATGCTGGCGATCACAAAGATCATCAGTACCAGGGAAAGGCCGGAACCCAGGTTCCAGTTGTTCCCCTGCTTGAAGGTCTGCTCGATCACATTTCCGATGAGCAGGATCTTGCCGCCGCCCAGCAGATCCGAGATCACGAAAGAAGTCATGGCGGGCACGAACACCATGGTGATGCCGCTGATGACGCCGGGGATGCTCTGGGGCAGGATGATCTGCAGAAAGGTCTGCACACCGTTGGCGCCCAGGTCGCGGGCGGCGTTTACCATGTCGCGGTCTAATTTCACCAGCACATTATAGATGGGCAGCACCATGAACGGCAGAAAATCATACACCATGCCCAGCACAATGGCATAAGGAGTGTTGATGATGTCCAGTTCCGGAAGGTGCAGGAAGGAGAGCAGCATGTTGATCACGCCGTTCTTTTCCAGCAGCGTCTGCCACGCCAGGGTGCGCAGCAGGAAATTCATCCACATGGGCAAAATGAAGATCAGCACGATAAAGCTGGATCGGCTGACGCCGGAGGAACTCAGGATCATGGCCAGCGGATAGGCCAGCAGCAGGCAGATGACCGTGCAGATAAACGCCAGCAAAAGCGAGAGGCCCAGGGCCTTCAGGTTCTCCGGCGTGGTGATCTTTGCGAGATTTTCCAGGGTGAATCCGCCCTCCGCGCTGGTGAGCCCGTAGTAAACGATCAGAACCAGGGGGATGAGGATAAACGAAACCGACCAGAACAGATAGGGGCCGGTCAAAAGCTGTCTACGGTTCAAGATTTACCGCCTCCTCGTCCTGGGATAAAGGCTTGTTCATGATCTGGATGTCGAACGGCACCACGCGTATGCCCACCTCGGTGCCCACCGGGAACATATCGGTGCTGTGCACCAGCCACTCAAAATTATTTGCCATCACTTCCATTTCATAGTGCACGCCCTTGAAGATCATATGGGTGACAACGCCGCGGATAATGCCGTCCTCCGGCTTCACCAGATCCACATCCTCCGGGCGGATGACCACGTCCACCGGGGTGTTCTTCCCGAAGCCCTCG
>CANRKY010000036.1 GCA_947631355.1 uncultured Marvinbryantia sp.
AAAGATTTCAAGAACCTGCAGGGGCGTTCCGCCACCATGGACTGCGTGGTGCGCAGCACAGACGGCAGACTGTTTGATGTGGAGATCCAGCAGGAGACAGAAGGGGCTTCTCCGAAACGTGCCCGCTACTACAGCGGACTGCTGGACGCGAATACGCTGAATCCAGGCGAGAATTTCGATGAGCTGCCGGAGAGCTTTGTGATCTTCATAACCCGGGATGATGTGCTGGGAGGCAGTCTCCCGATTTATCACATCAAAAAGCAGATCATAGAAAACGGAAAAGATTTTGGAGACAAATCCCACACCATATACGTAAACGCAGACTGTCAGGACGATACAGACCTGGGCCGTCTGATGCACGACTTCCACTGCAAGAGCGCGGGGGAGATGTACAGTAAGGTATTGGCAGAGCGTGTGCGAGAATTGAAAGAAACAACGAAAGGAGTGCAAAAAATGTGTAAAGAAATGGAGAGAATTTATCAGGAGGGCTTGATGATCGGAGAAAGTCGTGGCAAGGAAATCGGGATCGCTCTGGGAGAGGAGCGTGGCAAAGAAATCGGTATTGCTTTAGGAGAGGAGCGCGGAGAGGAGCGTGGCAGAGAAATCGGAATTGCTCTAGGAGAGGAGCGCGGAGAGGAACGTGGCATTGCCATAGGTGAATTGAAAAAAGCGCAAGAGGTGTCTCTATCTCTGTCTAAACGCGGGTCGTCCGTATCAGAGATTGCGGAGACTGTGAATGTGAGCACGCAACTTGTGGAGGAATGGCTGTCCGGGAGTGTGGGAGCGGCATGACAGCCGGAGAGAAATCCCGAATCCTATAGGGTTTAAAAAAGTGAAAAAAAGAACCAGTTTCTGAAAAAAGGAGACAGGTTCTTTTTTTGTGCGCCAATACGCAGAAAAGGGCGAATATTTGACGCAGACTACACAGCACACAATACACATGTTTTGTTATAATAAAAGTAGCAAAATTTAGCAAAAATGCACTTAGCCATCAGAAAAAAGAGGTGGAATTTGCATGGATAGATATAGAAACAGGCGAAAGCCGTGGATAGCGGCTGCGCTTGTGTGTGTATACCTGATGTCCGCACTGTGCCGAGCCACAGAGCCGACAGGGCTGCCCCAGGCAATGGCCGCGGCGCAGCAGCCGGAGGCAGCGCAGATGCAGACGGCAGAGGAAACGCCCGCAGACATGACACAGATACAGAAGAATACAGCCGAACCTGCACAGGCAGGCCCGGAAGCCACTGGCGTGGCGGAGCCGCAGACGGAACTATCGCAGCAAGAGACAAAACAGGCGGAAACCAAAGCGGAGACGCCTCCACAGGAGACGGCAGGGGATACACAGCAGAATACGTCTGAAAATACAGCCGAATCCCCGCGGAGCACTGCACAGACAGAGCAGACGGTGCAGCAGAACGCGGCGGAACCCGCGCAGACGCAGCAAAATATAGCCGAAACTCCGGGAACCGAACCCGCGCAGCAGAATCCAACCGAAGCGGCAGAGAAAGCCGTGCCCCAGAAAGCGGCGGAAATAAACCAGACAGAGACCAGCGGGACAGCGAACCAACAGGCGCAGCAAAATACAGCCGAAGCGGCGGCAGAGAAAACCAAGCTGCAAGAAACGGCGGAAAATACCCAGACAGAGACCGGCGGAACAGAAGATCCGCAGGCGCACCAGAATACATCCGAAGCCCCGGGAAGCGAACCTGCGCAGGCGTTGCTGAATACAAATGAAGCAGCGGCAGAGAAAACCAAGCTGCAGGAAACGGCGGAAAATACCCAGAAAGAAATCACCGGAACAGAAGATCCACAGACGAACCAGAATACATCCGAAACCCCGGAGACGGAATCAGTGCAGAACACCGCGGCGCAGACAGAGGCGGGCGAAAAAGAGACCGCGCAGACAGAAAAAGCGAAAAAAATTGCACAGCAGAGAGTGGCGAAGACAAAGGCCGCGCAGAAGGACGAGGTGAAAACCATCGCCGGGGCGGAAGCCCCGGAGGTGGATGTACAGTGGCTCTGCCCCACCTACACCCTCAGCTATCACTGGAACACACAGGACTGCCGGTACGTGCCCGCGTGGAGCGCGGCGGGGAACGGCCTGTTCGCTGTTGTGACCAACAAAGGGAGCGCGCCGGTGCACATAGCCTGCGCATACCGGTCGGACAACAACAGTGCGGCAGCCACGCTGACGGTTCCGGGCCATAGCGCAGGGGCAGCCCCTGCCACAGCCTTCGATCTGGGCGCCGGGCAGACGGCCAATATTTATCTGACCTTGAGCGGCAGCCTGCCCCAGGGCTGGAACGGCACGGTGGGCCACGTGGATATTACCTGGACTGCGCTGGAGGGTCAGTAGAAAGCGAGAGGTGGGAACCACCGGTCGAAAAAGCAATAACCGCCGGTCGAAAAGAAAATAACCGGCGAGCAAAAAGCAATAACCGCCGGACGAAAAGGCAATAACCACTGGGCGAAAAAGCAATAACCGCTGGGACGCACATAAAGCACATAAAATAATAGACAATACACAAAAAAAACAGGACAGAGACAGTGAAGGAGAGCAATGGAACAGAAAGAAGAACAGAAAAAGAAAAAAGGAATCTGGATCGTGGTGGCGCTGCTGCTGGTGGTGACGCTGGCGGCTGTGGGCGTGGCGGTGTGGGCGGTATTCTTCCGCACACAGACCCCCGATGTGATCGCCCCGGACTACGCGCCCCAGGAGCTGGAGGAAAATGCAGAACCCATAGAGAACGACAGCACGGAGAAGCTGGACGCCCCGGCCGGGGGCGGCGCCGTTACCCTGATGTATCAGAACGGCGTGTCGGTGGATCTGTCTGAGGAGACGGCCACCTTCCTGTACGGCAATCCGGGAGAGTCCACCATGGACATCCTGCTGCAGATCGTGATACAGGATCGGGTGATCGCCCAGTCCGGGCGGCTGGAGCCGGGAAATCAGGTGACGCAGCTGAACCTGCTGGACGGCGTGGCCGAACAGCTGGAGCCGGGAGGTTACGACGGTAAGTATGTGCTCTCGTTCTACGACCGGGAAAACAGCGAGAAATCCGCATTGAATACCGAGATTCCCGTCTCGGTGACGGTGACGGAATAACTTGTTATTTATCGCCCCCGCCGGGGCTGTAAATAAAAAGCAACTGCAAAGGAAACAAAAAAGAAAGGAAGCGATGTAACATGAAGAAAAGAGTTTTGGCACTGGCGTTAGCTGCTGTCATGAGTCTGGGCACCGTTGCATCTGTTGCGGCGGAAGAACAAAACGTTGATAAGGTTACCGGTAGTGCTAACGGTTCAGTTACGGCGGAAGTTACGAAACTGGTATTGCCTACAGAAAAAACGTATCTTGTGACCGTTAAAATTCCAGAAATGGCATTTGAGTACAGCTTTGGTAATGCAGGTAAGTGGAACACTGAAACTCTGCAGTATGAAGCACCTGAAGATGCCGGTTGGAAAGGAGCTACCACAGCGGACATCGAAGTCACAAACAAATCGGATGCGGACGTTGCGCTTAAGTGTGTGTACGAGGATGCTTCGAAGGTAAGTGGCGTAGATGGTAAAATTAGCTGTGAAGGCGCTGAAACTGGGGAAAAAACACTGGCATCTGCTGTGAACGAGGAAAATCCTTTGGAAGCAGGTGAGGCGACAAAGACTACTTTTACCCTTACAATTTCGGGAACACCGGACAAGGAAATTGAGGCGGGTACGGTGATTGGTAATGTTACACTAACTGTAAACGCGGCATAGTAACCCCACCACAACATTCTCCGGATCAACCGGCAGAAAATCCGCCGGTGAGGGCGGGCGCGCAGCGCCTGCCTCTTACCGGCTTTTGCAAAGAAGGTAGCCGATGAACAGAAATGCGAAGGACAACCAAAAAGAAAAAAGGCGTCTGACGGCGGGCAGGCGTCTGCTTTTTGTGTCCTGCGTGCTGTGCGCGGCTAGCCTGATCATCATGTTCCTGGCGCTTCGCATCCACAGGGAGCCGGACTTTGTGCCGCCGCCCTTTGACGATGCGGCAGTTGCGGGAACACCCGATGTCCCGGCGGATCTGGCCTGGCAGGAACTGGACGCCCAGGCGTACCGGTTCTCCATCTGCGGCGTGTTCGCGCCGAAGGACGGGACCGCAGATATCTGGCTGACCGATCCGCAGGACAGCGGCGTATGGATGAAACTGCGCGTATTGGACGCCGATGGCAATATGCTGGGGGAGACAGGGCTGATCCGCCCTGGGGAGTATGTGCAGTCCGTGGCTCTTTCCCCGCAGCCTGCCGTTGGCGACACCGTAACGCTGAAGCTGATGGCCTACCAGCCGGACACCTATTATTCCGCGGGGGCCGTGAGCCTGGAAGCGCCGGTCAGCTGATCCGACCGGCCGCGGGACAGGCGAAAACACAGCAAGATCCCAATGCACATGCGGTCGCAGATCATCGATACAAATGCAAATACCAGTGCAAATAAAAATGCAAAAAAATGCAGCCAGGCTGTGGCTGCATCTTTTTTTTAACAGATATCGATAAATTCCACGAAGCTGCGCCGGAACTCGTCAAAGTACTTTCGGCCCAGGGGCAGGGTGACGCGGCAGTCCAGCGTCACGCCCTCCGCCCGCGAAAACCGAAGCACACGGGCCAGGTTCACGGCGTAGGAGTTGTGGCAGCGCACAAACCGGGAGGAGGGTAGCTCCTCCAGGATCTGCGAGAAAGTCATCCGCACAGAATAGTCCTGGGTGCGGGTGTGCACCGTCAGGTCGTGGTTCAGCACCTCGATATACTGGATGCTCTCAACGGGCACCTGCACGTAGCGCCGGTCGCACTTTAAGATAATCGTCTTCATCTCCGCCTGGCGGCGCAGGCTCAGCTTGATGGCCTTTTCCAGCTGCTCGGGGTCGATGGGCTTGACGAGAAAATACAGGGGCTGCACCGTGTATCCGTCCAGCAGATAGCCTCGGTCGATAGTCATCAGCACCACCGGGCTGCTGAAGCCGCGATCTTTCAGGCGCTGCGCCAGGTCGATGCCGTTTTTCTGCCCTAGAATAATGTCCAAGAACAGCAGGTCGATCTGCCCGCCCTTGGCATAGTCGCGCAGCACGTCCTCAAAGCTGTAAAACAGCCGGATGGACGCGGGCATATTCAGCCGCTCCATGATCTTTTCACATTGGGCCGCCATAGACTGGGCAAAGCTGGCATTGTCATCGCACACGGCAATCTGGTAGACAGGCATCGTTCATTCCTCATTTCTGTTTAGCTGTAAAACGGTTTTTACCGTAAAGGTGTCTGGGGTATCGGTGTCGAAGACCAGGTCGGAGCCGTAGCTCTGGCAGATCTTCTTCATATTTTTAATCCCATAGCCGTGCTGCATATCGGAGCCCGCGGCGGAAGCTTTGGTCTCTTTGTCCACAGGCGGGGCGCTGTTGGTGCAGCGGACGGCCAGGAAATTGCCTTTCAGCTCTGCCGTAAAGTCGATATATTTTTTCCCCTGCACTTTGGCGCAGGCGTTAAAGGCGTTATCAAACATATTCAGCAGAAGCTGGCACAGATCTTCCTCTTTGATGTTCAGATCCGACGGCACGTGGATGTAGGTCTTCAGCTCCACGCCCTCGTTTTTGGCTCTGGCCGACACATGGTTGATGATCACATCCAGGGCGAAGCAGCCCGTCAGGCTTTCCAGTTCGTTTTTCCGGATGAAGTCGTTCTTTTCCTGCAGGTAGGCGCCGATCTCCTCGGTCTTCCCCTGATCGTACAAAAGCGACAGGGTCAGCAGGTCGTGCTTCCACTCGTGCCGCGCCGCCGTCACCGTCTTCATGCTCTCCACCATGCGCTCGTAGCCCGCGGTCACCGCGCGCGCACTGCCTTCCAAGGTGGCTTTTTCAGCGGCCATATCCACCAGACTGCGGACGTGGTACACCAGCGAGGCGACCACGCAGATCATCACCAGGTAGTTGGTCGCCACCAGGAGCACCGCGGTGAGATTGTTTCGTGTGACCAGGTCGATCAGCGTGGACAGTTCCATCATGGGGATGGGCACGTGATCCAGCTGGGTTCTCAAAAAGTAGGCCAGCAGGATGAGAACGATCACCACGCCGGAAAAGATCAGAAAGTATTTCAGGATCTTTTTCTTGCGGTTCCACAGAATGTAGATCAAGATCAATAGTATGGCCAGGGAGGGCAGGACGTACTGCCGGAAATCCCAGAAGGAATCCGGAACATCTACCGCGCCGGTGACGAGCAGGCCGTGGACGCACAGGCACAGAGTGCCAAGCGCCAGGAACGGCAGGCTGTAGTCCGGGGTGGGAACCAGCGCCACGCCTATCAAAAACAGGGTGATGATGATCAGGAAGCTGAATCCCATGATCCCGGCGGGGATGGCGGACATATTGGTGATGGCCGCGTTCAGCCGTGCTTCCGCTCCCAGGTCTTGCTTGGTAAGGACGCCTGGCAGGACAAGGAACGTTTCATCGGTGTAGCGCACAGTCACAGTCAGGAGGGCGCCCGATGTGTTGTCGGCCGTGAAGAAAAAGTCGGGCGTGGAGGAGAGCGATATGGGGCTGGAGCCGGTACTCTGGCCCGTGTACAGCACATTTCCGTCCACGGCGATCTCCACCTCGCCGATCCCGAATAAAAAGGAGAGGGAGGAGATGGCCGTGCCATCGGAAGCGGGGATCGTGTAATAGGAAGTATACACGCCGTCGAACCGCGGTTCAGGGGCATCGGCGACCGAGATCTCATAGGGCTCCCCGCCGTCATCCGGCGTGAAAAGAATCTTATCTTCCGGTACATAAGAGTTTATCACTGTGGTGTTTTTGGTGAACAGAGTAAACAGTGAGATGATCAGCAGACAACTGCAGATAAAGATTAGGATAATTCCGATATTTTTACGTTTTGACATAAAACAGCCTCCCCGGACAACATACAGGGTTGTCAAAATGTTTGGTGCGATTTCTTCTATAACCCAGTCTAAATTACATTGTATTTTTAACATACTTTATCCTTTAAGACAACCCCTATTGACGTTTGCGACAAGTTTTTGACGCAGAAAGCATGGCTATGGCGCAGACGACACGGAAGGCAGATGCAGAAGGGGCGTGGGGCGCATGGAAGATATCTTGACAGCTGGCTTGCAATTCCCGCGGAAATAAGCTATGATGTACCATAGTTATGAATGGAAAACGGTTTTCAGGGAGGATATATGAACGAATATGTGAGTGCTGCCGAGCTGTTCGGCGAAAATGTTTTTAACGACAAGGTGATGCAGGAGAAGCTGCCGAAAAAAGTGTACCGGGAACTGCACAAGACCATTGACGATGGAAAGGAACTGGATCCTATGATCGCGGAGGTGGTGGCGGGTGCCATGATGGAGTGGGCCATCGAAAAGGGAGCCACCCACTACACCCACTGGTTCCAGCCGCTCACGGGCTTTACGGCGGAAAAGCACGATGCGTTTATCACGGCCCCGCTTTCAGACGGATCCGTGCAGATGGAATTTTCCGGGAAAGAGCTGATCAAGGGCGAGCCGGACGCCTCGTCCTTCCCGTCGGGGGGATTGCGGGCCACCTTTGAGGCGCGGGGATATACCACCTGGGACTGCACCTCCCCGGCGTTCGTGCGCCAGGATGAGGCGGGGGCGATCCTGTGTATTCCCACGGCTTTCTGTTCCTACACCGGCGAGGCGCTGGATCAGAAGACGCCGCTGCTGCGCTCCATGGAGGCCATCCAGACCCAGACTCTGCGGCTGCTGCGCCTGCTGGGGAATACCACATCCCGCAAGGTGAAACCGTCTGTGGGGGTGGAGCAGGAGTATTTTATTGTAGACCGGGAGAAGTATTTAAAAAGAAAAGATCTGATCTTTACGGGGCGCACTTTGTTCGGGGCCATGCCTCCCAAAGGGCAGGAGCTGGACGACCACTATTTCGGCGTTATCCGTCCCCGCATCGCCGCCTTTATGCACGATGTAAATGAAGAACTGTGGAAGCTGGGGGTGTCCGCCAAAACGCAGCACAACGAGGTGGCCCCGGCGCAGCACGAGCTGGCGCCCATTTACGCGGAGTGCAACCTGGCCGCGGATCACAACCAGATCATTATGGAGACTTTAAAACGGGTGGCGGAGGAGCACGGCCTGCAGTGCCTGCTCCACGAAAAACCCTTTGCCGGCGTGAACGGATCCGGCAAGCACAACAACTGGTCGCTGACCACGGACGACGGCATCAACCTGCTGGATCCGGGGAAGACCCCTCACGAGAACATCCAGTTCCTGCTGATCCTCACCTGCATCTTGCGGGCGGTGGACCGCCACGCGGATCTGCTGCGGGAATCGGCGGCGGACGTGGGAAATGACCACCGCCTGGGCGCGAACGAGGCGCCCCCTGCCATTATCTCTGTATTTCTGGGAGAACAGCTGCAGGATGTGCTGACGCAGCTGATCAGCACCGGAGAGGCCACCCACAGCATCAAGGGCGGCACCTTGCACACCGGCGTGAAGACGCTGCCGGATTTCGCAAAGGACGCCACGGATCGCAACCGCACATCCCCCTTCGCCTTCACTGGAAACAAGTTTGAGTTCCGCATGGTGGGCTCCAGGGATTCGGTGGCGGAGTGCAACGTGGTGATCAACACCATTGTAGCGGAGGCGTTTTCCGATGCCTGCGATGTGCTGGAGGCGGCGGAGGACAGATCCATGGCGCTGCACGATCTCATCAAACAGTACGCCAGCGAGCACCAGCGCATTGTGTTCAACGGAAACGGCTATTCCCAGGAGTGGGTGGAGGAGGCCCAAAGGCGCGGCCTGCCCAACATCCGTTCCATGGTGGACGCCATCCCGGCGCTGCTCACGGACAAAGCCATCGCCCTCTTTGGGAAGTTCGGCGTATTCAGCGAGGCGGAGCTGCGCTCCCGCGCGGAGATTCAGTATGAGAATTACTCCAAAGCCCTGAACATCGAGGCGAAGGCGATGATCGACATCGCCAGCAAACACATCATCCCGGCGGTGCTGCGCTTTAACCGGAACCTGTCGGATACGGTCAACACCATGAAGGAAGCGGGGGTGGAGGTGCATGTGCCTCTGGAGATGCTGCGCCAGTCCAGCAAGCTGCTGGCCGCGGCGAAGACTTCCCTCACAAAGCTGGAGGAGGTGGCAGAGCAGGCCGCGCACATGGAGGCCGGCCGGGAGCAGGCCGTGTTCTACCACGATGTAGTGTCGGAGGCCATGAGCGAGCTGCGCGTCCCGGTGGATCACCTGGAAATGATCGTGGACAAGGAAGAATGGCCCATGCCGTCCTACGGCGACCTGCTGTTTGAAGTGTAGCAGGACGTGCGTGGAAAAGCAGAACCGGGATCTATTCGAAGCGGAGCAGGGATGTATTTTGAAGCAGAACGGGTATATTGTAAAAATTGCCGATTTCATTTTTGATCTGTTTTATAAATTCTCCATTTTGCCAAAATCTATAAAATTGATAAAAAAGGTTTGACAATTCGGGAGAATGGATTATAATGGAGTGCGTAAGAACAAAGGCGTTTCTGAGAAGATCAGAGACGCCGTTTTTATTATCAAGGGAGATAATGGCTGATGAGGAGCAGCCGTTTTCTCCCTTTTTTCATGGCAAGCAAAGCCATTTCTGCACTGCCGGAGCAGGAACAGCGGAGCAAAAGCATTGCTGGGGAAACATACAGCGGGGCAAAAGCATTGCTGGGGAAACATACAGCGGAGCAAAAGCATTGCTGGGGAAACATACAGCGGAGCAAAAGCATTGCTGGGGAAACATACAGCGGGGCAAAGCGCTGCTGGGAAAGCGATGGCGGGGCAAAAGGTAAAAAGAGGAGGAGAGATTATGACAGAAGAAATTTTGAGTGCGGTAAACACAGAAGTGTTCGCGGTCTGGTTTTTGATCGGCGCGGCGCTGGTATTCTGGATGCAGGCCGGATTCGCCATGGTGGAGGCTGGTTTCACACGGGCGAAAAACACCGGTAACATCCTGATGAAGAACCTGATGGATTTCTGCATCGGTACCGTAATGTTTATCCTGATCGGTTTTGGCCTTCTTCTGGGAGAAGACCTGGCCGGATTTATCGGCAAGCCGGGGTTTGATATTTTCACGGCCTACGGCGATTTTGACTGGTCGAACTTCGTGTTCAACCTGGTGTTCTGCGCCACCACGGCGACCATCGTTTCCGGGGCCATGGCGGAGCGGACAAAGTTCCTTTCCTATTGTATTTATTCCGGCGTGATCTCCGCGCTGATCTATCCGGTGGAGGCACACTGGATCTGGGGCGGCGGCTGGCTGGCACAGATGGGATTCCACGATTTCGCAGGCTCCTGCGCGATCCACATGGTGGGCGGCATCAGCGCGCTGATGGGCGCAAAGATCCTGGGGCCGCGTATCGGGAAGTTCACAAAAGACAAGAATGGAAAGATCACAAAAGTCAATGCGTTTCCGGGACACAACCTGCCCCTGGGCTGCCTGGGCGTGTTCATCCTGTGGCTGGGCTGGTACGGATTTAACGGCGCGGCGGCCACCAGCGTGGATCAGCTGGGTTCCATCTTCCTTACAACCACCATCGCGCCCTCTGTGGCCACTGTGGTATGTATGATCTTCACCTGGCTGAAATACGGCAAGCCAGATGTGTCTATGTGTCTGAACGCATCGCTGGCAGGGCTTGTGGCTATCACGGCTCCCTGCGATGTGACCGATGCCTTCGGCGCCATTGTGATCGGTGCCGTGGCCGGGCTTCTGGTGGTGTTCGGCGTGTGGTTCCTGGATAACGTGCTGCGCGTGGACGACCCGGTGGGCGCTGTGGCCGTGCACTGCTTAAACGGTATCTGGGGCACCATCGCGGTGGGCCTGTTCGCCACCACTTCCGCTCCGGGCAACGATACCCTTGTGGGCCTGTTCTATGGCGGCGGCTTCACACTGCTGGGCAAACAGCTCCTCGGCTTTGCGGCGGTAGCGGCGTGGACACTGGTGACCATCACCATCACCTTCTATGTGATCAAGGCTCTGGTGGGCCTGCGCGTGACAGAGGAAGAAGAAATCGTGGGTCTGGATTCCTGCGAGCACGGCCTGACAAGCGCATATGCGGGCTTCAGCATTATGGATATTTCCAACACCATGACCATGGAAGTAAACGAAAACACGAACCTTGGGTCTTCGGATTACGATACCGCTTCCACGGCACAGAAGAACGCGGCTGTGAAAGTGGTGCGCACGCACAACCCGGCGGTGGACACCGGCATTTACAAAGTGTCGATCATCGCAAAACTCTCCAGATACGAGAAGGTAAAGAAAGCCATGAACGACCTGGGTGTGACCGGCATGACCGTCACACAGGTGATGGGCTGCGGCGTGCAGAAGGGCGCTGGCGAGAAATACCGCGGCGTAGAAGTGGACGCAACCCTGCTGCCGAAGGTGAAGCTGGAGATCGTAGTCAGCGAGATCCCGGTGGAGGCCGTGATCGAGGCGGCAAAGAAAGCCCTCTATACTGGACATATCGGGGATGGCAAGATCTTCGTGTACAGTGTGGATAAGGTAGTGAAGATCCGCACGGGCGAGGAAGATGCGGCCGCGCTGGCGGATGTAGAATAGAAATAACAAAGATTGCTGTGAAATGTTCCTCTAAAAATGCCGGTCATTCCAGAACTGGAGTGACCGGCAGATTATTTTATAAATTTTTCGAGTAGGCCATGGCCTTTTGACTCAGCTCTCGGACACTTTCGGCATCATCAAGATTTTGTTCACGCCATTTGGTATAGTCGAACGGTTCGCGGGACAGCAGCACAATGAATCTTTCGGCATCGACATAACCCAGTTTCGCTATTAGAGCGTTCATACCTTCTTGCTTTACAATGGCATCTGTTTTCATATTCATCCCTCCAATTCATATACAAAAACAATAGGATTGACGATTCTTATTTCCGATAATTGATTATTTAGTATAACATAGAAACGAAAAATAGGAAATGGCTATTTTGCTATGCAACGAGACATTCCCCCCCTTGACGCGCCCTCCCATTTTATGTTAGATTGTAACCGAAGAATAAAAACGCAGTGACGAAGAAAGTACATTTGCAGTCTGCATTACAGAGAGTTCCCGTACGCTGAGAGGGATGTGCAGGGGTGAATGGAAAATGGCTTCCGAGCGGTGCACCGAACCGGGCAGGATATGTGGGCTGCAAAAGAAAAACGATTGCAGCAGGAAACCACAGATGCGGCGCGGCAAGGCTGCAACAGGAACCGCCTGTTACAGCGGCAGGGTGTGAAAGCACCCGATGAGGTTCGCATCGCGAGGTGCGGATGAAGTGAAGTGGTAACACGGGTTTGTGCCTGTCTTCTCAAATTCAGTTGGGAAGGCAGATTTTTTTTACCAAAAGGAGGCTAACAATGGAAAAAAAGAAGTTTTACATGACAACCGCCATCGCCTATACGTCGGGCAAGCCGCACATCGGCAACACGTATGAGATCATTCTGGCGGACGCAGTGGCGCGCTTTAAAAGGGCGCAGGGCTATGACGTGTTTTTTCAGACCGGCACGGACGAGCACGGGCAGAAGATCGAGCTGAAGGCCATGGAGGCCGGCGTGACGCCGAAGGAGTATGTGGACAAGGTATCTGCGGAGGTGAAGCGCATCTGGGATCTGGTAAATTCGTCCTATGATAAATTTATCCGCACCACCGACGCGAATCACGAGAGGCAGATACAGAAAATTTTCCGGAAACTGTACGACCAGGGGGATATCTACAAGGGATCCTATGAGGGGCTGTACTGTACGCCCTGCGAATCTTTCTGGACGGAGTCTCAGCTGGTGGACGGCAAATGCCCGGACTGCGGGCGCGAGGTGAAACCGGCGAAAGAGGAGGCCTATTTTTTCCGGATGAGCAAATATGCGGATCGCCTGATCAAGCACATCAACGACCATCCGGAGTTTATCCAGCCGGTGTCCCGCAAAAATGAGATGATGAACAATTTCCTGCTGCCGGGGCTGCAGGATCTGTGCGTGTCCAGAACCTCTTTCAAGTGGGGCATCCCGGTGGACTTTGATCCCAAACATGTGGTATATGTGTGGCTGGACGCTCTCTCCAACTATATCACGGGCATCGGCTACGACTGCGATGGCGAGAGCAGCGAGCAGTTTAAAAAAGACTGGCCCGCGGATCTGCACCTGATCGGAAAGGACATCATCCGGTTCCACACTATTTACTGGCCCATCTTCCTGATGGCGCTGGATCTGCCGCTGCCGAAGCAGGTGTTCGGGCACCCGTGGCTTCTGCAGGGCGATGGCAAGATGAGCAAATCCAAGGGGAATGTGCTCTACGCGGACGAGCTGGTGGATTTCTTCGGCGTGGACGCGGTGCGCTATTTTGTGCTGCATGAGATGCCGTTTGACAATGACGGCGTGATCACCTGGGAACTTTTGGTGGAGCGCATCAATTCCGACCTGGCAAACACCCTGGGGAATCTGGTGAACCGCACCATCTCCATGTCCAACAAATATTTTGGCGGCGTGGTGGAAGACAGGGGTGCGGCGGAACATGTGGACGAGGAGCTGAAAACGGTGGCTCTGGAAACGCCGAAAAAAGTGGTGGAGAAGATGGAAAATCTGCGCGTGGCGGACGCCATCACAGAGATCTTTGCCCTGGTGAAGCGCTGCAACAAGTATATTGACGAGACCATGCCCTGGGCGCTGGCAAAGGATGAGGCAAAGCAGGATCGCCTGGCCACAGTGCTCTACAATCTGGTGGAGTGCATTTCCATCAGCGCGGATCTTCTGGAAGCCTTCATGCCGGATACGGCGGAAAAAATACGGACACAGCTGAACGCGCCGAAGCGGAGCATCGATGAGATGAGCCAGTATGGCCTTTATCCGTCCGGCACTAAAGTGACGGAGAAGCCGGAGATCCTGTTTGCCCGTCTGGACATCAACGAGGTGATGAAGAAGGTGGAGGAGCTGCACCCGCCGGTGGCGGAGGAAACTGCGGACAGCGCGGGTTCCGAGACGAAAGAGGCAGCGGAGACCAAAGCGGAGGATGCGGCGATCGACATCGAGCCGAAAGAGGAGATTACCTTTGCGGACTTTGAGAAAATGCAGTTCCAGGTGGGCGAGATCATCGCCTGCGAGGCGGTGCCGAAATCGCGCAAGCTGCTGTGCAGCCAGGTGAAGATCGGCAGCCAGGTGAAGCAGATCGTGTCTGGCATTAAATCAGACTACAGCCCGGAAGAAATGGTGGGCAAAAAGGTGATGGTACTGGTGAACCTGAAACCGGCAAAACTGGCGGGCGTGCTGTCGGAGGGAATGCTGCTCTGCGCGGAAGACGCCAGCGGCAAGCTGTCTTTAGTGGCGCCGGAGCGCGATATGCCATCCGGAGCGGAGATCTGCTAAAAAAATGGAAACCTGTTTGGGGCAGTGAAAATGAAATAGCCGAGGCAAAAGGAAGGCCGTTTGGACAGCGGGACGGAAAGGCTGAGGCGTGAAGGAAGATAGAAGATATATGAAGAAATTGGTGATCATCGGCGCGGGATGTTTTCAGAAAGCGCTGGTGGAAAAAGCGAATGAAATGGGGCTGGAAACCCACGTGTTTGCGTGGGAGGAAGGCGCGGAGGCAAAAGAGGCGGCAGACTTTTTTTACCCGGTAAGCATCGCGGAAAAGGAAAAGATACTGGAAATATGCCGCGGCATCCAGCCGGACGGGGCGGTGACCATCGGCTCGGAGCTGGCAAATATCACGGTGGCGTACCTGGTGCAAAAGCTGGGGCTGTACGGGAGCAGCGAGGAGTGCGTGCGGCTGACCACCAACAAAGGAGATATGCGAAAGGCGCTGCAGGCGGGCAATGTGGCCTGCCCGCGCTTCTGGGTGCTGTCCGAAGAACAGGCAGCGGACTTTGTATACACCGGCAGCTACCCGGCGGTGGTAAAGCCCACAGACCGCTCCGGCAGCCGGGGCGTGCGCCGGGTGGAAAACGCGCGGGAACTGCGCGCGGCCATAGAGGACGCGTATGCGCAGTCCTTTGAAAAAAGAGTGATCGTGGAAGAATGGATAGAGGGAAAAGAGTACAGCTGCGAGGGACTGTCCTGGCAGGGCACGCACCATTTTCTGGCGGTCACGGAAAAATTCACCACGGGGAGCCCGGAATTTGTGGAGACTGGTCATCTGGAACCGGGCTGTCCGGAAGACGAGGAATATATCCACCGGGAGCTCGGCCGGGCGCTGGATGTGCTGGGAGTGCGCGATGGCGCTTCCCACGCGGAGTTCAAACTGGACAAAGCCGGGAAACTGCACATCATAGAGATCGGCTCCCGCATGGGCGGCGACTGCATCGGCTCCGACCTGGTGCATCTGTCCACTGGCATTGACTATGTGAAAAACGTGATACGCGTTGCGCTGGGCGAGACGCCCTCGCTGGAACGGGAGGCGCACTATGGCGCTGCGGCGATCAAGTTTGTGCTGGGGGAAAAAGACCGGGAACTTCTGAAAAAGGTGCGGGGCAACGAGCGGATCCGGCTGATCTACACAAGCCCGGACGCGCAGGAAGACCGGCCGGTCACAGACAGCAGCCAGCGCAGCGGCTACTTCATCTTTGCGGGGGATGACCGCGAGACACTGCGAGAGATCCTTGCAGAATAAAAACTATGTGAAGTGAACTTGCAGGCACACAAAAAAGAGACAGCTTCGTACTGTCTCTTTTCATAGCGGAGAGCAAGGGATTCGAACCCTCGGTGGGTATTAGCCACACGGCTTTTCGAGAGCCGCACCTTAAACCACTCGGACAACTCTCCACAATCGCACGCTGATTATAACAAATTTCCGCAGCGCTGTCAAAGAAAATTTGAAAATCCGTTGTGGTCTAAAAAAAAATATAGTATAATAATTTATATTTTAATGTAATAAAAAAGGGAAAGAGGGTATGAGAAATGCTGAGAGTTGGTTTATTGACAAGCGGCGGTGACTGTCAGGCACTGAACGCCACCATGCGCGGGATCGTGAAAGGCTTGTCCGCGAATGTGGAGGAACTGGAGGTGTACGGTTTTATCAACGGCTACACCGGCCTGATCTACGGCGATTACCGCCTGCTGACCCCGAAGGATTTTTCCGGCATCCTGACAAAGGGCGGAACGATCATCGGGTCTTCCAGACAGCCGTTCAAAATGATGCGTGTTCCGGATGAAAAAGGGCTGGACAAAGTGGAGGCTATGAAGCAGAACTACTACAAGCTGCGCCTGGACTGCCTGGTGATCCTGGGCGGCAACGGCACGCAGAAGACTGCGAACCTCCTGCGCGAGGAAGGTCTTAACATCATCCACATGCCAAAGACCATTGACAACGATATTTTCGGAACGGATATGACCTTCGGCTTCTACAGTGCAGTAAACATCGCCACAGACGCTATCGACTGCATCCACACCACAGCTTCCTCCCACAACCGCGTGTTCATCGTGGAGATCATGGGGCACAAAGTGGGTCAGCTCTGCCTGTACGCGGGCATCGCGGGCGGCGCGGACATCATCCTGATCCCGGAGATCCCATACG
>CANRKY010000037.1 GCA_947631355.1 uncultured Marvinbryantia sp.
CCACCGCCGACTTTCGCATACCGGCAGTGACGTGCAGCCCTCTTGCGCGCGCAAGTTCCTTCAGCTGCACTGCCGGAAGCGATTCATACTGTTGTCTTGTCATAAAAAATCCTTTCCGCTCATCCGCTTTTGTAACTATATCCATTTCATATGGCTGTTCATCCGATCCTTATATATGGAAAGCTATATTCATCTGATGTAACCGTTCATCCGATCCTCGTATATGGAAATCTGTCAGAATTGACCTGATTGTTATATAGACATCCACATCATAGCATAAGTCCTTTTAAAATGCAAGCATACCGCCCAACATTCCTCCGCCCAGGCAGAGCAGCATGGTGGTGACGATCCGCCCCGCCTCTGACTGCAGGCCATTCCCGGACACAAAGGACGCCGCTAAAAGGAGCAGAAAATACAGCGCGCCGGTGGCAAGGCCCCACAGAAATTTCCTTCTTCCCGTCCCTTTTCCGGCAAAGAAGCCGCCCAGAAAACTGCCCAGCACGTAGATCACCAGGATCCCCACCGACACCATGCTCTGCTCCGGCTGGAATTTATAGAGCAGCAGCGCCGTAAACAACAGCAGCAGCCCCGTTATGAGGTAGGCGGCGATCAGCGAGCGGATCACCGTGTAAATTTCCTTTTTTGTAAACATCCTTTCTCCCCCTTTCCGTCTGATTCAATATATGCGGAAAAATTACAAGTTATGACAGCGGCTTCTTGTTCCGCGGCGCTTGATTTTTACACGGAAATACGATATGATAGTCGCATCTATGTTGGAGGGAGATGACATTTTGGATTCAGGTGACGCCATACAACTGGGCGCAATTCTTATTATGATCGCGCTGTCCGCCTTTTTTTCCTCTGCGGAGACAGCGCTGACAACCGCAAATAAAGTGAAGATCAAAGTTCTGGCGGACTCCGGGGATCGGCGGGCCGAGACGCTCTTAAAAATTACAAAGAATCCCGGCAAAATGCTGAGCGCCATTCTGATCGGCAATAACATCGTGAACATTGCCGCCGCCTCCCTCACCACTTCCTTTACCATGAACCTGTTCGGGAATTGGGCTGTGAGCATTGGCAGCGGCGTCCTTACCCTGCTGATCCTGATCTTCGGTGAGATCTCCCCAAAGACGCTGGCCTCTCACAACGCTGAAAAGCTGGCGCTTGTCTACGCCGGAGTGATCCATGTGCTGGTGAAGGTGCTCACACCGGTCATCTACCTGACCAACCGGCTTGCCAACCTGTTTTTATCTGCTCTCGGCGTGGATCCCAATGCCCGCACGGATGTGATGACCGAAAATGAACTGCGGACCTACGTGGACGTCAGCCACGAGGACGGCGTGATCGAGCAGGAAGAAAAGCAGATGATCTACAATGTGTTCGATTTCGGCGACACGCAGGCAAAAGATATTATGATCCCCCGGGTGGACATGGTGTGCGTGGACGCAAACGCCTCCTATGAAGAAATACGCCGCGTCTTCCAGGAAGAAAAATTTACCCGTCTCCCGGTGTATGAAGACAGCAGCGACAATGTGATCGGGATCCTGAACATCAAGGATTTTATTTTTGCGGACGCCGCAAACTTTAATCTGCGCGCCATGCTGCGGGAACCGTACTTCACCTATGAATATAAAAGCACCTCGGAGCTGATGGACGAGATGCGCAAGGACGCCATCAACTTTACCATCGTGCTGGACGAATACGGCGCCACCGCCGGGCTGATCACGCTGGAGGATCTGCTGGAGGAGATCGTGGGGGAGATCCGGGATGAGTACGACCACGATGAAGAAAACCTGATCCAGAAAATTTCCGACCGGGAATATGTGATCGAGGGTTCCATGAAACTGGACGACGTGAACGATGCCCTGGGGCTTTCCCTCTCCTCGGAGGATTACGATTCCCTGGGCGGGCTGATCATTGCCGGTCTGGACCGCCTGCCGAAAGCCGGCGAGTCTGTGACTGTGAAGGGCGACATCCGTCTCGCTGCGGATGTGGTGGAAAATAACCGGATCGTGAAAATACATATGTATTTGCCGGAGCCGACGGAGGAAGCTGCACCGTAAGCGCAGCGCCTTATGTTTGTACCGCTGCGGCTGTTATTTTACGCAATGCTTTTTTGTGCAATATCCGGAAATAAAAAAAGTGCCGTCGGCACTTTTTTTATTTCCCATTTCTTTATTCCGTCTGCCCCAGCTTGTTCTTCAAGAGCTCCTCGGAAAGGCGGACAATATTCACATTGGTCGTCTGCTCGTCGCTTCGCAGGAGGATCTTCTCCTCCAGCTTCCCTTCTTCCTGTTTCAGGCACTCCAGGATGTCCGGGTTGAACTGACCACACTCTCCGTTCAGGATCATCTCGATGGCGCGCTCGTGGGAATATGCGGGCTTGTAGACACGCTTGCTGGTAAGCGCGTCGTACACGTCTGCTAGCGCCACCAGCTGGGCGGACAGAGGGATCTCGTCTCCCTTCAGGCCGTCCGGGTAGCCGCCTCCGTTCCAGCGCTCGTGATGCCAGCGGCAGATCGCGTAGGCGTGCTGCAGCAGCTTGGACTCCATACTCACTGGAAGGCTGTTGAGCATTTCCGCCCCCCGCGCGCTGTGAGTCTTCATCACCTCAAATTCTTCTTTGGTCAGCCTGCCCGGCTTGTTTAAAATCTCCTCCGGGATGACGATCTTTCCGATATCATGTAAGGACGCCGCATCGGTGATCAGGATCTGATCCTCCAGATCCATGTGGATCTCCGGATGCATTGCCAGATAAGCCTCCAGCAGGATCTCCACAATGGTGCGCACGCGGATCACGTGCAGCCCGGACTCTCCGTTTCGGAACTCCACCACCGTGCTGAGGATATCGATCATAATGCGGTTGTTTTTCTGTTTGGCGACCAGTTCCTCCTTCACGATCTCCTGCAGCCGTTTCTGCTTCGCGTACAGCGCCATGGTGTTTTTCACCCTTCGCTTGACGATGTTGCCATCGTAAGGGCGGCTGATATAATCGGTCACGCCCAGGTCGTACCCTTTGGCAATGTAGGCCGGCCCGTTTTCCGCAGAGACCATGATGACGGGGATATCCTCTATCCAGTGGCGCTCGTTCATCACGTTGAGCACATCGAATCCGTCCATGTTGGGCATCACCACATCCAGCAGAAGAAGGTCGATATCCGCCGCCTTCTGCTCCAGGATCTGAACCGCCTCCTCGCCGTCCTTCGCCTCCAGGATGTCATATTTTTCTTCCAGCATCAGGCCCAGGAACTCCCGGTTCATCGCCACGTCATCCACAATCAAAACACACTGTTTTTCGTTCATCTATATTTCCCCTTATTCTGCCCTTTATTTACCATCTATTAAAACATTCAGTTTTTCCATTACCTGTTCATATTCCGCCTTCACCTTATCCATCATGGCGGGGATCTCCTCCATCGGCTTCCCCTCCCGCACATGGTGCATCATGTCCTCCGCATATTTCTGAAGGCGTCCGATCCCCAGATTGCTGCACACGCCCTTCAGCGTATGCGCCGCGTTGTCGATGGCCTGCGCGTCCATCTGCTCCACCGCCTGCTGCAGTTTTTCATAGGATTTATCCTCACGGAACCTGCCCAGGAATTTTTTTACCATGGCTTCCATACCGCCGAATCTGCCCACAACTTCCTGAAAGCTGCCCCCGATCTCCTCATAAAAATCATTCAAGTTCATTTACGTAGCTCCTTCCCAAACCCGTCCGCCTTCACATGGCAGGCCGGAATACACACAAATTTTCTTTAATTGTACCGTGTTTTCTAAAATAAAGCAAGCAAAATACCGCAAAAATGGAAACAAAAAAATGCCGTCACCCCAGTATTTTTTCAACCACATCCGCGAGGCTCTCTCCGCTGAGATCCTGCCCGAACGCCCCATGTCCCACAAGCGCCGTTCTGCATCCCGCCGCTTTGCCCGCCAGGATATCGTTTTCCCCGTCTCCCACCATCCAGCTCTCGGCAAGATCGATGTGGAAATCCTGCGCCGCCTGCAGCAGCATCCCCGGCTTCGGCTTGCGGCACGCGCAGTCGATCTTCAGCTCCGGCACCTCCCCCGCGTAGCCCTTGTGCGGGTGGTGCGGGCAATAGTAAAGTCCGTCTATATAGGCCCCTTCCAGGCCCAGAAGCGTCTCCATCTTGTTGTGGATCTGCGCAAGCTGCGGCACCGTCACCTCGCCCCGGGCGATCACCGGCTGATTGGTGGCCACAATGCACAGATAGCCGGAGGCGTTGATCTTTCGGATCGCCTCCGCCACAAGCGGCAAAAGTTCAAACTCCTCGATGTCCCGCAGGAACCCCTTCATCACGTTGATCGTGCCGTCCCGGTCCAGGAAAATGGCCCGCTGGCTGTTCCGCAGATTTTTCGCCTGCACGCGCCCCTGCAGGAAATCTTCTGTGACTGCCAAAAAGCGCTCCGGCGTTCCCATGTCTTTTACATATTCCGGGGAATCGTAGCAGAACATCTGCCCGGTGCCCGAAAGCGGCTTTAAGATCTGCCGGTCCAGATCTATTTTGATCACTTTTCCGGTCTGCGCATCTTTCGTGCCGATCATCTCCGCTGTGAGCGGCGCGCCATTTTTCGCAAGCGCCATGTCCAGCGCCTTCGGACTGATGATATGAATGCCGGCGTTCACCCTGTTTTTATAATATTTGGGCCGCTCGTCCTCCTTCGCGAGCCAGGAGAGCACCGCGCCGTTTTCGTCCGCCACCAGCAGCCCGCTGTCGTAAGGGTGGCTGTTGGGGTGCGTGAACAGTGTGACAAGCGCATGGCGCTCCTGATGAAATTTCACCATGCGGTTTAGATCCACATCGAAGATGGCGTCCCCGTTTAAAAGCAGGAAATCCTCCGTCAGACTGTTTCGCAGTTTCAAAAGCGCCCCCGCGTTGCCCAGCGGCGTCTCCTCGTTGTAATAGGTGATGTGCACACCCAGCTTCGAGCCGTCCCCGAAATGATCCATGATCACATTTCCCAGGTAAGACACGGTGATCAGCAAATCTGTAAAGCCCTGGTCGCGCAGGGATTCGATCTCGTATTCCAGAACCGGCTTTCCTCCTATGGGGATCATTGGTTTGGGCATGTCTGCTGTCATGGAGGCGAGGCGGCTGCCCAGGCCGCCCGCCATGATCACGGTCTTCATCTCTCTCATCGTTCCTTTCACATAGGATCGGGTGCCCGGCACAGATCGGACACCGCTAAAATATTCCGCAAAAACAGATCTTTTGCGGCAAAAGAAAATAAATGGACTGACACAAAAATTTTGGTTGAAAAATAAAAATATTGTGTTATAATAGTCCGGTAAGGGGACATAGCTCAGCTGGGAGAGCGTTGCGTTCGCAACGCAAAGGTCGCGGGTTCGAATCCCGTTGTCTCCATGAAACATGAAATCCAGAGTATGGATTTCATGTTTTTTTATTTGGCGATGAAGCGCTACGCCCCGTCCGCCGCGCGTATCCCGCTGATGTCCGCATCGATCACCATGGAATAGTTTGTGTGGTAAATGACAAACCCCGGTTTTGCCCCGTTCACCTTTTTCACATGTTTTCGCTCCACGTAATCAATCTCCACTTTTTCCGCGCTGCGGTTTTTGGAGTAGTAGGCCGCCAGCCGGGCCGCCTCCTCAAACGTGGTGTCCGGCGGCATTTCATTGTTGGCTTTCACGATCACGTGAGAGCCCGGCACGCCTTTCGCGTGGAACCACCAGTCATTTCCGGAGGCGAATTTAAACGTCAGTTCCTCATTCTGAAAATTATTTTTTCCCACATACATATGGTACCCGTCGCAGGAAATGTAGTGGAACGGCTTCGCAGTAATTTTCACGCGCTTTCCGGGCGCCGCGTGGCGCCGGATATAGCCGTACTGCACCAGCTCCTCCCGGATCTGCACCAGGTCGTCCTCGGACAGGGCAATGTCCAGCGCCGTGGCGATGGAATCCAGATGGCTGATCTCCTCCTGCGTCTCCCGGATCAGTTCGCTCAGCGCCTCGAAGGTGCGCTTCTGTTTCCCGTAGCGGTCAAAATATTTCTGGGCGTTCTCCGCCGGCGTGAGCGTCTCGTCCAGCGGGATCGTGACTTCCTCATTGGTATAATAATTCAGCGCGGTCAGCTTTTTCGCGCCGGGTTCCAGCTGATAGCCGTACGTGTTGATCAGTTCGCCGTACACCCGGTATTTATCGCGCTTTTCTGTGTCCTTTATCTGTTTGCACTGCAGATCATATTTTTTGCGGCTGCGCTCTAACGCCGTCTGCACGATCTTCCGCAGATCCACAGACCGCTGGCGTATGCGGGTCACCGCGTTCCGGGCCGCGTAATAAGTTTCCAGCATCGCGGAGACGGTGGAAAAATCCCGGTGTTCCATGTCCTGGTATACCGAGAGCGGGAGCACGGAAAATTCCACGGGGTCTTTCCCCTGGTACACGATATTGGGTGTAAATTCTCCCTGCCAGACGCCATCCATAAGGAGCTCAAACTGGCGGAATAAATGGGTCAGTTCCCTCTCCCCGAAGCTGTTGGCGCTCTGCCCGGATTCCAGGGACGCCCTGTGGCACAGTTCTTCCGCGATCAGCGGACTGATGCCGGTAAACGAAGTATAGATCGCCTTCGCAAGCGGCATGGGCTTTGCGGAAATCACATCCAGAAATTCTCCGGAAGAAACAGTGAGTGGATCCCACTTTTTCTGTGTCTCCGGTATAAAATACGGCCTTCCCGGCAAAACCTCCCGCACAGAGCTGACCTGGGAAGAAATATGTTTGATACTGTCGATGATCCTCACAGCGGCATCCGCGGGATCTTTCCCAGGCTGCGCGGCATCTTTCCCAGGCTGCGCGGCATCTTTCCCAGACTGCACGGGCTCTTTCCCAGGCTGCGCGGCATCTTTCCCAGACTGCACGGGCTCTTTCCCAGGCTGCGCGGCATCTTCTATATTTTCTGCCCCGCGCTGCACATCCGTTTTTACTGGTTCCGCCTCGCAGAAAATAATGTTGCTGTGTTTCCCCATGATCTCCACCGTGAGCGTTTTCCGGCAAAGGTCGCCCAGCTCATTCAAGTGTTCGATGTCAAAGTGCAGGATGCGCTCCAGGCCGGGCTGGCGCACATTGATGATCTTTCCGCCGCTGATGTGCTTGCGCAGCAGCATGCAAAAATTCGGCGCCGTCATGGGCCCCGGCTTGTTTGTCTCGGTGAGATAGATCAGGGGCAGGCTGGCCCCGGCCGAGATCAGCAGCCGGTAATTCACGCGCTCGTTTTTTATGGTCAAAAGCAGCTCGTCCGGTTCCGGCTGCGCGATCTTGCTGATCCTCCCGCCCACGATGCGGTCCCGCAGTTCCCGCGCCATGGCCGCGATCACAATTCCATCCAATGCCATACGTTTCTTTCCTTTCAAAAACCGGGAGTCAGGGAGAATTTTTTCGTTTCTCCCCACTCCCGATCTGTCCTGCTCAATGTTTTTTCGCCTGTTTTTTCGCCTGCTTTTCCGCCCGCGAAGCGATTATTTCACTACCAGGTTGATGATCTTTTTCGGCACATAGATCTCCTTGATCACCGTGCCGGAGATCTTGCCTGCCACCGCGGCTTTGCCCGCCGCAATGGCGTCTTCCTTTGAGATGTCCGCTGGCACCTCGATCACCGCCCGCGTTTTTCCGTTCACCTGTACCGGGATCTGCAGTTCTTCTTCCGCCATGGCTGCCTTATCCGCCTGCGGCCAGGTATTGGAAAATACCGACTGGCTGTGTCCAAGCTGCTCCCACAGCTCCTCGCTGATGTGCGGCGCAAAGGGCGCCATCAGGATCACGGCCGTCTCCAGCGTTTTCTTGTCCATGCCCTGGTCTTTGGCCAGCTCGATCATCTTGTTGTTGAACTCCATGAACGCGGAGATCACCGTATTCAGGCTGAAGTTCTCCAGGCGCTGAGAAATGGTGTGCACCATGTTGTTGCGCAGCTTCACCATCTCTTTTGTCTCCTGCACATTCTTGTCCTTGTTCTCCATGACCAGTTTCCAGAACCGGTTCAGGAAGCGGTACACGCCGTCAATGCCGCGCTCGTCCCACTCTGCGTCCAGTTCCGGCGGCCCCACGAACAGCTCGTACATGCGCAGGGAGTCGCAGCCGTAGTCCCGCACCAGATCGTCCGGGGACACCACGTTCCCCTTGGATTTGCTCATCTTGATGCCGTTCTTTCCAGTGATCATGCCCTGGTTAAACAGCTTGTGGAAGGGCTCGTCAAAATCGATCGCCCCGATATCATACAGGAACTTTGTGTAGAAGCGGGAATACAGCAGATGCAGCACCGCGTGCTCCACGCCGCCGATATACATATCCACCGGCAGATATTTGTCCGCCTTCTCCTTCGACACAAGTTCTTTGTCGTTTTTATTGTCCACGTAGCGCAGGAAGTACCAGGAGGAACCGGCCCACTGGGGCATGGTGTTTGTCTCGCGCTTCGCGTCCGCCCCGCACACCGGGCACTTGCAGTTCACCCACTCGTCAATGGCCGCCAGCGGCGATTCGCCTGTGCCCGTGGGCTCGTAGGATTCCACTTCCGGCAGGCGTAAGGGCAGTTCTTCCTCCGGCACCGGCACATTGCCGCACTTCGGGCAGTGCACGATGGGGATGGGTTCGCCCCAGTAGCGCTGGCGGGAAAATACCCAGTCGCGCAGCTTGTAGTTCACCGTTGCCCTGCCAAGACCGCGCTTTTCAATGATATGCGGCGCCTCTTTCTTCAGCACCGCGGACTCCATGCCGTTCCACTCGCCGGAATTGATCATGGTGCCGGAAGCCTCGGTGTAGGCCTCTGTCATATTTTCAATCTCTTTCCCGTCTTTCGCGATTACCTGAATGATGGGAATGTTAAATTTCTTTGCAAACTCAAAGTCGCGGTCGTCGTGGGCGGGAACACACATGATGGCCCCCGTGCCGTAATCCGCCAGCACATAGTCCGACAGCCAGATGGGCACTTTCGCCCCGTTCAACGGGTTGATGGCATAGCTTCCCGTGAACACGCCGGTCTTTTCCTTGTCCTGCAGACGATCCACATTGGACTTCATGGAAGAATCGTAAATATATTTTTCCACGGCCTCCTTTGTGTCCGCTGTGGCAAGCTGCGCCGCCAGCTTATGCTCCGGAGCCAGCACCATAAAAGTGGCGCCGTATAAGGTGTCCGGGCGGGTGGTGTACACCGTGATCTTCTCGTCTTTCCCGTCCACCGGGAAGTCCACCTCCGCGCCGTAGGATTTTCCGATCCAGTCCGTCTGCATCTTTTTCACTTTTTCCGGCCAGTCCAGCTTGTCCAGGTCGTTTAAGAGACGGTCCGCGTATTTTGTGATCTTCAGCATCCACTGGCGAAGATTTTTCTTAGTCACCGGAGTGCCGCAGCGCTCGCAGGCACCGTTCACCACTTCCTCGTTGGCCAGCCCCGTCTTACAGGAGGGGCACCAGTTGATGGGGAACTCCTTCTCGTAAGCCAATCCCTCTTTAAACATCTTTACAAAGATCCACTGGGTCCACTTGTAAAATCCTGGATCCGTGGTGTTCACCTCGCGGTCCCAGTCGTAGATCGCTGAGATCTGGTTCAGCTGCTCCTTAAAATGGGCCACATTTTCCGCCGTGGATTTCGCCGGGTGCACGCCCATCTTGATGGCGTAATTCTCCGCCGGAAGCCCGAAGGCGTCCCATCCCATGGGATGAATCAAATAATAGCCCTGCAGCATTTTATAACGGCTCCACACATCGGAGATCACATACCCTCTCCAGTGTCCCACATGGATGCCGCTGCCCGATGGATACGGAAACATATCCAGGCAATAATATTTCGGTTTTGTCCCGTCCTGCACATTCACCGGTTTTTCTTCCCAGTTTTTACGCCATTTCTGCTCGATCGCCCTGTGATTATAAGATACCGCCATTGCTTGATTCCTCCTGCCAAATGGTCAAATTTACGTTCCTCATTCTATTCTTTTCCGGTGGGTTTGTCAACCCTGACCCTGTATCAGTTTATATAGCGCGGACGCGGACACTTTCGGGTTCCGGTTGCCCTCTGTCACCCACTCCGCCTCCGTGCAGAACCGCGCGATCCAGGAGTCGTTCTCAAAATACGGGCTCATCCATTCCATTTCTTCCGTCTTTTCCTCCATCTTCTGGTACCCGTCGTATGTAAATCCCTGCAGCAGATTATTGTCTTTCAATACTTTATAGGCCTTGTCGCTCACCGGCACGCCCTTCTCCAGCTTCTGGTTCAGCGCCATCTCCTCGCTGTTCAGAAGGAAGTGCATCAGAAGCACCGCCTCTTTCGGGTGTTCGGTGTTCGCGGACACCACATAGAACTGCGCGGGTTTATAATACCAGCCGAAGCGCTTCGCGTCCGCAGACGTCAGGAAGTCTCCCACCGCCATCTCATAGCCGTTTGCCGCCGCGTCCTCGCAGCATGTCCCGCCGCTGCTCACCCAGGAAAGTGTGCCCGCGTATTTTCCCTCCGAGAGCATGCTCCGCTCAAAGCTGTCCGGCACATCGATCACTCCCGCCTCGCGCAGCTCGCAGTAAAATTCCAGCATCGCCTGGATATCCTCCATGGAAAAGCCCAGGCTGCCGTCGTCGTTTAAGATCTTTTTCCCAGTCTGCTGCTCCACGCGGGCCGTGCACAGCGCCCACGCAAATTTCGGTTCCACAAACAGCGGGCAGATCCCGTCCGGCACCATTTTTTCCGCCATGACGAACAGGTCATCCCAGGTTTTGGGAAGCTCCAGCCCATAGGAATCCAGTATCGTCTTGTTCCAGTAAAATACCGTGGAATTCAGGGAGGTGGGCAGGGCGTTCAGCCTGCCGTCTATGGTTCCCATCTGTTCTTCTTCCTCGCTGAAGCTCACAAGGTCGATGTCCCCGCGGTTGCGGTACAGGTCGTAAAACCGCGTGCCGTCCGGGGAATATTTTGTCAGCCACGGGTAGTTGATCTGCATGACGTCCGCCTCTGTGCGGGACGCGATCTCAATATCCGTGCGCTCCTCAAACCCGTTCCAGTCCCCGTAGCGGAACACCACCTTGATCTGCGGGTGCTTCTTTTCAAACTCTTTTACCGCCTTGATGGTGTATTCGTGGCGGTTGTCGTTCCCCCACCAGGAAAATACGATCTGTGTGCGGTCCTTCTGCTCAACCACACTCGTCTTTTCCGCGCAGCCGGTGCATCCAAAGGCCATGGCCATACACAGAACAGTTCCAAACAGATAGTTCATCCATTTTTTCATGTCTGCTCTCCTTCCCGGCCCATCTTGCCCTGATCGTAAATGGTATAACCATTTTTTCCTCTGCGCTTCGTCTCGTACAGCGCCTGGTCCGCATTCCGGTAAAGATCCTTCATGTTCAGCTTTTCTTTTCCCCGGAACGCCACGCCGATACTCACATGGATCTCCGCGTTCTCCTCGTGGATCTGGGCCACGCGCTTCTGAATGTTCTTTATCCTTTCTCCCATGTAAATGTAGGGATTCTCTGTCTTTGGTATGTGGATGACCGCCGCAAATTCGTCCCCGCCGATCCTGCCCGGCACATCCTTGTGGAAAATGTCGCCTATGATCTTGCCGTACTGTTTCAGCACGCGGTCCCCGGCGCTGTGCCCGCAGATGTCGTTCACCTTCTTGAAATCGTCCACGTCTGACAGGAAATAGGCGATGTCCCCATCCAGTTCGGGGTCATCGAACATTTCCTCCGCGTACAGCTCGAATGTCATTTTATTGAAGATGCCTGTCAGCAGATCGTACTCCGCCCGCTCGCTCAGGCCGTACACCATATTGTTCAGCGGATTGGTGATGATCCGCGAAATGAACAGTCCCAGAATAACGCCCACGATGGTGGTGAGGATCGCCGCCAGCGCTGTGCGCATGCGCACCATCTGGTATTCTTTGTCCAGATCCTCCATGGAAATGGTGCAGATCACCCGCCATTTGCCGCAGGTGCTGATGTGGTGCATATATTTTTCATCCACAATGGAGGCCGCGCTGTAGTCCCCCACGGACTGCAGGATGTCCTCCGCGAGCTTCTGCCCGTTCTCTGTCTCCAGGGAAGAATAGATGACGTTTCCATCCTCATCCACCACGCGCACCGTAACCTGCTGCGTGTCCTCGCTGTACTCGAAGGTCTCCGCCAGCTCCATGGAATATACGGAGAAGACTAAAAGCGCGTCCTGATTGAGGCGCTTCACATAGTACAGCCGGCTGAAGTTGCCGTTGTAGCCCGTCGTCCAGCCGTCCTGGCGCTTCTCATCATCCACGCACTGCTCCATCTGGTCAAAGAGCTGATCCCCGAACAGCTTCATGGTGCCGTCTGAGATGCGGCCCGCATAGACGCCGCTGCGGTACACGATGCCAAAATCGCTGTAGTTGCGCATCAGGCTGGATTCCACAAGATGATCCGATATCTCGTCCAGCTTCCGGTTCAGCACTGCCTCGTCCGTCTCCTGCGCGGGATCGTACTGATAGTTTTCCTCATCCGCGAAGACCAGCACAGAAGCAGATTCCAGCCCGTCAAAATAGCTGCTGATGTTCATCCGGATCTGCATATTCAGGGCAGACAAAAGCGAACTCGTCTTGTTGCGCATCACCCCGTAAGTTGTCGATATCGTGACTGCGGAAACCGCCAGCACCGCGATCACAATGAGGACAAAATAGCTGAGCAGCAGGCGAAACCGTATCTTGCCGAGATCGCTCTGTGTCTGCTCTCCATCTGTCATCTCAATCTCATTGTCCAACCTCTTTTTCATTTGCCCCTCCCAAAGAGTACCTTCCCTGTACCGTTACCTGTAATGTTGTATCACGATCTGGATACTTTTCACCCCGTTATACTCGTTGATATCCGGATAATAGGTAACTGCCAGCCGGATGGAATTGCTGCACCCCCGATAAGCCAGCTCCGCCTGCTCCGGGCCATAGGTCTCCTCCAGATATTCCCGAAATTTTTCTACGTCTCCAAAATATACAGCGTCCATGGGACAGCCGGAACTGTTTCTCAGCCGCAGCCGCAGCACGGAGGCGTTCGCCCCCACCACCCTGGCGCGCAGGATCTCCAGCTGCCGCTCCGCAAAAACAGGCTTGTTGTTTCCCTTTCCAAAGGGTTCCAGCAATTCCAGTTCCCCGATCATTTTCTCCGACAGATATTCCAGCGGCAGAGCCGCGTCGATCTGCACTTTTTCCGCCAGGTCGTCCCAGGTCAGCGCAGTGTACTCGTTCAGCCTTCTGCGCAGTTCTCCCACGTTTTCCTCCGGCATGGAAAAGCCAGCCGCCATGGGGTGGCCGCCGAAGTGGAAAAACAGATCCCTGCATTTTTGCAGCTCGTCATACATGGAATAGGCCTCTATGGAACGCCCGGAGCCTTTCACCGCATTTTCCCCGCGGGTCATCACCAGCGCGGGCCGGCAATAGCGCTCCCGCAGCCGGCCGGCTATGATCCCCGCGATGCTCTCGTGGCAGTCCGGCAGGAACACCGCCAGCACCTTGTCGTTTTTCATCTCGCCGGAATCGATCATCTCCGCCGCCTGCTCGCAGCCCTCCAGCGTCATGGTCTTTCTCTGCTCGTTCAGGTTCAGCAGTTCCAGCGCCAGCGCATCCGCCTCCTGTTCCGTGGAAGCCAGCATCAGCGCCAGAGATTTTTTTGCCGTCTCCAGCCGCCCGCCAGCGTTCAGGCAAGGCCCCAGCACGAATCCGATATGGTAGGCAGAAATCTTTTTCCCCTCCAGCCTGTTGGCCCGGATCAGGGCGCGCAGACCTTTGTTTTCCGTGCGGTTTAGCATCCGCAGGCCCTCTTTTACCAGCACACGGTTCTCCCCGGTAAGATCCATCACGTCCCCCACCGTGGCAAACCCGGCAAATTCCACCAGGGCCCGGCTCTCGGATTCCGGCACGCCGCAGGCCTCATACAGAGCCGCGATCAGTTTGTACGCCACCGCCGCCCCGCACAGCCCTTTGTACGGATACGGGCAGTCCCCCTGATGCGGGTTCATCACGACATCCGCATCCGGCAGAACCGGACCGACCTCGTGATGATCTGTCACAATAACCGTCATTCCCAGACTGCGCGCATAGGCGATCTCATCGATGGCGGCAATCCCGTTATCGCATGTTACAATGGTATCTACCTGCGCCTCCCGCGCATGGTCGATCAGATTCCGGTTCAGGCCGTACCCGTCGTGGATGCGGTGCGGCAGATCGTGATCCGCCGCCGCCCCGCACCGGGTCAGCCCCCGGTATAGAATATAGGTCGCCATAACCCCGTCGATGTCATAGTCCCCGATCACGCGGATCTTCTTTTTCTGACGGATCTTCTCCCGCAGAAGCTCCACGGCCCGGTCGCAGCCCTTTAAAAGATGGGGGCTGTGCAGATCTGCAAAGCTGCCGTGCAGATACGTCTCAATGGCCTCCTCCCCGATGACATTCCGGTTCCGGATCAGCCTGGCCGTGATCGGATCTATGCCGAACCTGCGGCCGATCGCCGCAAAGTCCGCCCCTTTGGTGGTTACTACCCATTTTTCCATCTTTTGGTTCCCTTATTTTTTACTCTGGATCTTTGTTTTCATCACATACCACAGCGGACCCGTCACACACACGGACGAATAGCCGCCGCACACGATACCCACCATCAGCGGAAGCGCAAACTCCCGGATGGTATTCACGCCCAGCACATACAGCACCGCCACCATAATGAAGGTGGTGATGGAGGTATAGATACTTCTGGTGAGCGTCTGGGTGATGCTCCGGTTCACGATGTCCTCCAGCGTATCCTTCTTTGTCATGGTCTTTAAATGCTCACGGATACGATCGAAAATAACGATGGTGGCATTGATGGAGTAACCCACAATGGTCAGCATGCAGGCGATGAAGGTGTTGCCCACGCTGATCCAGATGATCGCGTAGCACGCCAGCACAACCAGCACATCGTGCAGCAGCGCCACAACAGCGCTGGTGGCAAAGCGGATGTCGCTGAACCGGAACCAGATATACAGAAGCATCAGGATGGTGGCGATGATCACGGCCACAACCGCGTCCTGCCGCATCTCGTTGCTGATGGTGGCGGAGATGCTCTCTGTGCCGATGAGGTTCGTATCCACGCCGAACTCCGACTCAAAGGAATCCTCCAATTTCTGCCTCTCCTCCACGGAAAGCAGTCTGGTCTTAATGATCACCTGGTTGCCGTTCTCCACTTTCTGCATCTGGATATTGGCGTCCCCCGTAACTTCCTGGATGACCGGCTTCACCTTCTCGTCCAGTTCTTCAATGGTGTAGTCCTCATTGAATGTCACCGTGGTGGATGTGCCACCCATAAACTCCAGGCTGTAGTTCAGGATGGTGCCGTTTGTTCCCCTGTGGATCAGCATGGCCACCGGGCCGGACAGCACCAGCACCAGAGAGATCAGGAAGAATACTTTTCGTTTTCCAACAAAATCGATGGGCTTTCTCTCCTTCGCCTCACCGTAATATTTTTTATCCTGCACACCCAGTGTGTACACAGCGTTCATCAGCAGTCTGGATATCACGCACGCGGTGAACATGGACATCACGATACCGAGAGCCAGTGTCTGCGCAAAGCCCTGGATGCTGCCCACGCCCTTCCACGCCAGCACTGCCGCGGCGATCAGCGTGGTGATATTGCCGTCCAGGATCGCGGAGAGCGCTTTCTGGAAGCCTGTCTTGATGGCGCCCCGCACAGACATGCCCGCCGCGATCTCCTCGCGGATACGGGCGTAGATGATCACGTTCGCGTCCACCGCCATACCGATGGAAAGGATGATGCCGGCGATGCCGGAGAGGGTCAGTGTGAGGTCAAAGGCGTTCAGCGCCAGCAGCACAAGCCCTGTGTAGATCAGCAGGGAGATGCCCGCCACAATGCCCGGCACCAGATAAACCACTGCCATAAAGATGATCACAAGCGCAAGGCCGATCCCGCCCGCGATCAGGCTGGTGGAGATGGCCTTCTGGCCCAGCTGTGCGCCCACCACGGTAGATCGCAGTTCTTCCAGTTCCACGGAAAGGGAACCGATGCGAATGAAAGAAGCAAGCTGTTCCGCCTCCTCGTGATCCGCCATACCGCTGATCTGCGCCGTGCCGCCTGTGATGGCTGTTCTCACCACCGGGCTGCTCACCACTTCCCCATCATATACGATGTAAATGATATTGCCCACATTATTTGTGGTGGCCTCGGCGAATTTCTCCGTGCCCTCATCTGTGAGCACCAGTTCCACGATGTTTTCCGTGTTGCCCATCTCATCCGGCGCGGTGCCCGCGTTGGCGGTCTCCACATCTGTGCCTTCCAGCACCACCGTGCCGTCTGAAAGTTCAAAGGTTAAGGATCCCGGTTTTCCCAGATCCTGCAGCACTGCCTGCGCGTCCGACACGCCGGGGATCTCGATATTGATGCGGTCCGAGCCCTCCTGGTACACCTGGGCCTCTGTGCTG
>CANRKY010000038.1 GCA_947631355.1 uncultured Marvinbryantia sp.
GCGGCATCGATCTGATCGTAAACCGTGGCGTCCGCTCCCATGTAGTTGGTCACTTCCCGGGCGCTGCGCGCCTTTTGCGCTGCTCCTCCATGGCCGCGTGGAAGCCGGCCTCATCGATGGTATAGCCCTTTTCTTCCAGGATCTCCTTTGTGAGATCCAGCGGGAAGCCGTAGGTGTCGTACAGCGTGAAGGCGTCGGTTCCCGCAAGGGTCTTTTCCCCGGCGGCCTCCATTTTGCTCTCCATGCCCGCCAGGATGCTCAGGCCCTGGTCGATGGTCTTATTGAACTTGTCCTCCTCCTGCGTCAGCACTTTGAAGATAAAGTCTTTCTTTTCCTCCAGCTCCGGATAGCCGTCTTTGGATCCCTCGATCACGGTGGCGCTCAGCTCGGAGAGGAATTTTCCCGGTATGCCCAAAAGCCTTCCGTGACGCGCCGCGCGGCGGATCAGCCGGCGCAGCACATAGCCGCGCCCCTCGTTGCTCGGCATGATGCCGTCCGAGATCATGAAGGTGGCGGAGCGGATATGATCTGTGATCAGGCGGATGGAAATATCTTTATTTTCGTCTGTTTTATACGTCACCCCCGCAAACTCGCACACCTTATCCCGCAGGGATTTGATGGTGTCCACATCAAAGATGGAGTCCACATCCTGCACCACCACCGCCAGGCGCTCCAGCCCCATGCCGGTGTCGATGTTTTTCTGCTGCAGCTCCTCGTAGTGGCCCTCGCCATCGTTTTCAAACTGGGTGAACACATCGTTCCACACTTCCATGTAGCGGTCGCAGTCGCAGCCCACGGTGCAGCCGGGTTTTCCGCAGCCGTATTTTTCGCCGCGGTCGTAATATACTTCCGAGCAGGGACCGCAGGGGCCTGCGCCGTGCTCCCAGAAATTGTCCTCTTTTCCGAAGCGGAAGATGCGCTCCGCCGGGATGCCGATCTCTTTGTTCCAGATGTCGAAAGCCTCGTCATCCTCCAGATATACGGACGGATACAGGCGGTCTTTGTCCAGTCCCACCACTTCTGTGAGAAATTCCCAGGTCCAGGAGATCGCCTCCCGCTTAAAGTAATCGCCAAATGAGAAGTTCCCCAGCATCTCAAAGAAAGTGCCGTGGCGCGCCGTCTTGCCCACGTTCTCGATGTCGCCGGTGCGGATGCACTTCTGGCAGGTGGTCACCCTTTTGCACGGCGGGATCTCGGCTCCCGTAAAATATGGTTTTAAGGGCGCCATGCCGGAATTGATAAGAAGCAGGCTCTTATCATTGTGGGGCACCAGCGAAAAACTTTTCATGGCCAGGTGGCCCTTGCTCTGGAAAAACTCCAGGAACATCTTTCTTAACTCGTTTACTCCATACTGTTTCACAATTTTTCCTCCTCGGGTTTCCCCGGTTTATTTTTCTTCTTTTTTCTGTTTGCGGGCCCGCAGCTCTTTTCCCAGGAAAATGCCTCCAAAGGCCACCGCGCCCACCAGGATCATTTTTATGACCATTTGTATCAGATAAGAAATAAATGCCATATGATTCCCTCCTGTTTCCTTATCGACTATAGCACGCGGCATGCGCAAATGCAATACGCAGGTTTTGGCGCGCCATACGCCATTGGTCAAAACTCCACAGGTATTATACAAAAAATACGGAACCGCTTCAAGTATTAATTTGGCGCCGCGCGCTATTTTGGTACTGGTATTTTCCCGGGATATGCGCTATACTATTAATCGGCGCGAAAAAGCGTTTATGAGGAGGACAGGTTATGAGTTTTCAATTTGTAAAGAAGCTGCCGATCCCGGCAGAGATTAAAAAACAGTTTCCCATTTCCGAGCGCGCGGCATCCATAAAAGCGGACAGGGACGCGCAGATCAAGGACGTCTTTACCGGCGCGTCCAGGAAATTTCTGGTAATTATCGGACCGTGTTCCGCAGACAACGAGGATTCCGTGATGGAGTATGTGCACCGTCTGGCCAAAGTGCAGGATAAGGTGGGGGATCATCTGATCCTCATTCCCCGCATTTATACCAGCAAGCCCCGCACCACCGGCGAGGGGTACAAGGGCATGATGCACCAGCCGGATCCGGAGAAAAAGCCGGACGCCCTGGCCGGGCTGGTGGCCATCCGCAAACTGCATCTGCGCGTGATTGAGGAGACGGGGCTGACCTCCGCCGACGAGATGCTCTACCCGGAAAATTACTGGTATCTTGTGGACGTGCTCTCCTACGTGGCCATCGGGGCCCGCTCCGTGGAGGACCAGCACCACCGCATGACCACCAGCGGTATGGATGTGCCGGCCGGCATGAAGAATCCCACCAGCGGCGATTTCTCCGTGATGCTGAATTCCGTGGTGGCGGCCCAGACCGCCCACGACTTTATCTATCGCGGATGGGAGGTTTCCACCAACGGGAACCCGCTGGCCCATGTGATCCTGCGGGGCGCCACAAACAAATACGGCAATTCCATTCCGAACTATCACTATGAGGATCTGATCCGCTTGCTCCATATGTACGATCAGCGCGATCTCTCCTACCCCGCCGCCATTATAGACACCAACCACTCCAACTCCAACAAGCAGTACGAGGAACAGCCCCGCATTGTCCACGAGGTGCTGGAGAGCCGCAGTCTGAACCCCCGGCTGCACGACCTGATCAAGGGCGTGATGGTGGAGAGCTATCTGGAACCGGGAAATCAGAAGATCGGATGCGAGAAACATATCTACGGCAAGTCCATCACGGACGCCTGCCTGGGCTGGGACGCCTCCGAGCAGCTGATCTACGATATCTACCGAAAATGTTGAACATAAAAAATAAAAAAAGAGATCTCGCATGTCCGGGATCTCTTTTTCTTCATCCGTTTCTTTATCCGTTTTTTCTCTTTATCAATTCCTTCTCTTTATCCGTTCTTCCTCTTTATCAATTCTTTCTCTTTATCAATTCTTTTTTTGTTTTTAATGGGAAGGCGCTATCTTCTGGGATGGGCCTTTTTGTAAATCTCCCGCATCCGCCTCACATTCATATCCAGGTACATCTGGGTGGTGGAGATGTCGGAGTGCCCCATCATTTCCTGCACTGCCCGCAGATCCGCCCCGTTCTGTACCAGATGCGCCCCGAAGGAGTGCCGCAGGGTGTGGGGCGTGATGTCCTTTGTGATGCCGGCGCTCTCAGAGTACTGTTTGATCAGTTTCCAGAACCCCTGGCGGCTCATGCCCTTCCCGGAGCAGTTTGTGAAGAAATAGTCGCTGGATTTATCTTTTAAGAGGGCCTCGCGGCCGTCCTCCAGGTAGCGCTTCAGCGCCTTCGATGTCTCTGCGCCGAAGGGGATGACGCGCTCCCGCTCCCCGTCTCTGCAGATCACATAGTTCATCGGCAGGTTCACTTCCGGGATCTTGACGGCGATCAGCTCGGAAACCCGCATGCCGGTGGCGTATAAAAGCTCCAGCATGGCCTTGTCGCGGATGCCTTTGGGCGTTGAGGTGTCCGGCTGCGCCAGCAGCAGAAGAACCTCATCCACCGTTAAGATCTCCGGCGGCTTTTTCTCTACGTGCGGGGCGCGCAGCATCTCGCTGGGATCCTCCGCCACGACCTGCTTTTTGTGAAGGTACTGGAAAAAAGCCCGGACAGACGCTATGGTGCGGGAGACGGACGATGCGGAAAAGCCATCGCGCTCCATCTGCAAAACATACGCGTTCAGGTCTGTGGCAGTTATTTCCTGTATGCTGTTTACGCCTTTTTTATCCAAATAGGCGAACAGTTTTTTCAAGTCTCTCTGATAAGAGAGCACCGTGCTGGAGGACGAATTTTTTTCTTCCTCCAGATAATTTGCAAACCGCCCCATCTCTTGCTGCATCTGGGGCAGGAACATTTTTGATACCGCCATGATTCTTTCTTCTCATCTTTCCCAATACTGCAGAGCCTGCCATTTCTCGTGCCGCCCGGTTCCATCCAGCCTGGTTTCCCTACGCCGGTTTCCTCCGATCCCGGTTTTGGGCACAAAAAAGCAGGGCCCGTTTGTCCCCTTTCATCATTCTCCCCAGAATCATTATTTATGTAAACATTATAAAGTGTTTTTTTCTGAAAATCAATCCTTTTTTTGTTTATTTTATCCCATTTTTCCGCATTTTCAGAAGGTTCACAAAATATCGTTGCGTAAAATTATGTATACCACAATATCTAGTTTATCCCAGTTGAAAATACGCGATGGTCTGCTTCAGCAGCCACGGGTTGGCGCAGCTTTCCAGCACCGCCCCCGCCAGAAGGAGCGCAAGGCACAGAAACATGGTCTTTGTGTAGCTCTGTCTGCGCTCCGGCAGAAGCACCGCCGCCCTTTTTCGATAAAAGAAGGTGATGCTCCGGTCGTAGACCGCGTTGGCCGCGATCCACACCATGGGCGCGTAGAAAAGCATCTGCGGCAGGAGCGCCGCCAGGTAAAACAGCACCCCCACCGGCCCCATCTGATTTACGCACAGGCATCCGAACATCCCCGCCGAAAAGCCTAGCCAGCCCAGCATCGGCAGCGCGGCTAGTATGCCTGCCGCCGTGTACCCCAGCAGCCAGAAAAGCAGGAACACCTTCCCGCGGGAACACAGAAGAAAACGAAAAAAAGCACGCGCGTCGATCTGCGTCTGCCGAATCATCTGCAGGGTTTCCCGGTTCAGGAAGCTGCAGTCCCGCAGATAGGTGTCTCCCCAGAGATCCACAAAAAAGATTCCCAACAGAAATCCCGCGAAAAAGATCCCGGTGATCAGTGTTTCTCTTACTCTCTGTTTTCCCATAGAAAAACCCCTGCGCAGCTCTTTTTACAAGCTATGCAGGGGATTCTTCTCTTATGCGCGGTTATTCTTATGCTTCCTCAAAGTCATCTTTTCCCACGCCGCAGATCGGGCAGGCAAAATCATCCGGAAGATCTTCCCATTTGGTTCCCGGTGCAATGCCTTCATCCGGGCATCCTGCCTCCTCATCGTATTCCCATCCGCAAACGCTGCATACATATTTCATATTCATTTCCTCCTACATTTTATATAAATAATCCAGCACATAGCCTCGCTGTGCATCGTAATAATAGGACGCCGACACATACAGCCCCACGATCAGTCCGTCCGGGCAGTCGATCAGGGCATCGCTCTTGTCGAACGTGCGGGTCTCCCCGTCATCGCAGGCGATGGTCACCGCGCTCATGCCGCTGGAAACGATCGTCCCGTAATATACGCCCTCCTCGTCATCCTCCGGACCGTCCGCGATGGTCACCGTCTCCATGATCTCCGTGGCCGTCCGCGTGCCGCTCTTGTCCGTATAGTAAACGCCCACGCTGTCGCCAATGCTAAGGCCGCGCACCGTGCGCTTGGCTTCCCCGGTGAGGGCGAAGGTGTAGATCCCGCCGTTGTCCCCGGAGATGGTCAGGCTGTCCGCGGATGCCCGCGACACCAGTCCCTCCACGTAGCCGTATGAATTTTTCTGCGGAGAATCCCAGGTGAGCAGATCCCCGTAAATATAGCCCTTTGTTCCGTTACAGTCTACCTGTATCCAGTTGTTGGGCGTGTATCCGGTCACATCCACCGGCGTGCCTTTGCCGATCGTATTCAGCACAGCCGCGTCCGTGGAGTAATAGGAGCGGATATTTGCCAGCTCACTCTTTACATACATGGTGCCGCCCATGGCCGTGATCGGCTGATCCCAGGTGAGGTAGCTCTCGCTCACATAGCCCGTGTGCCCTTTGTAGGACACGCGGATCCATCCAGTGTTTGTCTGCCCCGTCACCTGCACGGCGTCCCCGCCCTGCAGGATGCCCAGCACCGCGCCGTTTGTTCCGGCCTTGTCGCGCACGTTTACGCTCACGGTCGCATACATGGTGCCGCTGATATTTTTTGTGATGACAGGCTTTGTCTCGCTCACATACTCAGACGACACATAGGCCGTGACGCCGCCGTACTGGATCTGCGTCCAGCCATCGCTGGTGTAGCCGGTCTGAGAGAGCTCCGCCCCCGGCGCCGCGCCGCCTAAAATGGCGGACGTCACATTGTTCTGGGCGCGGATGTTCACGCTGTCCGTGGCATACACTGTCCGCTCCAGCGGCGTGACTTTCACCACGCTGTCCGTCTTTTTCTCACTGTAGCCCGAGAGATCCGGAAAACTTACGCTTACCTCCTGCCCGGGGTTGTGGAAGGTCTCCCGGGTGCTGATCACGCAGGTCTGGGGCTCGTCCCCCGACCGCATGGTGTACACGGTCTGCAGATCCCTCCGCGTGATGTTTTCGCCGTCCGTCTCCACCATGCCCTGCACGGTGACCAGCTGTACCTGATGTTCGTCCTGCACGCCCTCCAGCAGTTTGTCCGCGTAGTCCCCCAGCGTTTCCGCTGTGGCACTGAACATATAGCTGCTGCCATCCTTCTCCAGATCCGCCAGGCGGGTGGATTCCAGATCCAGGCACACGTAGTAGTTCATCATCTCCAGCATTTCTTCCGGCTTCATGGCGTATTTCACATTCATCCCGTTCTGGTTTGCGTAAAAATAGCCGTCCGTATAGTATTGCCCTTTTTCGCCCTCCGCAGTCACCGTGACAATGGAAACCTGCAGCTGATCCAGTTTTTGGAGACCGCTCACGCGCATCTCCACCGTTTTTCTCGCGTTATCCTTGATACCAGGCACCACAGTGGTCTCCCGGATGCTCACATTCAGGCAGTCCATGCCGTCCTGCACGTTCACCGCCGCATCGTATGCGGCCGTCACATCCGACAGGGGCACCGCAGCCCGCACCGGAAATGTGGGTGCCAGGCTGCATGCCGCAAGTACGCCCGTCAGGACAACGCCCAACTTTTTTCTCATACCTGTCCTTTATTCCTCCGCGTCTCCGTTCGCGCGCGCTTCCACTTCTTTCTGCTGAATGTCCGCAGGCGCCTGCTCGTAGCGCGCAAATTCATAGGCGAAAGTGCCGCTTCCGCCCGTCATGGAGCGAAGCTGCGTAGAGTATCCGTACAGTTCCATCATGGGGATATCCGCCTCGACGATCTGGTTCCCCTTGTGATCCGGGTTCATGCCCAGCACACGGCCGCGGCGCTTGTTCAGGTCGCCCATCACATCGCCGGTATACTTATCCGGAACGGTCACTTTCAGGGAAGCGATGGGTTCCAGAAGTACCGGGGAAGCGTCCATAAAGCCTTTCTTGAACGCCTGGCTGGCCGCCGTCTTGAACGCCATTTCCGAGGAGTCCACCGGATGGTAGGAACCATCGTACAGCACAGCCTTCAGGCCCACCACCGGATAGCCGGCCAGCGGCCCGCGCTGAACGGATTCCTGGATGCCTTTTTCCACGGCCGGGAAATAGTTCTTCGGAACCGCGCCGCCCACAACTTCCTGCTCGAAAACGTACGGCGTTTCCATATCGCCGGAGTTGGAGAAGCGCATCTTTACATGACCGTACTGGCCGTGACCGCCGGACTGCTTCTTGTACTTGGAATCCACATCCGAGCTCTTGCGCAGTGTCTCGCGGAACGCCACCTTCGGCCTGTCCAGATTAATATCGATCTTATATTTTCCCAGCAGCTTGCTCACGATGATGTCCAGATGCTGGTCGCCCATGCCATAGAGCAGCGTCTGGCGGTTCTCCGCGTCGTTGACCGTCTTCATGGTCAGGTCTTCCTGCATCATCTTCGCGAGCGCCTGGGAGATCTTGTCCTCATCGCCCTTGTTCTTCGCCGAATATCTCTTATAGGTATAAGGCACGGATACATCGATGCCCGCATAGCGGATGGGGCTGGCCTTTGTGGAGAGGGTCTCCCCAGTCTTTGTGACATTCAGTTTGCCGATGGCCCCGATGTCGCCCGCGTGGAGTTCCGGCACCTCTGTGGTCTTGCTTCCCTCCATCACATACAGCTTGCTCAGCTTCACTTCCGCGTCCTGATCCGCGTTGTATAAGGTGTCGTCATTTTTGATAACGCCGGACGCCACTTTGATCAGGGAGTATTTGCCGATGAACGGATCCACAATGGTCTTGAACACAAACGCGGATTTTGCTTTCGAGAAATCGTAGTTTGCCTCATACACTTCATTTGTCTTCATGTTGATGCCCGCGATCTTGCACTTGTCCGGGCTGGGGAAATACTGCACCATGTCGTCCAAGATATTGGCCACACCCTGCAGATTCACGGGCGAACCCATCGCCACGGGAACGATGGAGCAGTCGGATACGTTCACCGTCAGAGCCGACATGATCTCCTCTGTGGAAAATTCTTCCCCGGCGAAATAGCGGTCCATAAATTCCTCGGAAGTCTCCGCAACTGCCTCCAGCAGGTTCTCGCGGTACTTCTCCAGATATTCCATGGAGTAATCCGGGATGTCACACTCTGTGTATTCGCCTTTTGTCGTCCAGCGTCTGCCGGCCTTCTTCACCACGTTCACGTAGCCCACGAACTTTTCATTTTCGCGGATCGGCAGGTAGATGGGCGCGATCTTTTTGCCGTACAGCTCGGTGAGGTCTTCCACCACCTGGCGGAAGCTGGCGTTGTCCACATCCATGTTGGACACAAAGAACATTCTGGGAAGTTTATGCTTTTCGCAGAGCTCCCACGCCTTCTGGGTGCCCACTTCCACGCCGCTCTTTCCGGAGACCACGATGATGGCCGCGTCCGCAGCCGCCGCTGCTTCTTCCGCCTCGCCCACGAAGTCGAAGTATCCCGGCGCGTCCAGAATATTTACTTTGATGTCGCCCCAGATCACCGGGAAGACCGTTGTGCTGATGGAGAATTTTCTCTTGATCTCCTCTTTATCAAAATCGCTCACGGTGTTCCCGTCCGCCACGCTGCCCATGCGGCTTGTGGCTCCGGACAGGTAAGCCATCGCTTCTGTCAGGGTGGTCTTGCCCGAACCGCCATGACCCAGAATTACCACGTTGCGTATCCTGTCTGTTGTATAAACTTTCATACACTTTCCTCCAATTCTCATTTATTTATGGCGCTTTTGGCGCCGCTGCACGAAGCCTATGGATATATTCTACTAAAACTGTCCCTAAATAGCAAGCAAATTATTCAATTCGAACAATTTTTTTGTGCGCGTTTTGCGGCAACGAATTTATTGACATTTCCCAGTCCCTGATAGTACAATGTTTTCTGGACTGCCGCGGGCATGCCAAAAAGGTACCAGGCCCCGGCAGGATGTAAAAAGAGACATTGCAGAAAGAAACAGAAAGGATTTCCTATGAAACACGATCTTACAGTGGGCTTTGTGGCCCTGGGACTGGTGGGCGGTTCCATCGCCAAAGCCCTGAAACATACTTACCCCGATGTGAAGATCCTGGCGTACACCCGCAGGCCGGAGACCGCCGCGTATGCCCTGGAGCAGAACATCATCGACCAGGCCTGCCGCGAGGTGGGCGAAGAATTTTCCTGCTGCGACTATATTTTTCTGTGCGCCCCCGTGGAGGCCAATATCGCATATCTGGAAAAACTGAAGCCCTGGCTGAAAAGCGACTGCATCCTCACGGATGTGGGGAGCACCAAGACAGACATCCACCGGCACGCCGCCGCCCTTGGGCTGGACCAGAATTTTATCGGCGGCCATCCCATGGCGGGTTCCGAGAAAACGGGCATCGAAAACGCCCAGTGGTATCTGATCGAGAACGCCTACTATATCATCACTCCCTCCAAAGACACCCCGCCAGAAAAAGTGGAGCGCTACCGCCAGCTTGTGGCTTCCTTAAAGGCGCTGCCCCTGATCCTGGACTACCGGGAGCACGATTTTGTGACGGCGGCCATCAGCCATCTGCCGCACATCATCGCAGCCACGCTGGTGAACCTGGTGCACGATGAGGACACCCCGGAGGAGACCATGCGCACCATCGCCGCGGGGGGATTTAAGGATATCACCCGCATCGCCTCCTCATCGCCGGATATGTGGGAGCAGATCTGCACCACCAACGCGGAAAATATCCTGCCGGTGCTGGACGCCTACACCGAGAGTCTGCAAAAGGTGCGGGCGCAGCTGGCAGAGCACGACGGCGCCTCTATCCACCGGTTGTTCGCGGATTCCCGGGATTACCGCAATTCCTTTTCGGATCACTCGGCGGGCCCTCTGAAAAAAGTCTACATGCTGTACTGCGACATGGTGGACGAGGCCGGGGGCATTGCCGCCCTGGCCACTATCCTGGCAAGCAGCGGCATCAGCCTGCGCAACATCGGGATCGTGCACAACCGGGAATTTGAGGAGGCCGTGCTGCGCGTGGAATTTTACGATGAGGACGCGCTGAAAAAATCCGTGGCGCTGCTCCGCAAGTACCGGTACACCGTATATGAGCGCTAAACAATATCGGACCATCCTGGGCAGTTTTTCGGAGATGTCTAAGGCGGCTTTTTTGAAGACGGCTGAGGCGGTTTTTTCGAAGATGGCTAAGATGATCTTCTTCAGGCAGCCGAGATGGCTTTTTTGAAATGACTGAGATGCTTTTTGGGAAATAAATGAACGACTTTTTCTGATTGCATTGTTTTTAGGATTACTGTAATTACTACTATAGTAGAAAGGCGGGAACGACTATGAAGTTTCGCAGAGTATCCCGCCTGGCGGGCGAGATTGCCGTGCCGGGCGATAAATCCATCTCCCACCGCGCCGTGATGTTTGGCGCGCTGGCCAATGGCACAACAGAGATCACGAATTTTCTGCAGGGGGCGGACTGCCTCTCCACCATCGCCTGCTTCGAGAAGCTGGGCATCGCGATCGAGAACACGCCGGAGCGCATCCTGGTGCACGGCAAGGGCCTGCACGGCCTCACCGCGCCCTATGATATCCTGGACACCGGCAACAGCGGCACGACCACGCGCCTGATGGCGGGAATCCTGTCCGGCCAGAAATTTGAATCCATTTTGAACGGCGACGCCTCCATACAGAGTCGCCCCATGAAGCGCATCCTGGATCCGCTCGCGCAGATGGGCGCCGACATTGTGAGTGTGAAAGGAAACGGCTGTGCGCCGTTGCACATCAACGGGAACCGCTTCTGTCAAAACTGTATGCCCATCTCCATGGAGGCCCAGAGGGAGCTGGCAAAGGCGGAACATAATTTTCTGCACGGCATCCACTACACAAGCCCGGTGGCCTCGGCCCAGGTGAAATCCTGCGTCCTGCTTGCGGGGCTGTACGCGGACGGCGCGACCAGCGTCACGGAGCCGCAGCTCTCCAGGGATCACACAGAGCGGATGCTTAAGGGATTCGGCGCGGATATCCGGTCAGAGGGAACCACCGCCACGATCCAGCCCGACCCGGTGCTGCAGGGCATGAAGATCGAGGTGCCGGGGGACATTTCCTCCGCCGCCTATTTTATCGCGGCAGCCCTGCTGGTGCCCGGCTCGGAAGTGCTGATAAAGAATGTGGGGATCAACCCCACCAGGGACGGCATCTTGCGGGTGGTAAAAGATATGGGCGGCGATATCACCGTGTTAAATAAAAAGACCAGCGGCGGGGAACCCACTGCCGATCTTCTGGTAAAATACAGCGATCTTCACGGCGTCACCATCGGCGGGGACATCATCCCCGCGCTCATCGATGAGCTGCCGGTGCTGGCCGTGCTGGCCTGCGCGGCATCCGGAACGACCGTGATAAAAGACGCGCAGGAATTGAAAGTAAAGGAATCCAACCGCATCGACACGGTGGTGGAAAACCTCACCGCCATGGGCGCATGCGCAGAGGCCGCCGAGGACGGCATGATCATTGAGGGCGGCCATCCCCTTTCCGGGGCCGTGATCCAAAGCCACAAAGACCACCGCATCGCCATGAGCTTTGCCGTGGCTGCGCTCGCGGCGGACGGGGGGACCGAGATCCTGGACGCAGACTGCGTGAACATCAGCTACCCGAACTTTTATGAAACACTGCGGTCGCTGTGTGACCGCTGACCGCGCAGACATGCACTGCACAGATTTTGTGCGCTGCGGCTGCTGACCATGCAGACATTCGCTGCACGGATTTTGTGCTCTGCAGCCGCTGACCGCGCAATTCTAACGGATCAGCATGGCGTCGCCAAAACTAAAAAAGCGATACCGCTCCCGGATGGCTTCCGCGTACGCCTTTTCAATGTTTTCTTTTCCCGCCAGGGCAGACACCAGCATCAGCAGCGTGGACTCCGGCAGATGGAAATTGGTGATCAGCTCGTCCAGTATTTTAAAGCGGTAGCCCGGATAGATGAAGATATCTGTCCAGCCGCTGCCGGGATGCAGGATCCCGCTTTCATCCGCCGCCGACTCTACCGTGCGGCAGCTTGTAGTGCCCACGCAGACGATCTTTCCGCCTTCTTTTTTGGTGCGGTTGATCAGCTCCGCCTGTTCTTCCTCCACCATATAAAATTCCGAGTGCATATGGTGCTCGGTCACATCTTCCACTTTCACCGGCCGGAACGTGCCGAGTCCCACATGTAAAGTCACATGCGCAATGCGCACGCCCTTCTTGCGGATCGCCGACAGAAGCTCCGGGGTGAAATGCAGCCCGGCTGTGGGGGCCGCTGCGGAGCCGTCGTGCTTCGCGTACACGGTCTGATAGCGGTTCCGGTCTTTCAGCTGATGGGTGATGTAGGGCGGCAGGGGCATCTGGCCCAGCCGATCCAGGATCTCCTCAAAAATGCCCTCATAGGTAAAGCGGACAAGGCGGTTTCCATCTTCCGCCACCGACAGCACTTCTCCCACAAGGAGCCCGTCCCCAAAGGAGATCTTCGTCCCCGGCCTCGCCTTTTTCCCCGGCTTCGCCAGTGTTTCCCACACATCTTTCTCCATGCGCTTCAGCAGGAGGATCTCTATTTTCGCGTCCGTCCCCACCCGGCTGCCGATCAGTCTGGCGGGGATCACTTTTGTGTCGTTGATCACCAGGCAGTCCCCGGGGTGCAGATAATCCGTGATCTCCCGGAAGACGCGGTGTTCGGTCTTCCCCGTGTCTTTATTCAGTACCAGCAGGCGGGACGCGCTGCGGTCCTCCAGAGGATCCTGGGCGATGAGTTCTTTTGGCAGGTCAAAATAAAAATCAGATGTTTTCATGGATCGGTCTCTCCCCGTCGCGTTCTGTCTGTGCGGCGAAGCTCAGGTTCTCCGCCGTCAGATGCGGCTTTCCGCTCGCACAGTCTACAATGGCCACCCCGCAGTTCTGCGCCACCCCGCTGCCCCAGAAATCACTCATGTCATAGGTGCGCAGGCTGTTTAAGAGCGCCCGCATGGCAGCGCCGTGGGTGGAGATCAGGATGGTCTTTTCTTCCAGCTCTTTTCTTCCGCAGATATCCCGCATGAAATCCGCCGTGCGCGCGGCAAGCTGCTCCAGCGTCTCTCCGCCCGGAGCCGGAACGTACCGCTGCGGCCTGCGAAAGAAGTTGTAAATGGCAGGGATGTTTCCCCGCTCTCCCTCCTGGGCCTTCCACGGCATCCCCTCGTTTTCCCCGAAGCAGATCTCCCGCAGGCGCTCGTCCACCGTCAGGGGGATGTCCCGCCCGTTTAAGACCAGCGCGGCGGTTTCTCTCGCGCGCTGCAGCGGGCTGGTGAAGGCCGCGTCAAAGGGGATGCCGCGCATCCCCTCCGCAGTCTTTCTGGCCAGCTCGCGGCCATTCTCGTTCAGTTCCGTGTTGCTCCAGCCCTGCAGGCGGTGAACATGGTTCCACTGTGTCTCGCCGTGCCGGATAATATATAGTCTCATGTTTTATCCCCGCAATACGATCCCCATGGATTCCAGTCCGTGCAGGATCTTTTTCATGGCGGCCGCCACATCCGCCTCCTCCAGCGTCTTATCTTTTGCCCGGAACACCAGGGAGTACGCCATGGACTTGAAGCCTTCCTCGATCTGGGCGCCCTCGTAAATGTCGAACAGGCGGCAGCTCTCCAGATATTTTCCGCCTCTCTGGCGCAGCATGGCCTCGATGTCCCCCGCGAGCACGTTCTTTGGAACCACCATGCTCAGGTCTCTGGTGACTGCCGGGAACCGCGCGATCCCCTCGAATTTGCGGTCGAAGGTGGCGTTTTCCACCACGGACGGCATATCCAGCACCGCGATGTATACCCGCTCTCCGATGTCGTAGTTGTCCGCCACCGCCGGGTGCAGTTCGCCCAGATAGCCCAGGGTTTCCCCGTTATACACAATGTCTGCCTTGCGCCCCGGGTGCAGGTACGGTCTGTCCGCTTTCGGGTCGTATGTGAGCGCGCCGTGCAGGCCGGCCTTTTCGAAAAATTCCTCCACCACGCCCTTCATAGTGTAGAAATCGCCGTCCCCGTACATCCCAAGGGTGAGCTGTTTGCGCTCCTGTGGCAGCTCCGTGAGGGGCAGCGCTTTGGGAAGGTAGACATTCCCCAGCTCATAGAGGCGCACATTTTTATTTCGATGATTGTAGTTGAACGCCAGCGAGGTGAGCATCCCGTTCAGGGAGATGGTGCGCATAATGCTGAAATCCTCCCCCAGGGGGTTGGAGATCGTCACCGCCTGGCGGAGCTTGTCGTCCGCCGGGATAAGCAATTTGTCAAACACTTTGGGGCTCTCGAAGGAATAGCAGTATCCCTGGGAGAAACCGCAGTATTCCGCGATGTCGCGGGCGGTCTGCTCCACCCTCAGATAAAACGGCAGTTTCCCGGTGGTCGCCTCGCCCTTCGGCAGTGTGACCGGGATGTTGGCATACCCGTAAAATCTGGCCACTTCCTCCGCCAGATCCGCCGTGCGCAGCACATCCTGGCGGAACGTGGGCACCACGATCTCATTTGTCGCCTCATCGTACGCCAATTCCACGCTCTGGAAATAGTTCAGCATATCTTTTGCCGGAATGTCCGTGCCCAGCAGGCGGTTGATCTTGTCCGGCTCGAATTTCACGCGCACCGGCTCTTTCTTCTGGGCGTACACGTCCACCATGCCGCCCACCACTTCGCCTGCTCCCAGTTCTTCCATGAGCTGGCAGGCGCGGTCGATGGCCGCCTGGGCGTTGTTCGGATCCAGGCCTTTTTCGAATTTTCCGGACGCGTCCGTGCGCAGGCCGATTTTTTTCGCGGACAGACGGATGTTTGTCCCGTCAAAGCAGGCCGCCTCGAACATCATGGTCTTCACATCGTCGGTGATCATGGAGTTCTCGCCGCCCATGATCCCGGCAATGCCCACGGCCTTTTCCCCGTCGCAGATCATCAGCACGGAGTCGTCCATGATGCGCTCCTGGCCGTCCAGTGTGACAAATTTTTCTCCCTTTTTCGCGCGGCGCACGATGATCTCGTGGCCCGCCAGGGTGTCGTAGTCGTAAGCGTGCATGGGCTGTCCGTATTCTTCCATCACGTAGTTGGTGATGTCCACCACGTTGTTGATGGGACGGATCCCGTTCACCGCCAGGCGGCGCTGCAGCCACTTCGGGGACGGTGCGATCTTTATATTTTTCACCACCCGGGCGCAGTAGCGCGGGCAGAGGTCCGCGTCCTCCACGGTCACTTTCACGTAGTCACCGGCGTCCTCGCTGTTCCCCGTGGGCTTCACCTCCGGCGGGCAGAAGGGCTTTCCAAAGGTGGCGGCCGCCTCCCGGGCGATCCCCAGCACGCTGTAGCAGTCCACGCGGTTGGAGGTGATCTCGTACTCAAAGATCACATCGTCCAGCCCCAGGGCGCTGATGGCGTTCTCTCCCACCACCGCGTCCTCCGGGAAGATGTAGATGCCGTATTCCGGCGCCTCCGGGTACATTTCTCTGGAGGAGCCCAGCTCCTCGATGGAGCACATCATGCCGCAGGAATCCACGCCCCGCAGCTTTCCCTTTTTGATAGGGATGCCGCCCTCGGTCATTTTGCCGTCATGGTTTCCGGCCACCCGGCCGCCGTCCAGCACCACCGGAATCTTGTCTCCCACTTTTACATTGGGGGCGCCGGTGACGATCTGCACCGTCTCTGTCCCCACATCCACCTGGCACACGATCAGCTTGTCCGCATCCGGGTGTCCCTCTATGGAGAGGATCTGGCCAACCACGATCTTGTCCAGGTCTTTGTCCAGTTTTTCATACCCCTCCACTTTTGTGCCGCTTAAGGTCATGGCATCGGTATATTCCTGCGCCGTGCACGACAGCTCCGGCACGTATGCTTTAATCCATGATAATGAAGTATTCATTGTATTCTCCTTTCAGACTCTCTGTATCGATCGCTCAGAACTGTTTCAGGAAACGGATGTCGTTTTCGTACAGCAGGCGCATGTCGTCAATTTCATATTTCAGCAGGGCGATGCGCTCCAGCCCCACGCCGAACGCAAAACCGGTGTACTCCTCCGGGTCGATGCCGCACATCTCCAGCACATGCGGATGCACCATGCCGCAGCCCAGTATCTCGATCCAGCCGGAACCCTTGCAGAAACGGCAGCCGGT
>CANRKY010000039.1 GCA_947631355.1 uncultured Marvinbryantia sp.
TGTGCTTTTCGTTCAACCTGTATAAAATTTTCAAAGTTCACAAATTTCTGCTTGACTTTTTATTTGCAGACTTTCTTGCCAGTATAGTGTTGGCAACAAATTAATTATAGCATATACACAGAAAATATCAATATTAAAATAATGTTGCGTAATAAAAAATAATGTTGCATTAGAAATAATGTTTTTGCAATGAATAAGCAGTATAATAGCAAAAAAGAGGTGAATAAAATGGGCTGGCATCTGCTGACGGGATATCTTGTAATCTGCAACCTGGCTGCCTGGGCAGCGTTTGGCATAGACAAGCGGCGCGCCAGAAAGGGAAAGTGGCGCATAGCGGAGCGCACACTGTTCCTGCTGGCGCTGATGGGCGGCTCTGTGGGAGCACTGGCGGGCATGTATATGTTTCATCACAAGACGCTGAAGAAGAAATTTTCCATTGGCATCCCAGTGATCCTGTTGGCGCAGCTGCTGGCGATCGGGCTGTTCCTGTGGGCTGCGAGGCCGTGAGGAGGCTGTGGGGAAGGCTGCGGGGAAGCGCATAAATTGTGTTGACAAATCCCACAAAGCACATTATACTGTATTTGTGTAGTTGAATATTGCTGTATCAAGTGCAGGGCAGATACGTTAGATACAAAGATCTGTTCTGAAAAGGGAATCGGGTGGAAGTCCCGAACGAACCGGTCACTGTGATCAGGGAGCAGCTCCAGAAATGTCATTGCGCCACCCATGGTGTGAGAAGGCGGAGTGTGCTGATACCTGTCAGTCAGGAAACCTGCTTGGTATGTGAGATGTGCTCCTGGATTTAGCGCAAACATCCAACCAAACCGTTGCCTCGGTTTGTGAATGTGACTGAATGGGTGAACAGTCACGACAGAAGAATGGATTATATCTCTTAGCAACGAGAGTACACAAAGATACCTCTTTCATACCGTCCGATCCGGCACAGCGCCGGAAATATACGGGATGAGCGGACTGCCGCGGGAGCCGGATTTTATCCGTGTTTTTGCGGCAGTCCTTTTTATGTATGCGACAACGTCTGCATTTCTTCAGGTAAACGGTAGACCGTTTATGATTTCAGCAAAATTTTCCGATATAGAAAGATTATAAAATTTTGCATAACATGTCGCTATATACTTGACATTTCATTGGGAACGGTATAATATAAACATATGAACAATTATTCATATGAATAGAGTTTCAACCAAGAACATCTATTCAAGAAATGAATGAGGAAAGGGAAGGATAGAGATGAAAAAAACGTACAAGATTGATGTGGATTGTGCCAACTGCGCAAACAAGATGGAGGAGGCCGCAAAAAAGACGGCCGGTGTGAAAGACGCCACTGTGAATTTTATGACTCTGAAAATGAATGTGGAGTTTGAGGATGGCGCGGAGCCGAAAGAAGTGATGCAGACCGTTCGGAAAAACTGCAAAAAGGTGGAGGACGACTGCGAAATTTATTTGTAAAGTGACAGGGGTATGCAGGCATGAATAAGAAACAGAAAAAAATGCTTTTTCGGATCCTTCTCGCGGCGGCGCTGATGGTGATCCTCAGTCTGCTGCCGGTGAAAGGATATGCGCGCTTCGGGCTTTTTATGATCCCGTATCTGATCATTGGCTATGACATCCTGAAAAAAGCGGGGAAGGGGATTCTGAACCGTCAGGTGTTCGACGAGAATTTCCTCATGGCTGTCGCCACCGTGGGGGCCATCCTTTTAGGAGAGTATACGGAGGGCGTGGCCGTAATGCTGTTCTACCAGATCGGTGAGCTTTTTCAGAGCTATGCGGTGGGAAAGAGCCGCCGAAACATCAGCGAGCTGATGGACATCCGCCCGGATTACGCCAATGTGGAAAGAGACGGAAAGCTGGAAAAGGTGGATCCGGACGAGGTGGCCGTTGGAGATATCATTGTGGTGCAGCCCGGAGAGAAGATCCCCATTGACGGACAGATCACAGAAGGTTCCACTACGCTGAACACCAGCGCTCTGACCGGAGAGAGCCTGCCCCGCGAGGCGGGCGTGGGAGATGCTGTCATCAGCGGGTGCATCAATATGAACGGATTGATTCATGTGCGCACCACCAGAGAATTTGGGGAATCCACCGCCTCAAAAATCCTGGAACTGGTGGAAAATTCCAGCTCCAGAAAATCCCGCTCCGAGAATTTTATCACAAAATTTGCAAGATATTATACGCCGGCGGTGTGCTACGGGGCGCTGCTCCTGGCCTTTGCGCCGCCTGTGATACGGCTTTGTCTGCACATGTCTCCAGACTGGGCGGACTGGATCATGCGGGCTCTGACATTTCTCGTGATCAGCTGCCCGTGCGCGCTGGTGATCAGTATTCCTTTAAGCTTCTTTGCGGGCATCGGGGGAGCCAGCAACGCGGGAATCCTGGTGAAGGGTTCCAATTACCTGGAGACCCTTGCACAGACAAACTGTGTGGTGTTTGACAAAACAGGAACCATGACGCAGGGCGTTTTTGAAGTGACAGGGATCCATCACAATACCCTGCCGGAAGAAAAGCTGTTGGAATACGCGGCCTGCGCGGAGTGCCATTCCTCCCATCCCATCAGCAAGAGCCTGCAGAAGGCCTACGGGAAGGCGATAGACGCTGCCCGTGTGTCGGATGTGCAGGAGATCAGCGGGAACGGTGTGATCGCGAAAGTGGACGGGCATGAGGTCGCCGCGGGAAACGCGAAGCTGATGAGCCGTATCGGCGCGGAGATGCAGGAATGTCACAGCGTGGGGACGCTGGTGCATGTGGCGGTTGACGGAGCGTATGCGGGGCATATTGTCATTTCCGATGTGTTAAAACCGCACGCGAAAGATGCCATAAAGGCGCTGAAAGCGGCCAATGTGTCCCGCGCGGTGATGCTCACGGGCGATATGCGCGCTGTGGCGGAGCAGACGGCTCAGGAATTGGGGATCACCGAGGTTTACAGCGAGCTGCTGCCGGCGGATAAGGTGACCCAGGTGGAGCGGCTTCTGTCGGAGAATAAAAAAGGAAAACTGGCCTTTGTGGGCGACGGCATCAATGACGCGCCTGTTTTATCCCGCGCGGATATCGGCATAGCCATGGGCGCTCTCGGCTCGGACGCGGCCATCGAGGCGGCGGACATTGTGCTGATGGATGATGATCCCATGAAGATCGCGAAGGCCATCCGCATCGCGCGCAAGTGCATCCGCATCGTATACGAAAACATTTATTTTGCCATCGGCGTAAAGGTGCTCTGCCTGATCCTGGGAGCGCTGGGAATTGCCAATATGTGGCTTGCCATCTTTGCGGATGTGGGTGTGATGGTGATCGCGGTGATCAACGCCATCCGGGCGCTGTATGTAAAAAAACTGTAAAATCAGGAAAAATATCGTTGCGGTCAGATAAAAAGAGGAAAAGGATAGACGCGGATAGCAAAGAAGGAGTGAAAAGGGGGAAAACGAATGGAGAGCAAAGACATTGAGTGCTGCGATGTGGAGGAAGTGCACGAGGCGCTGCTGAAGATCGTGACGGAGAAGCTGCCGGAAGAAGAAGTACTCTATAATCTGGCGGAGCTGTTTAAGGTGTTTGGCGATTCCACCAGGATCCGCATTTTGTTTGTGCTGTTTGAGGCGGAGGTCTGCGTGTGCGATATCGCAAAAGCTTTGAACATGACCCAGTCTGCCATCTCACACCAGCTTCGCATCTTAAAGCAGAGCAAGCTGATCAAAAACAGGCGGGAGGGGAAATCTGTATTTTACTCCCTTGCGGACGACCATGTGCGCACCATCATTGCGCAGGGCCTGGATCATGTGCAGGAGGACGATTGATCTTATATTGAAAAAATCGAATATTTGTTCGAAAATCAGTTGACAAACATACGTTCTGGTTGTATAATCCAATTATCGAACATCCGTTCTGCAAACTGCAGAGCAATCAAAAGATAAGGGGAGAGTACTATGAGCAGAGCAAAGAGAGAGATCATTCGCCGCAGATGCCGCTGTATCCGCAGAAACCGCAGGATTGCCGCTGGCTTTTCCATGGCGCTGCTGGCTGCCATTGTTTTTATAACATTTCAGAATCCGCGTGTGCAGGCTGAACCCACCGGTGCGTGCAAATATTATGCGGATGTCTATGTAAAGAGCGGCGATACACTCTGGGATATCGCACAGCAGTATATCACAGACGAATGTGGGAGCATGGAGTCCTATATCCGTGAGATTAAAGAGATCAACAATCTGGGAGTGTGTCTGCAGGCCGGGCAGACCATCGTGGTGCCTTACTATGCAGACAAGCGCGTGGCGGACAATGAACAGATCCCTTCGGATTCCCTGTTGGTGGGGATTGGGTAGATCACTGTGCAAAATCAGTCAGCATGTTTTGCAGATGAAAACGAAAGGTGATCATTTGAAAGGTACGCGAACTAAAACAGCAGTAAATTTGAATAGAAGTGAATTTTAAATGCAAATAAGTAGAATCGCGTTAGGTTTACATAATTTAATTACGTAAACCTAATGCGATTCTTACCATTTTATATTTTCCAGATTACATTCATCATTTTATAATTTCCAGATTAGGATTCTCTAAATAAATTTTTTAGAATAGAATAAACCTTATTGCTTTCTTCTCAGGACAGGAAGCGGAATACGCCGATCACTTTGCCAAGAAGCTGCAGATCTTCTTTCACAATGATGGGATCCATGGTATCGTTCTCCGGCTGCAGGCGATAGTAGCCGTCTTCCTTATAGAATGTCTTCACCGTGGCCCCATCCTCCACCAGTGCCACCACCATATCCCCGTTTTTAGCGGTGCTTTGCTGCTGCACCAGGATCTGGTCGCCGTCAAAGATACCGGCATTGATCATGCTTTCCCCTTTTACGGTCAGCATAAACGTCTGCACGTTCGGCATAAACTCCGCCGGGATGGGGAAGTAGCTCTCGATATTCTCCACTGCCAGGATCGGTTCGCCTGCGGCCACCCGCCCAACGATCGGCACATTCACCACTTCGCGCCTTGTCAGATTAAAATTGTCGTCTATAATTTCAATCGCGCGGGGTTTTGTGGGATCGCGCCGGATATATCCGTTTTTCTCCAGTGTCTCCAGATGAGAGTGCACAGAGGAGGTGGATTTTAAATGAACCGCCTCGCAGATTTCCCGCACAGTCGGCGGAAAACCTTTGTTCAGTATTTCGTTTTTTATGTATTCCAGAATCTCGGACTGTTTTTTGGTAATTTTTCCGTATGCCATAAAAGAATCCTCCCGGGGTATTATTTTCTTTGCGTGCCCTGTTTGCTTTCTGTTGTACCGATGTGGTATACTGTAAGTATATAACAGATCTCACACGAATGCAAACAAAAGTTCTGAAAGTGTGTTCGATTTAAAGGAGGAGGGATTTTATGGCTCTGAAACTCACAAAAGATTTTAGCGGGGTTGTGTTTTCCCCAAGAAAAGAAGAAATCAAACCCGGCAGCGGTGTTCTTTACCCACGGGTGATCGAGCTGCGCTGTGCCGGCGAAGATAGCGGTGCGCTGTTGGCGGCCTTTGAATATTACGCAGAACGGGAACCCGCAGTGATCCCCATTTATAAGAGTGTGGACGGCGGAAAAACATGGGAACATTTTTCGGATGTGGAAGATCAGAAAAATGGATGGGGGATGCGCTTCCAGCCGGTTCTTTTGGAACTGCAGCAGCCGCTGGGCGATCTGCCGGCCGGAACCATTCTGTTCTCTGCAAATTCAATTCCCATGCAGGCGTTTGAGCCGGATAATCCTCCGGACTTTGTGGGGACGGAACTTTTGCTCTATGCCAGCCTGGATCACGGCAAATCCTGGGAATATCGTTCCACCATCGCTGTCGGGGGTGTGCCGAAAGAGTACAATTGGGAGTGCCTCGGCCCCGTGTGGGAGCCGTTTTTGTATATAAACGCGTATGGAGATCTCACGGCGGTTTATTCCGATGAAAAATATCACACCGATAAAATACTGAATCAATGTCTGGCAGTGATATCCTCACCGGACGGCGGAAAAACATGGAGGGAACCGCGGCTGGCGGTAGCCATCCCGGACGGAGTAAAGCGCCCCGGCATGGCGATTGTCACCAGGCTTCCAAACGGCAAATATTTTATGTGTTACGAGATTGTAAATACGCCGGATGAAGGGATTCATTTCAAGATATCAGACGATGGGCTGGACTTTGGAGATCCGCATCTGTACGGCACGCGGGCTGAGACAGCGGATGGCAGATATGTGGGGAGCATGCCCTACTGTGTGTGGACAAAAAACGGCGGGCCAAACGGCACGATCATCCTCAGTGGCAAGCGGGACAGCGGCTGGCTGGGCATGCGCGATCCGGGCAAATTTCTTGTGAACTATCATCTTGGAGAGGGGCCCTGGGAGCAGGTGGATATGCTGGTTTCCTACGATTCCCGGATCCATCAGGCCGGCTGGAGCATGGGGATGGCAGTGATCGAGAACGACACTGCGCTGATCCAGCTGGCGCCCACACAGATGAATCCCGCCATGCTGCAGATTTCCTACGGAATCGCGCGGATGGAGACAACACACGAATAGGGAGGCTTTATTGGCAAACGGAGGTGAGTGAATTTGAAAATATCAACGAAAGGTAGATATGCCCTGCGGATCATGCTGGATCTGGCAATGGCGGGAAACGATGGCGCGGTGCGGGTGAAAGACATCGCGAAACGGCAGGAGATCTCGGCAAAATATCTGGAGCAGATCATCACGGTACTGTCGAAGGCGGGCTATCTGAAAAGTACACGCGGTCCACAGGGAGGATACCGTCTCGCCAGGCGGCCGGAGGAATACAGTGTGGGAATGATTCTTCGCCTGACGGAGGGTAGCCTCGCCCCGGTGGCCTGTCTGGAGGAGGGCGCCCAGGAATGTTCCCGCAGCGCGTCCTGCGTTACTCTGCGCCTCTGGAAGGAACTGGATGCGGCGATCAGCGGCGTGGTGGACAAATATACGCTGGCGGATCTGATGCAGTGGCAGCAGGAGATGGGGGACTTTTACGTGATCTGACAGGGAACCCGGCGGCAGGATATGTGTCATTCCGCCGGGGAAATTCGACACTTTTTTTGCGGATTTTTAGTTGAGAATTTCAGGAAGATAGTGTAAAATACAATTAACAGTTGTACGACTGGCGGAAAAGCAGGGATACCTGTGGGGAGTACAACGAAGATCATGCCGACCGCCTGGGCGCCCGCTGTGTGAGAGGGTACTCAGACGGCCTTTTTTGTGAACCATGTGTGAAATGTGTGAAAATGCTCATGTGCCAATACACGAAAATGGATCATGCGTTAATCATGCATGAAACGCGCAAACGGATCCTATGTGAAATGGATCCTATGTGAAATGCGCAAAAGATCACACGGGTTACCGAGCGGAGGCGTACCGCCGCATACGCGGGATACCATCACAGACGAAAGGAGAACGAGTATGAACAACGTATCATTGGAACAGGAATTGAAAACAAACGCCTATCCGGGACGGGGCATCGTGATCGGAAAATCGGCGGACGGCACGAAAGCGGTGACGGCCTATTTCATCATGGGCCGCAGCGAGAACAGCCGCAACCGTGTGTTTGTGGAGGATGGCGAGGGCATCCGCACCCAGGCATTTGACCCCGCAAAACTCACAGATCCCAGCCTGATCATTTACGCGCCCGTGCGCGTGCTCGGGAACAAGACCATCGTCACAAACGGAGATCAGACGGATACCATTTACGAGGGCATGGATAAGCAGATGACCTTCGAGCAGTCTTTGAGGTGCCGCGAATTTGAACCGGATGCGCCGAATTATACGCCGCGCATTTCCGGCATCCTGCACATCGAGGGCGGGAAGTACAATTACGCCATGTCCATTTTAAAGAGCAACAACGGCGATCCGAGCAGCTGTCGCCGATTCACCTTTGCCTATGAAAATCCGAAAGCGGGAGAGGGGCATTTCATCCATACATATATGGGGGATGGCAATCCTCTGCCGAGTTTTGAGGGAGAACCCACACCGGTCACCATCCCGGACGGCATTGATGACTTCACGCAGCTGATCTGGAACAGCCTGAATGAGGACAACAAAGTTTCCCTTTTCGTGCGCTATATCAATATCGCGGACGGAAGCTATGAGACACGGATCATCAATAAAAATCACTGATGGAGGATCGATCGCTTATGAAAGAATTACAGTTAAAATACGGATGCAACCCCAACCAGAAACCGTCCCGCATATATATGAAAGAGGGAGAGCTGCCCATCCAGGTACTGATGGGTAAACCGGGCTATATCAATTTCCTGGACGCCCTGAACGGCTGGCAGCTGGTGCGGGAGTTAAAAAAAGCCACCGGCCTTCCGGCGGCCACATCGTTCAAACATGTCTCCCCGGCCGGGGCGGCCATCGGGCTTCCGCTGAGTGAGACCCTTGCCCGGATATACTGGGTGGACGACTGCGGCGAACTGTCCCCGCTGGCCTGTGCGTATGCCAGGGCGCGCGGCGCGGACAGAATGTCCTCCTTTGGGGACTTCATCGCCCTTTCCGACATCTGCGACAAAGACACGGCTATGCTGATCAAGCGGGAAGTCTCCGACGGCGTGATCGCGCCGGGCTATGAGCCGGAGGCGCTGGAGATACTGGGCCAGAAGAAAAACGGAAATTACAATGTGATCCAGATAGACGAAAACTACGTGCCCGCGCCGGTGGAGCACAAAGAAGTGTTCGGCATCACTTTTGAGCAGGGCCGCCAGGAGCTGCCCATCAACGATGAACTGCTCGCCAATATCGTGACGAAAAATAAAGATATTCCGGCGGATGCGCTGCGGGATATGAAGATTGCGCTGATCACGTTAAAGTACACGCAGTCGAACTCGGTATGCTTTGTGAAGGACGGCCAGGCCATCGGCATCGGGGCGGGCCAGCAGTCCCGCGTGCACTGCACACGCCTTGCGGGTCAGAAGGCGGACAACTGGCTGCTGCGCCAGTGCCCGAAAGTGATGGATCTTCCGTTTATTGACGGGATCCGCCGGGCAGACCGGGACAACGCCATTGACGTGTACATCGGAGAAGAATGCATGGATGTGCTTGCGGACGGCGCATGGCAGAAGGTTTTCAAAACCAGGCCGGAAGTGTTTACCAGAGAAGAAAAGCGGGCGTGGCTGGATCAGATGGACGGCGTGACGCTGGGGTCGGACGCGTTCTTCCCGTTCAGCGACAATATCGAGCGCGCGCATAAGAGTGGCGTGAAATATATCGCGCAGCCAGGCGGCTCTGTGCGGGATGACCTGGTGATCGAGTGCTGCGACAAGTACGGCATGGCGATGGCCTTTACCGGCATACGCCTGTTCCACCACTGATACGGAGATCCTATGGGCTATAGAAATTTACTGTTAGATAATGACGGGACACTGATGGATTTCAAAAAATCGGAAGCCCGCGGGATAGCGGAGACAATGCGCATACACGGGCTTCCGTTTAGTGAGGAGATCCTGGCGCTGTATTCCCGCACGAACCAGAAGTGCTGGGAGGAATTTGAGCGGGGGCTGCTGGATCGGGACACCCTGCTGGTGGAGCGATTCCGCAGGCTGTTTCGCCAGCTCGGGATAAATAATGCGGACGCGGACGCGGTGGCCGTCACGTACGAGAAGGAGCTGGCAGAGAGCGCTTACCTGATGGATGGCGCGCTGGAAGTGTGCCGGGAGCTGCGGGATCACTGCAGGCTCTACATTGTGACAAACGGCGTGTCCTCCACGCAGCACAAGCGCTACGCCATCAGCGGGCTGGACCAGCTGGTGCACGGAGTTTTTGTGTCGGAGGACATCGGCTGTCCGAAGCCGCAAAAAGAATATTTTGCGTATGTTTTCCAGCATATCCCGGATTTCCGGAAAGAGGAGACGCTGATGGTGGGGGATTCCCTCACGGCGGACATCCGGGGCGGGATCAACGCGGGGATCGATACCTGCTGGTACAATCCCGCGGGCGCGCCGAAACCGGCGGATATGGATATCACCTATGAGATCCGGGATATCCGCGAGTTGAAAGAGATTGCGCTTTCTGAATAAAAAACACATGATGTAAAGTGAGCAGCGATGAACAGGATAAAGGAATGGTTTCTGGATCTGTATTACAATCTGGAAGATAAGGTGGAAGAATATTTCTTTCAGCGAAAAAGACAAAAGCGGAAACAAAAAGCCTCCATGTCGGAAGACGAATACCGGGCATATACTGCGGACCAGAAAAAGAGGACAATGAAGAAAACGGCTGTCTGTCTTATCTGCGCAGCCCTTTGCCTCCTGCTTGTGTTTGGGATCGTGGGACTGGCAAAGCTCTTTTCCGGCGGGAAAACGCCGGAGACGGAGGCGATGACGGAGACGGAGAGCGAGACAGAAGCTCCGGTCTATCCGGTGCGGGATATTACGGTGGGAAGCACGGGCTGCATGCTGTTACATTCTCCGTTCATTGATTCTTATCCGGACGCGGAGGGCAACTATGATTTTTCCTCCATTTATAAATTTATCACGCCATATTACAGCGCGCCGGATTATATGACCTGCGAGTTTGAGGGCGCTCTGGGCGGGGAGGAGCTGGGCTATTCCGGGTATCCGAGTTTTCGCTCGCCGGATATCATTATTGAGAACATCCGGGACAGCGGCGTGGATCTGCAGATGCTTGCCACAAACCATATTTACGATGGCTGGTCTTTTGGTTTCAATCGGACCATGGAGGTCTACGAGGAAAAGGGGATCGCTTATACCGGCGTTCGAAAGGACACGAACCAGAAACATTATTACATAGCGGATATCAACGGGGTCCGGGTGGGATTTGTCAATTATGTGTATGAGACGACCAATATGACGGACGGCCCGGATAAGAGCCTGAACGGGATGTACCTGGAAGAACAGGACGCGCCGCTGTTAAATTCCTTTAACTACGACGACCTGGAACCGTTTTACGTGGAGATGGAAAATAATATCTATGCCATGCGGCAGGAGGGAGCGCGGTTCATCATTGCCAACCTGCACTGGGGCACGGAGTATCAGCTGGAGGAGTCTCAGTACCAGCGGGATATCGCGCAGCAGCTCTGCAATATGGGAGTGGACGCCATCATGGGCGGACACCCGCACTGCGAGCAGCCCATCGATGTGCTCACTTCTCAGGACGGCTCCCACAAAATGTTCTGCATTTATTCCATGGGAAATGCCCTGAGCAATCAGCGCACCTATCTGCTGATGGAGGAGATGCCCACCGGGCACACGGAGGACGGCGTGATGGTGACCTTACATCTGCATCAGGACGCCTCTGGCCAGGTGACCATCACCGATGTGGAGCTTCTTCCCACATGGGTGTACCGCTTTTCGGAGACCAGCGGCTCCAAATATTATATCCTTCCGCTGGACGATGTGGAAAATCTGGAGGCAACGACCGGCATTTCCGGCATAAAGGACGAGGCGCAGGCTTCTTACGAGCGCACCATGGAAGAACTGGGGCCGGGGCTGGAAAAGGCAAAACAGGCGTTTTAAAGGATTTAAAAAACTCAAGAATTACAAGAGTTTCAAGGATTACAAGAATTACAAGAGCTTCAAGGATTACAAGAATTACAAAGAGCTTCAAGGATTACAAGAATTACAAAGAGCTTCAAGGATTACAAGAATTACAAAGAGCTTCATGGATTACAATGGTTTCAAGGATCACACAGAAAGGAGAGACGGGCTTATGATGGGCAGGAGACGTTATTTATCAATTTTCTTTTCCCTGATGGTGTATGCGCTTTGCCTGACGGGATTTTCCTGCACGGCGCAGGCGGATTCCACGGACGCGATCGAGGTAAAAGTGAGCGGCTATTTTGATTACCAGCAGGCGTACGGCGTGCTTTCCCTGACCAATCAGCTGCGCGTCTCGGTGGGGGCTCCGGAACTTAAGCTGGATGCCGGCCTTACGGAGCTTGCCATGCAGAGGGCGGCCGAGATAAGCCTGATCTTTGACCATGATCGCCCGGACCGCACCAGATGGTCCAGCATATCCGGCCGTGTGGCCGGGGAAAACATCGCGGAAGGACAGCCCACTCCGCAGACGGCTGTGCTGGCGTGGCGAGAATCTCCGGGGCATTACGCCAATATCATCTCCACTGATTACGCCAGTATCGGCATCGGCTGTTATTTTCAAAACAACACTTACTACTGGGTGCAGCTTTTTGGCATGGAAGTGGAAGATGCGCAGGATAGTGCAGGCGAAAATCGCTTCAGTGAGGCGAAGATCCGCCTCAGCGAGACGCTTTTTAACGAATATGCGCAGCTGATCTGTAACGGCCAAAAGGTGAACACTTCCCTGGAAAAGGGCAGTCAGATCACCGTGCAGCCCGGTTTTTTGAGCACTTTGATCGACCGGGAGACACTTACCATGGATTCCAGTATCCCGACGCTTTCCTGGGCAGATTTTGCGGTAAACAGCAGCAATCCGGCTGTGCTTTCCATAGATAACAGCGGGCGGATTGTTGCCCGCGGCGCCGGAAAGGCCACCGTCACACTGCGGCACAAAACAGCGGCCGGGGCTTCCCGCACGTTCACATTTACCGTTACCGACCCCACCCGCACAGTTGTATTGAACGCGAACAGCGGTTCCATGCAGAAAAAGAAAACGGTGAAGACGCAGAAGATCAGCCTCCGCACAGGCGGTCGTTATGGCAGCCTGCCGTCCCCGTACAAAAAAGGGTATCAGTTTGCGGGGTGGTACACGAAGAAAACCGGCGGGAGCAAGATCACATCGACATCTGTGGTAAATATTGCTTATGGAAAGACGCAGACCTTGTATGCGCGCTGGAAAAAAGTGAGCGTTGCCAAAGCACAGATCAGCAAGGTAAAATCCCCGGCCAAAAAACAGATCGGCGTCAAATGGACAACCGTTTCTGGCGCGGACGGCTATGAAATTGTTGTGGCTACATCTTCGAATTTTAAGAAGAAAAATATTGCGATAACCTATATCAGCAAAGGCAACAAAACCAAAACCTGCGTGCTGAAAAAATTCAAGGCCGGAAAAAAATATTATGTCCGCGTGCGCGCATTTAAATATGATTCCATGGGAAATAAAATATACGGGGCCTGCAAGGCGATAAAAGCCGTGACCGTTCGGAAAAAATAGAATCGATTGTCGCGAATGTTGTCGTTTGTTTTTCACAAATATTTTCTTTTGCTTGACAGACTAAACGGGGTATGATACTTTAATAGTGGTTAGTATCTATTCGACAAACCATAGTTTTTCGAATAGATGAAGGGGAGAAATTAGGTAAAGGGGTGCTTTTTTTGGATAAAACACAATTAACTTATCATGAGCAGGTAAATGTCAATAATACTCTGCGTCTTCGCGAACTTCTGCAGACCATGCCCGGTTTTGCAAAGGACTATTTCCGCGCCATTGAACCCACCACATCTACACGGACCAGAATTTCCTACGCGTATGATATCCGTGTTTTTTTTCAGTTCCTTTTAAATGAAAATCCAGCGTTTCGCAACAAAACCATGGACGATTTTACTGTGGATGTATTGGATATGGTGAAGCCTGTAGATATCGAGGAATATCTGGAATATTTAAAGGTTTATCAATCCGGCGATGATCTGAAGACCAACGGGGAACGCGCGCTGAAACGCAAAATGGTGGCCCTGCGCGGGTTTTATGCCTATTACTTCAAGCGGGAACTGATCCGCACAAATCCCACGGTGCTGGTGGATATGCCAAAGATCCACGACAAAGCCATTGTGCGTCTGGATGCGGACGAAACCGCGTCCCTGCTGGACTATGTGGAGCACGCCGGAGATTCCCTGTCCGGACAGAAAAAATTGTACTGGGAAAAGACAAAAATCCGTGATATGGCTATTTTAACATTGCTTCTTGGCACCGGTATCCGTGTGTCTGAGTGCGTGGGCCTGGATATTCAGGATGTGGATTTCAAAAATGACGGCATTAAGGTGGTCCGCAAAGGCGGCAATGAAATGGTGGTTTATTTTGGAGATGAGGTGGAAAAAGCCCTGACAGATTATCTGGCGGAGCGAAATGGAATGACGCCCATTGCAGGCCATGAAAATGCGCTGTTCTTATCCACACAGCGCAAACGGATCAGCGTAAAAGCTGTGGAAAATCTGGTAAAAAAATATGCCCGCCAGATCACAACCACAAAGAAAATTACGCCGCACAAGCTCCGCAGCACATACGGCACAAGTCTTTACCAGGAAACAAATGACATTTATCTGGTGGCCGATGTACTGGGTCATAAAGATGTGAATACCACGAAAAAACACTACGCAGCCATGGACGATCAGAGAAGGCGCAGGGCGGCTTCCGCTGTCCGTCTGCGCGAGGAATGACGCGCGGCTTACTGTTTTTGTTGGCTTACTGATTGATAGCTTGCTGATGCTGGTTTGACGGCTTAAATGCACGGTCATACATCGTTCCGTCAGCTCTCCAACAAAATAGTAAAAGGACCATCGTTCACCAGAGCTACTTTCATATCTGCACCAAACACGCCCTGTTCCACAATGGGCACCGTTTTTTTACATTCCCGGATAATGTATTCATACAGTTCTTCCGCGGCTGCCGGATCCGCGCTTTCCGTAAAGCTGGGCCGGTTTCCTTTTTTGCAGTTGGCGTACAATGTGAACTGGGAAACCAGCAAAAGGCTCCCGTTCACATCCGCCAGGGAAAGGTTTGTCTTTCCGTTTTCATCCGCAAAAATGCGAAGCCCGATCATTTTTTTGATCAGGGCGTCCGCATTTTCTTTTGTATCATTTTTTCCCACACCGATCAGCACCAGAAAGCCCTGCCCGATGGAACCGGTCACCTGCCCGTCCACTGAAACCGAAGCCTCCAGCACGCGCTGGATCACAAATTTCATCTCTCTATTTCCTCACACTCTCCTGCTCTGCCCTGCGCCTTACACTGTCAGCATACCTTGTACATCTGCATCAATGTCAGCATACCTCGTACATTTGCATCACTGTCACACTGCACAGCCTGCATATTGTCGTGCATGTTCTCCGGAATTAACGGCGCGCCATCAGAGACTGCCTGTACAGGATTGCACTTATTTGCTCGTTTTCTCCGCCAGCTTTGCCTCGCGGTCTTCCACGAACTGACGCAGCAGGCGCACGGTGCCGTCCACGCCCAGGAAGCTGCTGTTCACGCACAGATCGTAGCTGGCGATATCGCCCCAGCGCTTGTTTGTATAATAATTATAATAGCTGGCGCGCTGCTTATCTGTTTTCTGGATCGCCTCTTTCGCTTTGGCGTCCGTGAGATTATGCCTTTCGGCGATGCGGCGGATCCTCTTGTCCATATCCGCATAGATAAACACGGAAATCGCGTTTGGATATTCCTCCAGCGCGTAATCTGCGCAGCGGCCCACCATGATACAGGGACCTTCATCCGCCAGTTTTTTGATCGCGTTGAACTGCGCCAGAAAGACTTTATGATTGATCGGCATGCCGGAAAGCGCCGCGGACGCATACCCCATGGAATACGTGTCCATGACCAGCGAATATAAAAAGCTGTTGGTGGGCTTTTCGTCATGGTTTTCAAATAACTCCTGGCAAATGCCGCTGTCTTTTGCAGCTCTGTCCAGAAGTTCATTGTCGTAACACTGGATGCCCAGAAGCTGTGCCAGTTTCTGCCCGATCTCTCTCCCGCCGCTGCCATACTGTCTGCCGATTGTGATCACTGAATTACATGCCATATTCATTTCCCCCTTCTTCTGCCCTGCTTACATGCTCTGTCATTCCTGTGCGGCAGCCGTTTTTCCCGGCGTCCGGACAGGAACGGAACGATCATCTGGAATATGATATATTATACAATAAAAAAGAAAAAATGTATATCTATTTTAGCGGAAATTACTTATAAATTTTGATAATATCGCGAGAAAAGCCGCTCTGCCGGGAAGGGCGCGTACTCAAAAAGAAAGTTGTGTATTCGAAAGTCGTTTTAATAAATCTTCAAAATAAGGCGGGAGGGGCGCCGTAAACTCCATATACTCCTCCGTGCGTGGATGGCGAAATCCCAGCACCATGGCGTGGAGCGTCTGCCCCTGCAGATCTCTGACCGGGCATTTTTGGGGGCCGTACACGGGATCCCCCAGGATCGGGTGGTGAATACTGCTC
>CANRKY010000040.1 GCA_947631355.1 uncultured Marvinbryantia sp.
GCAGCGCGTGTCCATCGCCCGCGCTCTGGCGAAAAATCCGAAGCTGCTTTTGTGCGATGAACCCACCGGCGCGCTGGATTACCTGACGGGCAAGGCGATCCTGAAACTGCTGCAGGATATGTGCAGGGAAAAGGGGATGACGGTCATTGTCATCACCCACAACACGGCCATTGCGCCCATGGCGGATCGGGTGATCCACATTAAAAACGGAAAAGTGGCGGCCATGGAACTGGTGGAGAACCCCATGTCCGTGGAAGATATCGAATGGTAAGGCGGGAGAGCTTTTTATGAAAAAAAAGGCACTGAGAAAAGACTTCTTTATGGAAATCCGAAAAAGCCTCAACCGGTTTCTTTCCATCACACTGATCGTGGCGCTGGGCGTGGCTTTTTATTCGGGCATCCAGTCTGCGGCCCCGGATATGCGGTATTCCGGGGACGCTTATTTTGATGAACATAAATTGATGGATCTGAAAGTGATCGGCACGCTGGGACTTACGCAGGATGATGTGGACGCTCTTTCCGCCATTGACGGCGTTGCGGCCGTGGAGCCGGGCTACATGACGGACGTTCTGTGCGGGGAGGACAGCGCGGATGTGCTGCACCTGGAATCCATCTCGCCCACGCTGAACCAGCTGACGCCGGTGGAGGGAAGGCTTCCCCAGGCGTCCGGCGAGTGCTTTGTGGATATTGAATTTTTAGATTCTTCCGGCTATCAGGTGGGGGATTCCATCACGTTCTGCCGGGAGGAGGGGGACGACCTGATGCTGCACCGGGACACCTTCACCATTGTGGGCGCGGGCAGCAGTCCGCTGTACATATCCTTCAGCCGCGGGAACACCACGCTGGGGAACGGGGAGATCACCGGGGTGGGCTACATCCCGGCGGAGGATTTTGACTCGGAAGTGTACACGCAGATTTATATGTCGGTGCGGGGCGCGCGGGAATTGACTGCCTACACGGACGCCTATGACACGCTGATCGCGCGGGTGCTGGACCGCATCGAAGCCATTGCGGGGGACCGCTGCGAGGTGCGCTACCGCGAGGTGATGGACGAGGCCGAGGGCGAGCTGGCGGACGCGAAACAGGAGCTGGCGGACGCCCGGACGGAGGGAGAAAGCGAACTTGCCGATGCCCTGCAGGAGCTGCAGGAGGGTGAGAGCGAGCTGGCCGATGGAAAGCAGGAACTGGAGGACGCGAAAAAAGAACTTGCCGAGGGCGAGAGCGAGCTGGCAAAAGGCGAGCAGGAGCTGGCGGACAATAAATCGCTTCTTCAGGAGAAAGAGCGGGAACTGGCCGATGGGAAGGCCCAGCTGGACAGCGGCTGGGCACAGCTTGCCGAGGGGAAGAACGAACTGGCCGCAAAAGAGAGCGAGTTTAACAGCCAGTATGCCTCCGGGGTGGAGGAACTGGACGCGGGGGAAAAAGAATTAAATGCCGCGAAGAAACAGCTGGAATCCGGGAAGGCGGAGTACGCATCGGGGCTGGCGCAGTATCAGGACGGCAAAAAACAATATGATGCGGGGGAGGCGCAGTATGCCAGCGGCCTGGCGGAATTTCAGGCCCAGGAGGCCGCGTGGCCCGCGCAGAAGGCGGAACTGGAAAAACAGCGGGCCAATTTGGCACAGAACCAGACACAGCTGGAGGGGGCGCTGCCCCAGATCAGCGCGGCACTGGCGGATCTGCAGGGCCGGCAGGCGAATACCCAGAGCCAGCGGGACGATCTGCAGCGGCAGCTGGACGGCGTGAACGCGCAGATCGCCTCCGCGCAGCAGACAATAGATACCCTGGGCGGACAGATCGCCGCGACACAGCAGACAGTGGACGCGCTGGCGGCGGAACAGAGCGGGCTGCAGGGCTCCGCGGCCACACTGCAGGAACAGGTGAACGCCTGCACGGCGCGGGCGAGCGAACTGACGGCCGCGATCGCCGCGGTAACGGGAGATTCCGAGGAGGAAAACGCCCAGCGCGCCCAGCTGCAGGCGGAGCTGGACGGTGTGAACGGGCAGCTGAATGCGTGCAGCGCAGAGCTTTCGGCGGCGCAGCAGCGGCTGGAGGCGATCCCAGGAGAGATGGCGGGGGCGCAGAATACGCTGGCCTCTTTGCAGGAGCAGCTTGCCGGGGCACAGGGCGGCATGGAACAGATGCAGGCTTCCGCCGCGCAGCTTGCGGGCGGCATTGCCCAGGCGGACAGCGGCCTTGCCGAGCTGCAAAAAAATATCACAGACCTGCAGAGCCAGTATGACACACAGGCAGCAAACCTGGAGCAGGTAAAGGCGGGCATCGCGCAGATCGACGCCGGCATCGCCCAGGGGGAGGACGGCCTTGCCGCAGCCCGGCAGCAGCTTGCGGATTCCCGGGCGCAGCTGGACGGAGTGAAGAAGCAGCTGGATGATTCTTACCGGCAGCTGCAGGATGCCAAAAAAGAGATTGCAGCCGGAGAAAAAGAGATCGCGGCCAATGAAAAGAAGCTGGCTGATGGGCGCGCGCAGCTCGCGGACGGCAAGGCTCAGATCGACAGTGCCCACAACACGATCAATGCCAATGAGCAGCAGCTCGCCGCGGCGCAGGCGGAGTACGACAGCGGGGCGAGTCAGCTCGCGGACGGCTGGAGCCAGATCGGAGACGCCGAACAGGAGATCGCGGACGCGAAAAAAGAAGTGGAGGATGGCAAACAGGAGATCGCGGACGGGGAAAAAGAGCTGGCGGACGGAGAGAAAGAGCTGAAAGACGGCTGGAAAGAATACGAAGACGGTGTGAAAGAATTTGACCAGAAAATCTCGGAGGCGGAATCGGAGATCGCTCAGGCGGAATCGGAGATTGCGGATATCAAGGAACCGGAGTGGATGATCGACGACCGGAGCGCTCTGCCGGAGAACATCGGCTACGGGGAAAACGCGGATCGCATGCGCAGCCTGGGGCAGGTGTTCCCGGTGCTGTTTTTCCTGGTGGCGGCGCTGATCAGCCTCACCACCATGACGCGCATGGTGGAGGAGGAGCGCACCCAGATCGGCACGTTAAAAGCACTGGGATACGGGAAGCTGTCTATCGCCTCAAAATATTTGTGTTACGCGCTTTTTGCCACGGCCGCGGGAAGCGTGATCGGCATTTTATTCGGGGAGAAGTTCCTGCCGTTCGTGATCGTGACGGCCTACCGCATTATGTATCATCACATGCCCAATGTGGTGCTTCCCTACAATATGAGATTTGCTGCCATCGCCACGGGTGCGGCGCTTCTCTCTACCATGGCGGGCACGTTTGCGGCATGTTACAAAGAATTGGCGGCCACGCCGGCCATCCTGATGCGCCCGCCCGCGCCCAAAGAGGGCAAGCGCGTGCTCCTGGAGCACATTCCCTTCCTGTGGAAGCACCTGAGTTTTTCCTGGAAGTCCACCGTGCGGAACCTGTTCCGGTACAAAAAGAGATTTTTCATGACGGTGTTCGGCATCGGCGGCTGCATGGCCCTGATGTTGGTGGGCTACGGCCTGCGCGACTCCATTGTGGACATTGTGAATCTGCAGTTTTCCGAGCTGCAGCTCTATGACATCATGGTCATAATGGACTCGGAGGCGTCTGAGGCGGAGCAGGACGAACTGATGGAGACCATCGCCGGGGAGAGCCGGATAGAGGATTACACCCGCATCCTGATGCACAACGACTCGGTGCAGAACGGCAAAAAAATGTGGGATCTGTATCTGATGATACCGGAGGATCTGGAGACCTTCGAGAGTTTTGTGATGTTTCGCGACCGCGAGACGAAAGAGACTTATGAATTGAGTGACGAGGGCGCCATCATCACAGAAAAAATCGCGGATATGATGGAAGTGGGCGTGGGCGATGTGATCTCCGTGAACAACGAGGACCTGGGCACGGTGGAGATTCCCATTGCGGCTGTCACGGAAAACTATCTGAGCCATTATATTTACCTGACGCCCGCGCTGTATGAGAAGTGCTTCGGGCAAAAGCCGGAGTACGACACGGTGCTCTGCCGCGCGTCACAGGACGCGAAAGAAGAACTTTCGTCTGTGGGAGAATACTTCCTCACGAAGGACGCGGCCCTCAGCATCAGCTATACCGGGAGCATTATGGCGCGGCTGGAAGATATGCTCTCCGCGCTGGACTCCGTGATCATTGTGCTGATCGTGTCGGCGGGGCTGCTGGCGTTTGTGGTTCTGTACAATCTGAACAACATCAACATCAACGAGCGGAAACGGGAGCTTGCCACCATCAAGGTGCTGGGCTTTTATGACGGGGAAGTGAGCGCATACGTGTACCGGGAAAATATCCTGATCACCATTATCGGGATTCTGGCCGGCGCGGCGCTGGGTATTGTGCTGCACCGCTTCACCATCACCACGGTGGAGGTGGACGCCTGCATGTTCGGGCGGAACATCAAGCTGCCCAGTTTCCTTATTGCGGCGGCGTTCACGGCTGGATTTTCCATCTTTGTGAACGTGGTGATGCACTTTAAGCTGAAGAAGATCGATATGGTGGAGAGCTTAAAGAGTGTGGAGTAAGATAGAGCAAATAAAGGGCCGCCGGGATAAGGCGGCGGAACGGAGCGTATGATGCAGGATCTTCCGCAGGCATTTCTGGAGAAGATGAAAGTTCTGCTGGGCGGGGAGTACGAGAAGTTTCTCGCGTCCTACGACCAGCCCCGCAAATATGGGCTGCGGGTGAACACCTTAAAAATATCGCCGGGGGAATTACAGGAGCTGGCGCCTTTCCATCTCACAAAAATTCCCTGGATAGAAAATGGATTTTTTTATGAGGAGCAGGATGCCCCAGGCAGGCATCCGCTTTATCATGCAGGGCTTTATTATCTGCAGGAACCCAGCGCCATGACGCCCGCCTCGGTTTTGCCGGTGGAACCGGGGAACCGGGTGCTGGATCTGTGCGCCGCGCCGGGCGGGAAGGCCACGGAGCTGGGGGCAAAACTGCAGGGGCAGGGACTCCTGGTGGCGAACGATATCAGCGCGTCCCGCGCGAAGGCGCTTTTGAAGAATATTGAGGTGTGCGGGATTTCCAACGCTTTTGTGACCACGGAGACGCCGGCTCGGCTGGCTGCGCAGTTCCCGGAATTTTTTGACAGGATCCTGGTGGACGCCCCCTGTTCCGGCGAGGGCATGTTCCGCAAAGACGCGGCCGCTGTCCGGGCCTGGGATGCGGAAAAGCCCATCGCCTGTGCAAAACAGCAGCGCGAGATCATCCGCCGGGCGGCGGATATGCTTGCGCCGGGCGGATGGATGCTGTATTCCACCTGCACATTTTCACCCGAAGAAAACGAACAGATCATAGCCGGACTTTTGCGGGAGCGCATGGATCTGGTGCTGGCGGACATTCCGCCATATGAAGGATTTGCGCAGGGGATCCCCGAGGCGTGCCGGGAAATGGCCGCGCGGGGGATGGACAGTGCATCGGCGGGAGATGCGAAAGACGATGCCGCAGAGGACATGGTGGGGAGAACAGATGACGCTGCGGAAGGTACGGTGGGAAGAATAGATGACGCCGCAGAGAACACAATGGGAAGAACAGATGATGTGGCAGAAGATGCTGTAAATCGCGATCTGTGTGAAGAATTGAGAAAATGCGTGCGCATTTTTCCGCATAAAATGGAAGGGGAAGGGCACTTCCTTGCATTGCTGTATAAGAAACGGCCGGGAGAACAGACGGCCGGGGAACCGCGTGGAAACCGGAGAACCCCTGCAGGCGGGAAGCAGAGTCAGGAGCAGAAGATCCTGCAGGATTTCCTGCGAAAAACCACCCTTCCGATAGAGGAAGGCCGCCTGGAAATACGCAAAGGACAGGCTTACTATGTGCCGGAGGGCCTGGATGTACAAAAAGGGCTTGCCTTTTTGCGGAACGGACTGTATCTGGGGGAAGTAAAAAAAGACCGCTTTGAACCCAGCCAGTCTCTGGCTATGGCTCTGAAAAAAGAGCAGTATGATGCGGTGATCGACCTGCCCTATACAGATGCGCGCGTTTTGAAATACCTGAAAGGAGAAACCATCTGCGTGGAGGATGTGGCTTTGCCGGACGCAGACGGCTGGCAGCTGGTGTGTGCGGACGGATATCCGCTGGGCTGGGGAAAGCTGGCGGGAGGTATCTTAAAAAATAAGTACCATTCGGGATGGAGAATGAAGTGAACACTTTATTCAGTGGAACAGAATTTCGGTGGCGGAATTTCGGTGGCAGAATTTCGGTGGCGGAATTTCGGTGGCAGAATTTTGATGGCAGAATTTTGATGGCAGAATTTCGGTGGCAAAATTTCAGTGGCAGAATTCCGATGGCAGAATTCCAATGTGCCAGGAAAGTGTATCATTTCACAAAAGAATATGTTATAATCCTCTTGCTAAAATATGGCGACACGAACTTGACAAAATAGGAACGATGTGCCGCTGGGAAAAGAGGGACTTCTAAGTGATTGCTTATCTGAAACGTGAGAAAGTGCTTAGCATAGCGCTGCTTTTAGGGGTGGTATCCTGCTTTTTTGTATTGCCGGACGCGGGATACCGGGACTACATCGATGTGCGCGTGCTGGCGCTTTTATTTTGCCTGATGCTCCTGGTAAAAGGATTTCAAAGTGTGGGCCTGCTGGACTTATTGACTGTGAAAATGTTCGGCAAGGTGAGCGCGGCCCGCAGTATGTGCAGAACATTGATTTTACTGTGCTTTTTTTCCAGTATGGTGATAACGAATGATGTGGCGCTGATCACGTTTGTGCCGTTTGCCATTCTGGCGCTGAAAAAATGCGGGCAAGATAAACTGGTCATACGGGTGGTGGTTTTACAGACAATTGCCGCAAACCTTGGCAGTATGCTGACCCCCATAGGCAACCCGCAGAATCTGTATCTGTTTTCGGCGTCCGCGATGCCCATCGGCACTTTTTTTCAGACCATGCTGCCGCTGGCGGCGCTTTCTCTGGCGCTCTTAATGGCCGCTGTATTCCTTCTCCCGGATGGAGAAGTGCGGATGGGGGCAGAGCGCACAGCCGATGCACTGCCGGCAAATGAGACTGGCATCTATGGTCTCTTATTTCTTTTGAATCTTCTCGTAGTATTTCGTGTGATCTCCTGGATCCCGGCACTTATTATTACCGTTTCGATAGTGCTTTTGATGCGCAGATGGAACTTATTGCAGCAGGTGGATTACGCGCTTTTGTTGACTTTTGTGGGTTTCTTCGTCTTTGTGGGAAACCTTGGGCGCATCCCGGCTGTCAGTGAGACGATCGCCCGGATTTTAAACGGCAGAGAAATCCTGGTATCGGCTCTGTTCAGCCAGTTTCTGAGCAATGTGCCTGCGGCGCTGCTTTTGTCCGGGTTTACCGATAATTTTGCCGGACTGCTGGTTGGGACAAATGTGGGCGGCCTGGGTACATTGATCGCTTCTATGGCGAGCCTGATTTCGTACAAACAATATGCGGAGAGTGAGAACGCCACAAAAGGGAAATACTTTATAACATTCACACTATACAACGTGGTGGGGTTGGTTTTGCTGCTGGCTTTCTCTATGCTGTATTACTGATGACGCGCGGTCACAAACGATGGGAGCTGTGAAGTGGCATGGTTTGGAAAGGAAAATCGTATGCAATACATATTGATCATAGACGATGACGTCCATATCGGAAATATGCTGGAAGAAGTCCTTCAAAAGGAGGACTTCGGCGTGCTGCGGGCTTATTCCGGGACAGAGGCCCTGATGGTTCTGGACAGACGCACGCCGGATCTGATTCTTTTAGACCTGATGCTTCCGGGGTTGAACGGGGAGGAACTGCTCCCGAAGATCCACAAAATTCCGGTGATCGTGGTGAGTGCAAAGGCGGAGAGCCAGAGCAAAGTAAACCTTCTTTTGGGCGGGGCAGCAGACTATGTGACCAAGCCGTTTAATCTGCAGGAATTGCTGGCGCGGATCAGAGTGCAGCTTCGAAAGATAGACAATCCCATAGAAGAAGTGCTGCGCTTTGAAAATATCGAACTGCGCGCGGATAGCCATGCGGCTGCCGTCAATGGCATACCTGTCCATCTCACGCGCACGGAGTACGCCATTTTAAAACTGCTTATGAGAAATCCGGGGCAGGTTCTGCCGAAATCGCTGCTGTTGGAGCGCATCGGCGAAGACACGCCGGACTGCACCGAGAGTTCCCTGAAAATGCACGTGAGCAATCTGCGCAAAAAACTGCGCGAAGCGGGCGGCAGAGACTATATCGAGGCGGTGTGGGGGATCGGCTTTCGGATAAAAGCCTAATCTTTATCATTTCTTTACGCTTTTCTTTACCGGTTTCTTTACATTTATTTTTTATAATAGCCCTAAACGCAGGAAGAATACATTAGCTGTGCGTGATCCAGGGAACCTGAAAAATGGCATTTTTTGCCATGGCGAATCACTACCGGAGATCACTGTCTGAATCATTGAGATTATTGCTTGGGATTATTGCCCGAGCTCACTGCCTGGATCCCTTGCTCGAGACTATTGTTTGGGATCACGTGGCACTGTCTGAGATCAAAATCCAGGTTCTCTGCCTGAGATTGCTGCTTGGGATTACGGTCTGGGATTACTGCCTGGAATGATTATCTGGGATTACGGTCTGGGATTGCTGCCTGGAATGATTATCTGGGATCACTGCCTGGGATATGCTTCCTGCGAAATAGAAAGGGAGGCTGCACATATGGAATATGTACTTGTCACAAACAATTTATGTAAAAGTTACCGGAAGACAAAAGTGCTGGACGGACTTTTCATGCACGTTCCCAAAGGTGCCATCTACGGTTTTGTGGGGAAAAACGGCGCGGGGAAAACCACACTGATCCGCCTGATCTGCGGTCTGCAGAAGCCCTCTGCGGGAAATTATACGCTGTACGGAAAAAGGAATACAGACCGGGATATCGCAAGAGCGCGGCGCAGGATGGCGGCAATGATAGAAACGCCGTCCATTTATCTGGATATGTCGGCAAGGGAAAACCTGAAGCTGCAGTACCGTATGCTGGGGCTGCCGGATTCTGAAGGATCAGAGGAAATCCTGGAACTGGTGGGGCTGCAGGATACGGGGAGAAAAAAAGCCGGCAGGTTTTCTCTGGGAATGAAGCAACGTCTGGGAATCGCCGTGGCGCTGGTGGGCGACCCGGATTTTCTGGTGCTGGATGAACCGGTGAACGGGCTGGATCCACAGGGAATTATTGAAATCCGCGAATTGATCCTGCGGCTGAACCGGGAGCGCCAAATCACCGTGTTGCTGTCAAGTCACATTTTGGATGAACTGTCACGGATCGCCACACACTATGGATTCCTTGACGGCGGGCGAATCGTGCGGGAAGTGAGCGCTGCGGAGCTGGAGATGGAGACGCAAAAATGTACGCGGATCATTGTTTCAGACACGCGCGTACTTGCGCGGATACTGGATGGAATGGAAGTGAGATATAACATATTGTCTGACACGCAGGCGGATATATATGGCCATGTGAATGTCACAAAACTTGCCGCAGCACTGTCAGCCCAGCAATGTGAGATATTCTCCATGCAGGAGCGCGATGCCAGTCTGGAAAGTTATTATATGAATCTGGTGGGAGGTGAGCGCCATGCGTAAACTCCTATCAGCAAATTTCGCAAGACTTATGCGCTGCAGAACGTTTTGGATCTGCATGGCCGCGGCGTTCCTGCTTGGGGCATGGGGATTTTGGGTAGCCGGAGATTATGTGAAGAACGGGGTTTTGCAGTATACGCTGGAGCAGCAGGCGTTCAGCGTTGTGCCCTTCGGAGGCATAATAACAGTTTTCTGTGCACTCTTTATCGGAGATGAGTTCGCTTATGGAACGATACGGAACAAGCTGACGGCCGGATATACAAAAAGAGAAGTATACCTTGCGTTCCTTCTCGTAAATTTTGTGGCGACACTGCTCTTGGCTCTGGCATATCTGCTGTCGGTTTTCCTTGTGGGCATACCGATTTTGGGGTTCTTTCAGGGAAACATGGCCCGAATCGTATATTATGTGATCTGTGCACTGCTTTCCATGTTTGCGTGCAGTGCCATCTTTACCCTTCTCGCTATGCTGTGTCACCATAGGACAGCGGCTGCAGTGCTGGGGATCATTCTCGCGCTGGTGCTGGTGATCGTCGGGGCAAAACTGGATTCCGACCTCTCGGAGCCAGAGATGATCGACCATTATATTCATATCGATGTGAATGGAAAACCGCTGGAAGTGGAGCAGCATCCAAACCCGCTGTATCTTTCGGGGACAAAGCGCGAAATCTATCAGTGGGCGGAGGATATCCTGCCAGAGGGACAGAACATACAGATCGGCAACTTATCCGGTGACCATCCGGAGCGCTGGCCTTTTGCCTCCGTGGTGGTAACACTTGTGATCACCGGAATCGGGATATGGGCGTTTGACAGGAAGGATGTAAACTGAGCGGGAGAAGCAAAAACAGTAGAAATCAAAAACAGTAGAAATAAAAAGCAGTAGAAATAAAAGCAGTAGAAATAAAAAGCAGTAGAAATAAAAGCAGTAGAAATAAAAAACAGTAGAAATAAAAACAATAAAAACAGTAGAAGTAAAAAGTGATGTTGGCGATCGGATATAGGAGAGAGCGGCGATGGAAAATTGGCTGTGGCTTGCGGTAATCATTTTAGCGGTTATTGTGATGGTGCTGATGGGAAAACTATATTTCCTGCATAAAGCCGCGCGGGAGATCGAGCTGGAATTTTGCGAGCGCCTGGATACAGATACCAATACGCTGATCGACATTTCCAGCCGCGATCCCTATATGTGCCATCTGGCGGCGGAGATCAACCGGGAACTGCGCAGACTGCGCGCGCAGCGGCATCGCTTTTTGCAGGGCGATCTAGAACTGAAAGAAGCGGTGACAAATGTCTCACATGATCTTCGCACACCGCTGACGGCAATCTGCGGGTATCTGGATCTGCTGAAAGAAGAAGAAAAATCAGAGCAGGCATCCCGCTATCTGGACATCATTGAGGAGCGCACAAACGTGATGCGTGCACTCACAGAAGAACTTTTGCGCTACTCTGTCACAAAAACAACAAGTGATAAAATGGAGACGGAAGATGTGATCTTAAATCATGCGCTGGAAACAAGCATAGCTGCTTACTATGGCGTATTGAAAGAGTGCGGTATCGAGCCGGAAATATCCATGCCGGAGGAGAAGATACATCGAACATTGCATGCGGGTGCACTTACGCGTATTTTAGAAAATATCATAAGCAACGCTGCAAAATACAGCGATGGAGACTTAAAAATCAGCCTTTCCACTTCCGGGGAGATCACATTTTCCAACCATTCATCTGCGCTGGACGAGCTGAAAACGGCGCAGCTTTTTGGACGGTACTACACCGTAGACGCGGCGGAAGGCTCTACCGGTCTGGGCCTGTCCATAGCCAGGACATTGACTGAACAGATGAGAGGCAGAATCGCTGCAACATACGAAAATGGAGCAGTGACGATCCGACTGGAGTTCACATAAAATAAAACACCACAGCACAGCAAAAAGTGACACAAAAGTGCAATACGAAAAACTTGAACCATGCAGCATAAAAAACTTGAAAAATTACTTGATTTTATGAAAAGAAAATGCTATACTTACAAAGCTTGATTCAAAACCATCGATGCGTGGCTCAGCTTGGTAGAGCGCTGCGTTCGGGACGCAGAGGTCGCAGGTTCAAATCCTGTCGCATCGATTATAAAGAAACGGATGCCGAAGGGTATCCGTTTCTTTATAATCAAAGAGAAAAGATGACCTGCGATCTCTGACGGAACGAACGCATTCGGGCGCAGAGGGTCCACGAGGTCCAGTGGACCTCGGCTTTGGACCGACCGGAGCGAAGCGGAGACCGCTGTGCGCCGGTGGCGCACGTTTAGCACCGACCGAAGCGAAGCGGAGACCGCAGGTTCAAATCCTGTCGCATCGATTATAAAGAAACGGATGCCGAAGGGTATCCGTTTCTTTATAATCAAAGAGAAAAGATGACCTGCGATCTCTGACGGAACGAACGCATTCGGGCGCAGAGGGTCCACGAGGTCCAGTGGACCTCGGCTTTGGACCGACCGGAGCGAAGCGGAGACCGCTGTGCGCCGGTGGCGCACGTTTAGCACCGACCGAAGCGAAGCGGAGACCGCAGGTTCTCTCAAATCCTATCGTTTTTCAAATTAAAACGCCGCGGTAGTTTAAACCGTCACGTATCTGTCCACTACATGTTCCATTTTCTGGCCAATTACAGCCCCAACTGCTTCATGGTTTCTTCGGAAGATAAAAATTCGCGGCAATCAGGGTCTTTTTTAATATCGTCCAACATTTGTCGATCCCATTCATCGGGCTCTATTTCTTCAATATTATCCCAGGAATGATTCGAAAGCTGATTCATAATAAAGTTCCAGACTACGGCTGCATCTGCTTCAGTCATAACCGTGATAGCACCTAAAATTCTTTCCTTTACTGCGCTCATATAGCACCTCCTATTTTTTATAAACCTGTCCTCGATTGTCGATTTTCTCAATATATAAAATATTTCCGTACCTGTCAAAAATGATACGATAATCACCAACTCTCAAGCGATATCCCGATTCTCCCTGCAATTTTACATCCCCCTATATTGCACCGCTCTGGAAAGCGACAGCCTCAACACACACCAGGGAGGGCTTGCCACCGCTCCCCAGAATAGCATATAATTCGAAAATAGGCAAGAAAACCGGCGGCAGGTCGCTCTGCCGCCGGTACCACAATCCTCTTTGGCGTGTTGCATTTCGTGCTGCATAGCATCAATAATTGCATTAAAATGGCAACAATTTTACGATCCGCAGGGAAAAAATTTGTATGGTAAAAGTGCGAAAGATTTGGTACAATAAAAAAAGGTATAGCGGGCCATTTAAGGAAGAAACGGAGAAAGAACAGATTGAATTTTGAATGGGATGAAGAAAAAAACCTGTTAAATCAGAAAAAGCATAAAGTTTCATTTGAGACGGCAGCATACGTTTTTGAGGATGAAAACTATATTGAAATGTATGACTTTGAGCATAGCATAGACGAGGACAGGTATATTGCTATCGGATGCGTTGAAGATGTATTGTTTGTAGTGTTTACAGAAAGAAAAGAAACAATCAGATTGATTTCGGCAAGATTGGCAACTGAACCAGAAAGGAGACTTTATTATGACCAAAACTTTCACTATTAATAAAGGACAAAAACCTACTGAGGAACAGCGGCAGGAAGTGATGGAAGCAAAAAAATATCCGATTGAATTTGATGAAGATTGTCCAGAGTTGTCACCTGCAATGTATAAAGCCTTTAGAAGTGCTGTAGTCCAGAGGAACCGAAAGAAAAATGCTTGAAAAAGCAGGTGTAGATCAGTCATCATTATCATACACGGGCTTTATACTAACAGATTACGGTTTCTTTCCAATTTTTAAAATCGGGATAGGCGGGCGGCTTTGGCTTCCCGCTTTTGCTGTGGGAAAACTCTGTGGTGCGTGAAAGGGATTCTTAGAGTCAGGAAATAGTTGGATAAGGGATAGGAACTGTCTGTTGCTCTAATGATGAATGAAGGAGGAATTGGGTATGCTGACGTTTCTTAGATGGGGATGCTTCCGCATCCCGTTGGTCATATGGTTCATTGTAGTAGCTGCTTTGATCGCGGCTGCACCGCCTTCCTGGTGGCTGATCGTGGTAGTTTCTGGTTGTATTATGGTACCGTGGTTATTTGGAATATTCCTGGTGATCAGATGGGCTGAGGAAGAACAGGGAACGAAAAAGAAGTAATGTTGATTAACGCGAAGGGGCTGTTGCAAAATAGACAAAATAGATGAGTAATTCATCTATGGAGCAATGGCTCCCAGACGAAACAAATTTTCAGGTATTCATTTAATGATGTAATGTGATATACTTATTACAAACGATAGACATAGGAATCTGCCAAAGGCGGCAACACTACATCCTGGTGATTTCCCATTTCCGAGCTGTTTAGTTTTTGGGTATTCTGAGGATAATAGGATCATACATGTGGTAATAAGTGAAGAAGGTGAGTCAGGGCGGATTATTACTGCCTACATTCCCAGTACAGAAATATTTGAAAAGGATTTAAAGACCAGAAAGGAGCGTCAGCTCTGGCACGTCCACATACTTTTCCGTCAACGCAATAAAGCTGTCGAGGTTGGTATCCATTTCCCCTTCATCGGGAATGCCCTGCTCGACTGCCGCATGAAGGAAGAAAGCGGCTCCTTTTCCTCGCTGGACGAATACAAAAATGTGCGCGGCATTGCGTGGCTCTACAACCAATCCGGCGACGGGAAAAGGCAGCTGCTCAGTATGCGGAGCAGAGAGAGCATACCGGCGGGCCGTGGAGAAGCTGGCCGATTGATATACGACAGTGACAAACCTTTTTGCAAAGAGGGCAATCTACTTCCTGCTGAACTGCGGAAGCGAAAAACTGCCGAAAGAAACCCTGATTGCGTTTGAACGGTAGAGGGAACGTCCTGTTTCGGTTTCTTTTTGAAACTACGCGCATTTCCTTATCATCGATTGTACAAACTGCAAAAAGAGTATTGGCCTCATTGTGAGGAGGCCAAAAATACGAGCCTTATTCTATGCCCGTACCTTTTTGGCAGGCATTGCCAGCAGCGCGACTGCCATAAGAATACTGGTTATTCCAATTCCTTCTCTGACAGTAAGCACTTCATGGAAAGCAATTACTCCAATGAAAATTCCGGTCAGCGGCTCGAAAGTGCTGAACAGGGATGCCTTCACTTCTCCGCAGAGGATTACGCCCTTTTGAAATAGCACCAGAGCAAAAACTGTGGCAAGCAGGGCAAGGCCAAATTCTGCCGCCCACCCTATAGCGTCAAGACTGAAAACGAGCTTTTTGCTGAAAAACGCAATTATCCCGATCTCCGCTGCGGACAGCAGGGAAATCCAAAACGCAAGCACAAGAGAGTGAAGCCCTTTGACGGTGCTTTTTCCCAACAAAACGATATATACAGCATAAATAATCCCGGAGGCGACCGCCAGAATGATTCCCCCCACGCGAACCTGTCCGTTTGGAGTATAGAGCAGCGCCATGCCTCCAACACAAAGGATGGCACAAATGATTTGCTTCGTGTCCGGCCGTGACCTGAAAAATATCGCCAAAATCAACATGACCGCAACAGGGTAGGTAAAGTGAAGGGTCGTGGCCATGCCGCTGTCGATATAGGTGTAAGAAGCATAAAGCAGTATCGGCATCAAGGCATAAGGTACCGACAGTTTCAGTAGGGCGAGGAACTGTTCCTTTCTTATTTTTATGGAACAGCCCGGCAAAACAAGACAGACGAGGCCCAGCACGATGCTGCCAAAAAAGAATCTACCGAAGGCAACCGTATAGGCATTGCTGCCATGAGCATATGCGATCCTGGTCAACAGCGGCATTGTACCAAACAGGACAGCAGAAAGAATCACATAAAAGACACCGAGATGGCTTTTGGTCTCTTTCATGGTCACTGGTTACACTCCGGGAGCATAACGGAAAAATGCACAACAACTTCCGGGTATCCCTCTACCGGAACCCAAGCGCGAATTTTATTTTCGATTGGTCTGTCAACCTGCGCAGTTCGTGTAGACAGCGCCAGTGCTTTTCTGCATCCCCTGTGGCTTTCCGGAGCTCCTATTTTTGCGCAGACCTGCCCTTCGGTAAGACCTGCCGCCGCTGCCGCCTGATTGACCGCCAGAACATGATTCCCCTTGTCAATCAGACGAGCCGTGCCGGGAAACGCATCCCATGTAAGGTGAAACGCACGGATCAGTTCTTCATATCGATTCTCATTTTGTTCCATAACGATTGCCTCCTGTTATTTGTTTGTTTTTTTAAGCCATCTTTTGATATATTCCGCTATCTCGCCGCATCGGGACTCCAAAGCAATTTGCTCCAGAAAGGCTTCCATAATGTCAGCGATGTGGCCGAATGTATAGGAAAACGCTGCCCGGTCCGGCGCGTCTGACTGGCCAAAGCCCGGATAATCGGGCGCAATCATATAA
>CANRKY010000041.1 GCA_947631355.1 uncultured Marvinbryantia sp.
CTGATATGGTCGCCATGGTAGTGCGTGAAGCACACCACATCGATGGGTTTGAAGCTCCAGCCCTTTTCTCTTATGGCGATCTGGGTGCCCTCCCCGCAGTCGATCAGGATACTGCTCCCGTTGTACCGCACCATCAGAGAAGTCAGCCTCCGCGAGGGAAGCGGCATCATGCCGCCGCTCCCCAGCAAACATACGTCCATCATACTCTACAACATCTCCTTTACCTCCGTCTCCTCAACGGGGATACAAAACTGCCGCACAAATTCGTCATAGCACTCCTCGCACAGATCAAATTCGTGCGCAACACCGTCTTTGTCTGAAAAAAAGCCCCATGTTTTCTGAACGGACACAAAGTCCTCCACGGGGATCTCATTTTGAACCTTTCTTTTCTTTCCGCATTTATTGCAAAAAATCTCATTTCCTTTTTTCATATGCCATCCTCCCTGCCGGGCGCCGCCAGGGGTATTCCCCGGCAGAACATCCCGATGCTGCCGCACCATCGTCCGCGGTGCTCTCTCTGGTTTCAGGAGAATTATACACGATAATCGTTTTCGATCCCAGCGGGAATTGCTGTCAGTATTTCTGCCTGCAGCAGCCGCTTTTCCGGTCACATCTCTGCCGTCTTCGCATCGGGCGATCCGGCTTTTCTGCACATAAGCGCGGCGTCTTCTCTCGGCTTTTCATAAAAATTTTTGCGGACGCCGCAATATTGAAATCCCAGCTTTTCATAGAGATTTTTCGCCGCATGATTGCTCTGCCGCACTTCCAGGAAAAAAGTTTTCACGCCCTTTTCCTCCCCCGCGCGCAGCAGTTCCCGAAGCATACGATACGCCACACCCCTTTTGCGGCAGTCCTCTTTCACCGCCACATTGGTGATGTCCGCCTCGTCCGTGCACTGCAGCATGCCACAGTACCCCGCAAGTTCTCCGTCCAGCCGCGCGGTGAGATAATGTGTGCCCGGCTGCCGCAGGGAATCCCCAAAAGCCTCTTTCGACCACGGTTCCGAAAAGATCGCCTGCTCGATCTGCGCCACATCCGACAGATCCCACGTTGTCATTTCCCGCACTTCAATCATTCTTCTGCCCGACCGCCTCCGCTTTTTCCGCGCGCTCCCGCTCCGCCTGCGACAGGCGCAGATACTCCGGCCGATGTTCGGCCGCCGTCTGCAGCTGCCCTTTGGCGGCATATACCAATCCCAGAGCGGCGACTGCTCCGGCCCGCTGTTTATTCAGATGCGCCGGGGCATAACTGTGGGCCACCCGCAGTTTTTTCTCCAGAATGTCCCGGTATACCGGAACCCCGTCTCCTAAAAAAACGGTATCCGTTTCATACGCATTTATTTTCTCCGCCAGCTTCTCCACGCCAATGGCCATCTGCGCTTCCAGCACATTCATGCGCGATCCCTCAAACCGGTAAAGCCCGGTATATACCTGATTGCGCCGCGCATCCATCAGCGGGCAGACCAGCTGCGCACTGCCCCAGAGATTGTAAGCCAGCGCATCCACCGTGGGAACCGCCGCCAGCGGTTTCCCCAGGGCCAGCCCCAGCCCTTTGGCCGTTGCCGAGCCGATGCGAAGCCCGGTAAAAGAGCCCGGTCCCGCCGCCACTGCAATGACGTCTATGGTATGCAGATCCAGCTCCGTCATGCGCGCGATCTCATCTAACATGGGCAGCAGCGTCTGCGAATGTGTCTTCTTATAATTTACCGTATACTCCGCCAGAAGCCTGTCGTCTTCCACCACCGCCACGGAGGCCACCAGCCCGGAGCTGTCAATTCCCAGTACTCTCATTTTTCACCTCTATCCGGCGATAGTCAAATCCCTGTTCCAGATCCTTATTTATGGTGATCCACACCGTGTGCTCCGGCATCAGCTCCGCGATCTGCTCCGCCCATTCCACCAGGCATACGCCCCCGCCGAAAAAGAAATCTTCATAGCCGATCTCATACATTTCCTCCGGATCCGCGATGCGGTAAACATCAAAATGATACAGCGGCAGCCGCCCGCCCTCGTACATCTGCAGAATTGTAAACGTGGGGCTGTTCACCGGCTCCGCAATGCCAAGCCCCGCTGCCAGCCCTTTGGCGAGCACCGTCTTTCCCACGCCCAGGTCTCCGGACAGGGCAAAGATCTGCCCCGGCTTTGCCGCAGCGCCGATCTTTCTGCCCGCTTCAAACGTATCTGCCTCCCGCGCAGATTCTATGACCATCGCATCTCACCCCTGTCTCATATGGGTATTCCATTTCTATCACACATATAGGTATTTCGTTTTTATCGCGCGTTTCTGTTACTCATTTTTGTTTTGTATCTCTGCTGCAGATTTCTGCTGCGCATTTTTGTTTTTGGTTTCTGTCACAGATTCCTGCTGCGCATTTTTGTTTTCGGTTTCTGCTGCAGATTCCTGCTTCGCATTTTTGTCTTCGGTTTCTGCCGCAGATTCCTGCTGTGCGCTCTTTCCGTAATATTGTTCGATCAGCTTTTCTACTGTCTGCTCCTGGCCTTTCATACACTCCTTCGGCAGCACAAAAGAATAGCGTTTGCCCGTGTACAGCAAAAGACTGTAGCTGGTCTTTTTTATCATTACCACCTGATCCCAGTCAATGTGCGCCTCTGCCTCTTTCTGGCTGGTGGTGATGCCGCTCTCGTCGATCACATAATGGAGCGGCTCTTTGTACATCGGATTCAGCTTTACCTGCCTCACTGCCCGGAAATACAGCAGCAGAGGCTGCAGCGGCAGAAAATACACGGCAAAAAAAAGATACAGCATGCTGGAGGCGATCGGAACATCTCCCCACGTGACAACGACCATCGCCAGCACGATCACGCCAATGACAACGCCGATCCACCCGGAGATGCTGCCGTATCTGTGCGACAGCAAAAAATCAAACATCACTTTCTGCGACATTTTCACATCAAATTCCGCCCTCATTTTCCGCTCACTCCTCTTATCTTGCGCGAACCCGTCAACAAACTTCCCGATACCTGCTGTCCAACATCATTCCCCGGGGAAACCCCCTTTTTCTGGTTTCCAAAAACGCAGGGGAAAATGAAAAACAGTGTGTTTATTATAACACACTGTTTTCATTCTTACAACCACGGTTTTCCTGCCGAAAGCCCCAGGTTTTCCTATCGAAGGCCCCAGGTTTTTCTGCTGAAAGCCCCAGGTTTTCCAGCCGGATATCCCCAGATCAAACCTTTATTGCAAGCCGCTGCCTTGTTTCCCCGCGGGCAGTGCCGCTACATCTGCTGCCCCTTCAAGATGGGGCTCACATATTTGTACAGCAGCAGCGTGATCACCGATACCACCACGCCTTTCAGAATATTAAAGGGCGCCACTGCCAGGATCACGAACGTGCCGAGCCCTTTGATAGCGGGGTTCACCGCCGTGCCCATGCCGATCAGGGCGTCTATGGGCATCCCGAACGCCTTGCCGTAGGCCGGGAGAAGCACGTAGGCATTGATAAAGCATCCCGCAACGGTCATAAAAAGCGTGCCGGCCGCCATGCCGATCAGGGCATTTTTTTTCGTCTTTCTGTGCTTATAAATGATCCCCGCGGGAACCACCAGCGCGCAGCCGATCACATAGTTTGCGATATCGCCGATAAACGCCGTGTTCGTGCCCTTAAATACCAGCTTCAGCAGGATCTTCACCAGCTCAGTTGCGGCGCCCGCCGCAGGCCCCAGCGCAAAGGTTCCGATCATCACCGGCACCTCACTCAGATCGATCTCATAGAAGCTGGGCGCGAACCATAAGGGAATCTCAAACATCATTAAGATCATAGAGATCGCTCCCAGCATGGCCACCACCACCATGGCCCTGATGTTTCCTTTTGCGGCGGATACCGCCGTGTTTGTGTTACTGCTCATTGTTTTCCTCTCCTTTACTTTTTTATAAAGCTGAAAAGAAAACCTTCGTTTTTCCGCCCGCGCCATAAAAAAGCCCCGGATACCAAGATCCGGGGCACAGCGCCAAATTAAAGCACGGTCTCATCTTCTCTCATCCAGACTGTAACTGTCGGTATTGGAATCTCACCAATTCAGCCGCCTATGCGGGTCGCGGACTTTACCGCCGGTAGGGACTTGCACCCTGCCCCGAAGATTTCTTCTCAATTCGGGTTTATTATAAGTCGTCATAAGCTGATTTGCAAGTACTTTTTTCTGCCATGTTACGCCAGGCTTTCCAGCGCTTTTTCCAGCTTCTCCGCCATTTCATCCACATGCTTCTTTTCGATGATCAGGGGCGGAACAATGCGCAGCACATCGCTGCCTGCAGACAACACCACCAGGCCGCAGGCCAGGCACTGCATCACCACATCGCCCACTTTCACGCCGTTTCCCACAACCACACCCTGCATCAGCCCTTTTCCCCGGCGGGTGATCAGACAGTCATATTTGTTTACCAGCGCGTCCAGTTTTTCTTCCAGATATGGAGCGATCTTCTGCACATGCTCCAGGATGTGATCCTGGGCGAAGATGTCAAACACTTTGGACACCGCCGCGCACGCAAAGGGGTTGCCGCCGTAAGTGGTGCCGTGGTCTCCCGGCACCAGCGATCTGGCCGCCGTCTTCTCGTTCAGCACAAAGGCTCCCACAGGGACGCCGCATCCCAGTGTTTTGGCACAGGCCATGATATCCGGCTGTACGCCGTACTGCTGCCACGCAAACATGGAACCGCAGCGCCCCATGCCGCACTGGATCTCATCCAGGATCATCAGCAGTCCGTGCTCATCACACAGCGCCCGGACGCCCTCCAAAAATGCCTGATCCGCCGGATAAATGCCGCCTTCCCCCTGCACCGTCTCCAGCAGGATCGCGCAGGTTTTCTCGTTGATCTGCGCCTTTACGCTGTCCAGATCATTAAAATCCGCAAAGCGCACGCCGTCCATCAGCGGGCGGAACGCCTCCTGATAGTGGGGATTTCCCGTCACGGAGAGCGCCCCCACACTTCTTCCGTGGAAGGAGTGGTTCATGGCGACGATCTCGTATCCCGGCTTTTCCCCGCTCATGCGGGCGTATTTGCGCGCCGCCTTGATGGCCCCCTCAATGGCCTCTGTGCCGCTGTTGGTAAAGAACACTTTGCTCATCCCGCTGGCTTTTACGATCTTTTCCGCCGCGGCCGCGAGCGGCACGTTGTAGTACAGATTGGAGGTGTGGATGATCTTGTCGATCTGTTCCTTCAGGGCCTCGTCAAATCCGGGGTAATGGTAGCCCAGCCCCAGCACGGCGATCCCCGCGCCGAAATCCAGATATTCTTTTCCTTCGGTATCCTTCACGTAAACGCCCTGGCCGGACTCAAAAACAGCCGGAAAGCGGTTGTAGGTGTGAAGCACATAGTTTTCTGTCTGTTCCATATATTTATTCATGGTAATATCTCGTCTCCGTTTCATTTATGATGGCGGTCCCCACGCCGCGGTCGGTGAAAAACTCCAGCAGCAGGCAGTGGGCGATCCTGCCGTCCAGGATATGCACTCTGGAAACCCCCGCTTTCATGGCGTCGATGCAGTTCTGCAGCTTTGGCAGCATGCCGCCGCCCGCGTGCCCGCTCTCCAGGAACTCCTGGGCCTCCGCGATGGTCATCTCGGAGATCAGGGATGATTTATCCAGCGGGTCGCGGTACACGCCCTCGATGTCTGAAAGGAACGCCAGCTTTGACGCCCCCATGGCCGAGGCGATGGCGCAGGCCGCGTCATCCGCGTTGATGTTGTAGGAGTAGTAGCCATCGTCCGATCCCACCGGGCAGATCACTGGCACAAAGTCGTCATTCAGCAGTTTTTCCAGAAGGTCTGTGTTGACTTCCTTGATCTCGCCCACAAAGCCGATGTCCTGCCCTTTGGAATATTTTTTGTTCACCCGCAGGAGCGTGCCGTCCTTGCCGCTGATGCCGATGGCGTGGACGCCCAGCTTTTCCATCATGGACACCAGCCCTTTATTGATCTTGTTCAGCACCATCTCGGCGATCTCCATGGTTTCTTTGTCGGTCACGCGAAGCCCGTTCACAAATTTTGTCTCCAGTCCGGCTTTATTGACCCATTTTGTGATCTCCTTGCCGCCGCCGTGCACGATAATGGGGCGGAACCCCACCAGCTTCAAAAGCGCCACATCGCGGATCACACTTTTTTTCAGGTCGTGATCCACCATGGCGCTGCCGCCATATTTTACCACCATGATCTGTCCGCGGAAACGCTGTATATAGGGCAGCGCCTCCGTTAATACGCCGGCCTTCTGCAGCCAGTTCTCCATCGATTCCATTTTCCCTCATTCCTTCCCGATCATACTTTCGGCAGAGCCCTCTGCGGCACCCCTGCCGGATGTTTTATTTTTTATGCGGCCGCTGCCCAGTCGTCAGGAGCGGTAGTCCGCGTTGATCTTCACATAATCATAGGTGAGATCGCAGCCCCAGGCCGTGGCCTCCGCCTCTCCCATCTTGATGTCCGCCAGGATGATCACTTCTTCTTCCGAGAGGATTTTTTTGGCTTCTTCCTCGTCAAAATCCAGCCCTCTGCCGTTCTCCGCGATCCGGATGCTGCCCGCGGCGCTCTCGAATGTGAGATCTACTTTATCGGGGTCAAACTCCGCCCCCGAATAGCCCATGGCGCAGAAAACCCGGCCAAAGTTTGCATCGTGCCCAAAGATCATAGCCTTCGTGAGGCTGGATGTAATAATAGATTTGCTTATCATCACCGCCTGCTCTTTGGAACTTGCGTGGATCACCTTTGCCGTGAGCAGCGCGGTGGCTCCCTCGCCATCGCCTGCCATGCGGCGGGCCAGATAGGTGTTCACATAATTGAGCGCGCGAAGGAAAGTGTGATAATCCTCATTTTCTTCTGTGATCTTCGGGTTCCCCGCCAGCCCGTTTGCCAGCAGGAGCACGGTGTCGTTGGTGGAGGTGTCCCCATCTACGGAGATCATGTTATAGGTGTCGCAGATATCTGTGCTCAGCGCCTTTTGCAGCATCTCTTTTGAGATGGCCGCGTCCGTGGTGAGATACCCCAGCATGGTGCACATATTGGGGTGGATCATGCCGGAGCCCTTGCTCATGCCCCCAAGGGTCACCTGTTTCCCGCCCAGAGTGAACGTGACTGCGATCTCTTTTTTTACCGTGTCCGTGGTCATAATGGCCTGCGCCGCCGCCGTGCCGTGCTCCAGCGTGGAGCCCTTCGCCGCCGCAAGCAGCTGCACGCCGCGGCAGATGCGGTCTACGGGAATCTGCATCCCGATCACGCCGGTGGAGCCCACCAGCACGGAGTCCTCCGGAATGGAAAGCGCCTGCGCCGCCGCCTTTGCCGTCTCCCGGCAGCAGCGGATCCCTTCCTCTCCGGTACACGCATTGGCAATGCCGCTGTTCACAACCACCGCGTGAACGTCCCGCCCGGCTCTCACTGCCTCCATGTCCCATTTCACCGGTGCGGCCTTTACGATGTTGGACGTAAATGTGCCCGCGGCAGTGCACGGCGCCTCGCTGTAGATCAGCGCCATGTCTGTTCTGCCCTTGTATTTGATCTCCGCGGCCGCCGATGCCGCCTCAAACCCTTTTGCGGCTGTGACGCCGCCCTCGATCTGCCTGATCTGTGTCCTGTCTGTCATCTCTGCACGATCCTTCCTCTCTGTCATCTCTGCACGATCCTTCCTCTCCGGCATCTTTTTCGCGCTTTCCTTCAGCATCTATTTTTTACTGGTTAAACGCCGTGATATTTTCTTCGTTCAATACAAAATCATAATAATTCAGATCTTCGCGCCTGGTCCATCCGATCTCTTTCCAGAACGCGTTTCCGATATCGTTCCGCGTGAACGCGATCAAGGAAACCTTGTTGATCTTTTCCCGCTTTAGGGCCTCCATGGCAAAGACCACCATGGCCTTTCCGATTCCCTGCTTGCGAAAATCTGGATGCACGCACACATGATACAGACAGCCGCGCCTGCCGTCATGCCCGCAGAGGATGCTTCCCACGATGTTTCCGTCCCGCTCCGCCACCACGCTGCATCCGGGGTTGCGCTCCAGGAAACGGGCCACGCCCTCTCTGGAATCATCCATGCTGCGGATGCCAAATCCGCTGATCTTCATCCACAAGCTGTGTACATCTTCGTAATCTGCAAGGGTCATGCTGCGAATCTTATCCATCCCGCCATCATCCTATCTGTTTATATTCTGACTGGTTTTGTTCTAATACTGATCTGCTTTTACTCTGGCTTGACCGATCTGTTTTTTCTCTGGCTTGATCGATCTGCTTTTTCTCTGGCTTGCTTTCTTGTAGTCTGATTTATCCTGCACTCTCCTGCCCTACGGGAACACGGGAACCAGATCCAGCCCCATATCCTCCGGCAGGCCGAACATCAGGTTCATATTCTGCACCGCCTGCCCGGCAGCGCCCTTCACCAGATTGTCCATGGCGCCCATCATGATCAGGCGGTTGGTGCGCGCATCCATTACAAAGCCAACATCCACATAGTTGCTTCCTTCCACCCACCTGGTCTGGGGGCAGACGCCCGCGTCCAGCACACGCACGAATTTTTCCTTTTTATAATAAGAATCGTAGACTGCTTTTACATCCGCCGCGCTCACGTTCTTTTTCAGAGATGCGTAAGCGGTGATCAGTATCCCGCGGTTCATCGGAACCAGATGGGGCGTAAAGTTCAGCGTGACCGTCTCCCCTGCCGCATAGGAAAGCTGTTCCTCGATCTCCGGCGTGTGTCGGTGACTCGCCACCCCGTAAGCCTTGATGTTTTCGTTGACCTCGCAGTAAAGATTATCCACCTTTGCCCCGCGGCCCGCGCCGGATGTGCCGGACTTCGCGTCAATGATCAGGGTGTTCGCATCGATCAGCCCCTCCTTCAGGGCCGGATAGATGGACAGCGTGCTGCACGTGGGGTAGCAGCCCGGATTTGCCAGAAGCCGCGTGCCGCGTATCTGCTCCCGGTTGATCTCGCAGAGCCCGTAAACCGCCTCCGGGATAAACTGCGGCGACTTGTGCTCCATGCCGTACCATTTTTCATATACCGCCACATCTTTTATGCGAAAATCCGCGCTCAGATCGATCACCTTTGCCTGAGAAAGGATTTCCTCGCTCATCAGCCCCGCGCAGAATCCCTGGGGCGTGGCGGTGAAGATCACATCCGCCTCTTTGGCGAGTTCCGCCACATTGTCGTCCCGGCACACATCCTCCACGATCTCAAACATATTGCGGTACACATCCGCGTATTTTTTGTCTATGTAACTTCTGGAACCGTACCATACAATCTCTGTCTCTTTATGCCCCATAAGCAGGCGCACCAGTTCAGCGCCCGCGTAGCCTGTAGAGCCGATAATCCCTGCTTTGATCATGTCTCGTCTCCTTGTGATTTATTTTCTTGTATCAAAATGGAGTCATTGTGCTTTATCATACGATATTTCCGGCAGATTTGCAAGAGCCGTATAACAGATTCTCTGCCCCTGCCGTGATTCTCTGCACGCACATCAGATTTTCTGTCTATGTATTGTTTATTCTCTGCTCCATTCACTGAGATTGCATAATTATACATCATCAGCGCATATTATGCAATACATATTTTTTGAAATATCCAATTATATTGTCAGATTATACATCCTCTTTTCGCATATTGTGAATAATTATAAATTTTTCAGATTTGCTCTTGCATTATCCCCAAAGATAATGTATAGTAATCACTGACTAAAAAAGCCAATGATTTATTATCGGTGAAAGAGGAGGATATTCATTATGAAAGAAAAAGTAATTCTGGCCTATTCCGGCGGTCTGGACACTACCGCGCTGATCCCGTGGCTGAAAGAAACCTTTGACTATGAAGTGATCTGCTGCTGCATCGACTGCGGTCAGGGAAACGAACTGGACGGACTGGAGGAGCGCGCAAAGCTGTCCGGCGCTTCTAAATTATATATTGAAAACATCATTGATGAATTTTGTGACGACTTTATCATGCCCTGCGTGAAGGCGGGTGCGGTTTACGAGCACAAGTATCTTCTCGGCACTTCCATGGCGCGCCCGGTGATCGCAAAGCGCCTGGTGGAGATCGCGCGCAAGGAAGGCGCGACCACCATCTGCCACGGCGCCACCGGAAAGGGAAACGACCAGATCCGTTTTGAGCTTTCCATCAAAGCGCTGGCCCCCGACCTGAAGATCATCGCTCCCTGGCGTATGACGGATGTGTGGACTATGCAGTCCCGCGAGGATGAAATTGAGTACTGCAAGCAGCACGGCATCCATCTTCCGTTTGACGCAAGCCACAGCTACAGCCGCGACCGCAACCTCTGGCACATCAGCCACGAGGGTCTGGAGCTGGAGGATCCGGCGAACGAACCGAACTACGACCATATGCTGGTTCTGGGCGTCACCCCGGAGAAAGCGCCGGACGAGGGCGAATATGTGACCATGACATTTGAGGCGGGTGTTCCGAAGTCCATAAATGGCAAGGAAATGAAGGTTTCCGAGATCATCACCGAGTTGAACGCCCTGGGCGGAAAGCACGGCATCGGCATCGTGGACATTGTGGAGAACCGCGTGGTAGGCATGAAGTCCCGCGGCGTGTACGAGACGCCGGGCGGAACCATCCTGATGGAGGCCCACGACCAGTTGGAGGAACTGATCCTGGATCGTGAAACACTGGAGACAAAGAAGAAACTGGGCAGCCAGTTTGCACAAATCGTATACGAGGGAAAATGGTTCACTCCCCTGCGCGAGGCCATTCAGGCTTTTGTGGACAAGACACAGGAATATGTGACCGGCGAAGTGAAGTTTAAACTCTACAAGGGCAACATCATCAAGGCCGGAACCACCTCTCCCTACAGCCTGTACAATGAATCTCTGGCTTCCTTCACCACTGGCGATCTGTACGACCATCACGATGCGAGCGGGTTCATCACCCTGTTCGGCCTGCCGTTAAAGGTGCGCGCGATGAAGATGGCGGAAGTGGAAAAGAACAAAAAATAATCAGACTTACATACAGCTTCTATCATTTGAAACAGAAAAGCAGGTTCCGGCCTGCTTTTCTTATTTTTTGTCTTGACATTGATAGTTCTATATAGTACTATTTTAAAAGAAGAACATGCAAAACATGGCGCATGTTCTCACAGAACAACGCTCCAGGGAGATGCGGGGAATGGATACACGAACAGGATTTCTGATCTCTCAGATTAAGCAGGTTCAGGGCAGGGTTTTTGGCCGCCTTCTGCAGGCATGTAACGTGGAAGAATTTAACGGCCCGCAGGGGCGTATTCTGTATGTGCTGTGGCAGAGCGAGGGAATCCCCATTGTGGAGCTTGCGCAGAAAACAGGGCTGGCAAAAAACACCCTTACCGCCATGCTTGGCCGAATGGAGAAAAACGGCTTAGTCTGCCGGATGGTCTCCCCCTCCGACAAGCGTCAGAGCCTAATCTGTCTGACGCCGAAGGCCCGCTTACTGGAGACGCGCTATGATCAGGTTTCTCAGCAGATGAACGCTTTATTTTTTCAAAATTTTAATGAAAAAGAGATTCTGGAATTAGAACAATATCTTGACCGCATCGTTTTCAATCTGGAACAGGCGGAAACGGCATTGAAGAAAGGAAAGGAGCTACAAAATGGCAAAAATGAAAGCTCAGATCGGCAATGATTTTTGTCCGCAGGCATTATTTCTGTACGGTACAAAGCAGGAGGACGGGCAGCCCCATTTCGGACTGTTCTGCTGGTTCGGATACTGTCACTCCTCCGAAGGTTTCGGCGTGATGGCCTGCATCGGAGAAGAAAAACAGACGAAAGATCTGATCCGCAAAAACGGTGTGTTTTCAGCGAACCTCGTATCGGAGCAGCTGCTGCCGCTGGCGGACTATTACGGCTGCACTTACGGGAGAACTGCGCCTGACAAGATGCGGCGCCTTCCCACTGTGGCGTGGGGCGAAGTCCTGGACGTGCCCACTATCGCGGAAAGCCCCGTCAGCTTTGAGCTGGAAGTACAAAAAACAATCCCCATGGGTGACGGATCCGATGTATTTCTCTGCCTGATCCGCAATGTAACTATGGATGAGGCGCTGCTGAATACCATCGTTCCTTTCCCGGAGAGGCTGCGGCAGGCAGCTCCGGTGTTGACGCCGGGCGAGAATACTTATGCCTCCATTGACGGAAGATATCTCGGAAAATGGGGAGAACCGATGGAAACTCTGCCCGACATCTCCTGTAAAAACTGACTTTTGGGGAATTAATACATTTCGTCTATATTATTTATTGCTCTGGATAATATTTCCTCTGCATCGTTACCTTCAATATCCAGATATTTCACACAGAGCAATTCTGTCTCCGGAATACCAAACGCATGTTTCGCCAAATATTCTATGTAGTCATAACTGAATCTTTGGTCATATCCTCCGCCGACTGTCGTGACATAATATAGTTTCTTCGCTTTACACAACCCCCGTGGGCCTCCGTTTTCGCTATATTTTGAAACAATGCCTATAGCGTAAATATTCTCAAGATATATTTTCAAAACAGCCGGAAACTGAGCGTCCCAACACGGGGCTGATATCACTATTACATCCGCTTCTGCAAACTGCTTCGACAGATCAAAGATACTGTCATGATAATTTTGTTTTTCAATCTGAGCTTCGCGATAACCCAGGCTCTCTCCGTCAAGCGGCTTCAGCGCCAGATCGGTTAATCGAACCTCCTCATAAGCTCCAAGCTTATTCAGCAATGCCTTTGCTAACCTGTTTGTCCTCGATTCTGCTCTTACACAGGCGTTTACATATAAGATCATTTTCTACCTCCACAAATTTCTGATTTTTCCTGATTTTTCGTTCTGAACTCTGAACCCTGTTAAATCCTAAAATTCTATGACCTCATCTTTTCTTTGTTCCGCAGCATCTTTATGCTCTGCAGAACACAGCTATAGGAGAACACAGTCATAGGAGATTTCCGTCCGCATCATAAAACGCGTCGCAGTACACAAGTCTCCCAGAAACTCTGTCCTTTATCGATCTGTCTAAGAATAAAATCTGCAAATGTTCATTGTCAAATTTATTCTCTGATACGGTAATTCCATACTGTTTTCCACTTTCAAATCCAAACCGTGAATAATAATTTCCACCCAGCAAAGCAATCCAGGCGTATCCTGATTTTTCCGCCCTTTTCATACACTCTCTCACAAGCGCAGAACCGATTCCCTTATTCTGATATTCTTTTCGCACCCCCAGCGGGCCTAAAGCCAGCCCAAAAGAACTTCCTATTTTAGCTTTCGTCAATGCGTTGTAGCCAACTACATTTTCTTCGTCTACCGCAATGACACACAGCTCCGGCAGATAGCCGTCCGATTTCAGCAAATTCTCCGCGAACTCCCATTCATTGAAAATGTCGCTGCTGTTTTCATTGTAAAATATACTTTTTAACGCGTCCTTTGCGCTGTGTAAATACGAAAGTTCAAACGTCTTTATTTCCACTTATTTTCCTCCCTTAATTCCATGGACTGCTTGAGGGGTATCTTTGGGGGTATCTTGGGGGATATCTTGGGGGGTATCTTGGGGGTATCCCCCAAGTCAATACGGTTGTATGGAATCGTTACTGTTATAGCATTATTAGAAAATATTATATCCTATTTTATAGAAAAAAGAAAACCATTTTTCAAAAATAAGGTCTTGGATCATCTGTCCGCTTTGCCAACCTTAAAACTCTACCGTTTTCGTGGCGATCTGCTCCCGGAAGCGCACATCATGCTCCACAAACAGCATCGTCGGCTGATAGGTGAGCAGCAGTTTCTCAATCTGCATCCGAGAAAAAACATCGATATAATTCAGCGGCTCATCCCAGATGTACAGATGCGCGGGAGTAAGGAGGCTGGCCGCGATCAGCACTTTCTTTTTCTGGCCTTCCGAATAATCCTCCATATTTTTCAAAAACTGTACCCGTTCCATATCAAGCTGCCGCAGAATTGCGCAGAACAGGCTTTCCTCCAGGCCGCGCGCCCTGCAAAATGCCTGGATACTGCCCTTCAACATGGAAGTGTCCTGATCGATGTAGGAAATCACCAACCCGGACGCAGTCTCGCAGACGCCGGATCCTATTACCGGAAGGCCTGCGCCCGTGCCGTTTTTCTGCTGTCCCGGCAAAGCGCATATTTCCTGCGCTTCCTTTCCCACACCTGCTCTTTGCAGGATCAGCTTGAGCAGGGTGGATTTTCCACATCCGTTTCTCCCGTGAAGCGCCACCCGCTCCCCCTGCATCAGATCAAAGGTCAGATCAGAAAATACCGGACAGGCCGAGCCCTCATAGACAGCGGAGAGTTCACGGATATGGAGCAGCCGGTCCTTGTGGTGACGCAGGGGCGTAAGTTTCAGCTCCACCGGTTCCTCCAGATCGGCAAGCAGCCCCTCTTTTTCCTCAATCTCCCGCTCGATCCTTTTTTGCATCTGTGAAACCCGGCTCTGCACTTTCTTCGTCTTCGCCCCGATATGCGCGCGGGTATCTATCGAGCGGTCGTGCTCCTTCACTGGATCAAACCCGATCTTTGACCGCTCATTTTTGTCTGCCCACTGGGCTTTTTGCGCCGCGGACTGTCTCAGCTTTCCGATCTCTTTTGCATGCTTTTCGTTCTCCGCACGCGCAAACTGATCCCTGCGCTGTTTATTCTCCCACCAGACAGAAAAATTGCCATTTTGCACGCTGATGCTCTTTCGGTTTAGCACCAGCACATGATCTGTACAGGCGTCCAGCAGGTCACGGTCGTGAGATACCAGAATAAAGCCTTTTTTCGATGCCAGATAATCCTTCACATTCCCTCTGGATGTCTGATCCAGATGATTCGTCGGCTCGTCGATCAGCAAAAAATCATTCTCACCGGAAAACAGAACCGCCAGCATGACTTTCGTGCGTTCACCCGGACTTAACGTGCGAAGCGGCCGGTACAAAATCTCCGCGTTTCCCCGAAGCTGATCCAGCTCCGCGAGAACGCGCCATTGCTCGCAGCCCGCTTTCCACTGCTCCAGAAGATCTGTCGCCGGAAGCTGCATCTGCCCCTGCGTAACCGGATAGGGGAAATAGTCAAATGCGACAGATGTGATAATGCTTCCGCTGTACTCATACTTCCCTAATAACAGGTTTAAAAATGTAGTTTTTCCCTTTCCGTTGCGCCCCAAAAACCCAAGCCTCCAGTTTGTGTCAACGGAAAAAGAGATATCCTCAAAAATATTATCAAAGCTGCCCTCGTAGGCAAATGTCAAATGATCCACAAGTATCTGTGCCAATGCCCTCTCTCCCTTCTGCGGTTCCACAAAAAAAGAACCGTTCGTCACCAAACAGTTCCATTACGCGTCATAACCATACAGGGAGCACCAGGGAACAGGGAGCACCTGCGATCTTTTATTTTTTCATCAAAAAAGAGAGCGGTTATGAGAACATAATCCACTTTTGGCAACATGAAATCTTTTTATCTTCATGCGATCAAAAGTAAATTATCTCCTCATCTTTTCACCCCTCTCATTTATTGGCAGAATTATAACACACGGCAGAATGATCTGTCAAGCCAGATTTCGCTTTCCGATGAAGCGGGAATTTCGCTTTCCGATGAAGCGGTAATTCGCTTTCCAATGAAGCGGGAACTGGAAACTGGATCCAGCTTTCAGTGCCGGATCCAGGATAAATTCAATCTATTTTTTCTTCTCTTTCATCCAGTTCGCGATTGCTTTCAAGATGTTCCCATGGCAATACGGGCATTTTTCGGGATGCAGATTTCCCGGATACAGATAAATACGTCCCGGCTCGTAAAAATACATATTTCCGCAAATGGGACAAATCTTCATGATCGGCCTGACAAACATTCTCTCACCTCACTAAAAGATCTCATCCAAAAGGGTTCTTACGCACCCCACAAATCCGCCAAGAAATACGCCGACCACTGCTCCCGGGATACCAAGGATCGTGCTGCCAATCTCCGCGCCCCTGACCACGCCATCCGATATGTAGTCGAAGGAATCATATCGGATGGCGTGG
>CANRKY010000042.1 GCA_947631355.1 uncultured Marvinbryantia sp.
ATGTAATCTTTGAAACGGCTCATGTACCACATAGCCTTCGGGAAGGATGCGATCTTGCCGTCCATGATGTTCTTGAAGCCAGCTTCCAGGTCAACATGGCCATCGGTGGAGATCATCGCGATACCGTCGTTCAGCCACTGCTGCTGCATGGTGAGCATCTTCTTTACGGAGTCAAGCTGTACGTTTACTTCGCCGTCCGGGCCGCCCGTCCAGTCTTCGCCGTACTCTGCCATTGCGATCCACAGCCAGTCAACGCTGCCGGTATCAACGGAGGTCAGGTAAACTTCGCCGTTGGAAGCTTCTTTCAGCTGCTCGCCGAGTGCGGTATAATCATCCCATGTCTTTACGGACTTGTAATCCAGGCCATACTGCTCAAAGATCTCTGCGTTCCAGTACATAACAGCTGCGCCAACGTGTGTGGGAACACCCACGCGAACGCCGTCGTTTCTGGAGTAGATGTCAAGTCTGGACTGTACAACGTCTGCTGCGTACGGCTCAAGAGCTGCGGTCAGATCGTACAGCGGGCAGTTCTCACCAGTGTAGTTCGGGAACTGGCCGATCTCGATATCGCACATGTCGGGAGCGCCGCTTCCAGCCTGCAGGGACATCATCAGTTTGTTGTGATGATCTGCATACGGATAGGTGCTGAATGTGATCTGGATGGTCTTATCCGGGTTCTGCTCGTTCCACAGATCAACCATCTTGCCATAGAACTCGTTGTGCAGGTCAACGAATGACCAGAGTTCATACTTTGCGGTAGCATCGTCCGGACCAACTGTGGTAACAGCGGTGGGAGCTGCCTCTGTCTCGGCTTCTTCTGCCATTGCCATGGTGCCCATCGTAGCAGCCATAGCGCCTGTCAGCAATAATGCCAACCATTTTTTGCTCATAGAAAATTCCTCCTTTTAAAATGGCTTTTTTCCCGGTTTTTCTAAAAGATTCCTATGCAGTATAAAAAACACAAAAAATAGAAATTGTTTATAAATATTGCACAAAAAAATTTAGATTATGTACCGGTGTTGAGTATATCTTATAATTATCACGCCGATTTGTCAATTACAAATTTTTGCATTTTGCCTAATGTTATAGAAAAAACTAAAATAAATCATGTTTTATGTTTCGTTATTTTGAACGATTTTTTAGGCATTTATTTGACTTTTTGGGCTTTTTTGATATACTAAAAGTGATCAGTTCGGAAAAAACCAAAATGAAATGATTTAGAAGTTTTAACAGAAAGAGGTGCGCGCAGATGGCAGATGTAAGATCGCTGGAGGAGCAGCTGGAGGTTTTTCAGGCGCTGAGTTCGGAGCTGCGGCTGGATATTTTAAAGCGGATCCTGGCGGAAGCGGGGATCAATCTCAAACAGATCGCCCAGAGCACGGGGATTTCCATGAGCACTTTAAGCCCGCACATCGGAAAGCTGGAAAAGGCAGGCCTGATACATACCGTGGATGTGGCGGCGTCCCACGGCGTCCAGAAATGCTGTTACCCCAATGTGGAGCAGATCGTCATTGATTTCACGCAGGTCTCCGCCAGACAGAACTGCATTTATCAGGCGGAGGTGCCAGTGGGGAGCTATTCGGATTTTTCGGTGAAGCCCACCTGCGGCCTTGCCACGGAGCTTTCTTTTCTGGGAAATCTGGACGAGCCGCGCCTGTTTTCCCACCCGGACCGCAGAAAGGCAAACATTCTGTGGTTCACCACCGGATATGTGGAGTACGTCCTGCCGAATTTTATCCCCAATCACAGCCGCATTGACTCGCTGGACATCACGTTTGAGGTCTCATCGGAGGCGCCCAGGTACAACAACAACTGGCCGTCCAGGATCGAGTTTTCTCTGAACGGCACGCAGCTGGGGCAGTGGATCTGTCCGGGAGATTTCGGGGGCCGCCCGGGCACGTACAACCCCGACTGGTGGTTCGATTTTCTGAACCAGTACGGCTTATTAAAGAAACTGACGGTGAACACGGAAGGGTGTTTTCTGGACGGCGAGCGCCTGTCGGATGTGACAACGCAGCAGCTGGGTCTGGACGACCAGTCCATCCTGAAACTGCGATTTGCCGTGCCCGAAGGCACGGCAAACTCAAAAGGAATGACCTTATATGGACATGGGTTCGGGGACTACAACCAGGACATACGGCTGATGATCCGCTACAGCCCGAAGGAAAGCTGAAGCGCAAGTATAATACACCGGCATCAGTCATAGGAAAAGATCGGCCGTCCGGTGTTTTCGTCGAAGCGGATGCGCATCAGCATGGCGTGCCGGTTCGGGTTGTACAGCGGGTTGCCCGTTATCTTTTCTTCTGTCCGGGCGTGGTATACCATGATGGGGTTCCCCTGCTCGTCCACGGTGAAGCAGTTGTGCCCCGGCCCGTAGATCCCGCGGGAGGCGTCCGTCTTTAACACCGGGTAGCGCTCTTTTTTCCAGGAGAGGGGATCCAGAAGATCCGCGTCCTCGTCCGCGGTGAGCATGCCCATGCAGTAGTCCGGGCCGGTCTCCGAGGCGGAGTAGGTGAGATAGATCTTCCCGTTGTGGTGGATCACGGCGGGCCCCTCGTTCACCCAGAATCCCACGCGCTCCCAGTCGTAGTCCGGGGTGGTGAGCATCACCTGCACGGTTTTCAGCTTGCAGGGCGATTCCATCTGGGCGATGTACAGGTTGGAGATCTGCGGGTACACGCTCACTTTTTCCGCCCACACATAGTAGCGGATGCCCTTGTTTTCAAAAATGGTGGCGTCCAGAGAGAACGCCTCAAAAGAAAAGATATCCTCGTCGGCGCGCTGCATTTTTCCCTTCTCCACCCAGGTTCCGGTGAGGGGGTCGGCGTCCGCGCACTCCAGCACATAGGGACGGATCTCCCACACATCGTCGATGTCGCCGCCGGCGAAATAAAGATACCACTTTCCGTCCAGGAAGTAGAGCTCCGGCGCCCAGATATGTTCGCTCATGATGCCCCGCTCATGCTTTTTCCACACCATCACCTCCGGGGCGTCGGCCAGACCGGCCAGAGTCTCGGAGCGGCGCAGCACGATCCCGTCGTAGGCGGGGATGGAAGCGGTAAAATAGTACATGCCGTCTGTGTGGCGGTAAACGTAAGGATCCGCCCGCTGCAGGATCCACGGCTGGTTATAAGTCAGTTCTTTTGATCTGTTCATAGGGAAACCTCCGTCAGTTTGCAAAATTATGATAGAAATTGCCGCTCTTTTTTTATATAATATAAGAGACGTAAGATAAAGGAGATACGAGTTATGCTTTACATAAAAAATCTGGATGACGGCGCGCCGATCTTTAAAGCCCTCGGGTCACAGGTGCGCATCGATATCGTGAAGCTGCTGCTGGAAAACCGGGAGATGAACATGGGGGAACTGGCCCTTGCCCTGGGAATTACCAACGGCGCCCTCACAAGCCATGTAAAAAAGCTGGAGGAGAGCGGCATCGTCACGATCCTGAGCGAGTACTCCGGGCACGGCAACCAAAAAGTCTGCCGGATGAACGTGGACAAGATCCTCATCGATGTGCTGCCCAAAAACTCAGACAGCGCAGCAGACAGCTATTCCATCGACATCCCCATCGGAAACTATTTCAATTACCATGTGTATCCCACCTGCGGCTTGTCTACGGCCAAAAACATCATCGGCACCGTGGACGATCCCCGCTATTTTGCCCATCCCGGCCATGTGGACGCCCAGATCCTGTGGTTCGCCAAAGGCCATATCGACTACATGATCCCCAACCTTTTGCCGGCGGGGCAGAAGATCGACCAGATCACGCTGTTTTTCGAGATCAGCAGCGAGGCCCCCGGCGTGAACTGCGACTGGCCCTCCGACATTGCGTTTTTCCTGAACGGAACAAAGCTGGGTACATGGACCAGCCCGGGGGATTTCGGCGATATGCACGGCATGTTCACCCCGGACTGGTGGTTCCCCAACTGGAACCAGTATGGTCTTTTAAAAATGCTGGTGGTCAGCCATCAGGGCACCTTCATCGATGGCCTGCAGATCTCGGATGTCACCACGCAGCAGCTTGCCCTGGGCTCCCAGGACAATATGCGCTTCCGCTTCCAGGTGCAGGAGCCGTCCAAAAACATAGGCGGCCTCACACTGTTTGGAAAGGGGTTTGGCAATTACAACCAGGACATCAAGGTGCGCATCAATTACAGCCCAAAAGAGTAGGTCAGGCCGTCTTCACCGCCAGGTGCAGCACGCTGCGCGGGGGCAGATTGACGGTCAGGCCGTCCTCGGTGATCTGGAAATCCGAAAAGTTCTGTACCGTCACCTGATCCGGCTCCTCAAAGGTATTTTTCTGATCCATCGCGCCGCACACAATGCCGCCGTCGGCGGAAAGCACGCGATGTCCGCAGATCATGGCCTTCACTTCAGTGCGCTCCGCGAGAGAGGCGTTTGTGAGGGTGATATGCAGCAGGCCGTCTTTGTCCACAGACGCCGACTCCGTGATCTGGGGAACCCGGTATTCGGCCTCTGCGCCGGTTTCCGGCGAGTCGATAAAGCTCTTCACCAGGTCGTTGTCCTGATGATCCTTGTACAGATCGAACACGTGGTAGGTGGGAGTGAGCAGCATATCCGCGCCGTCCGTGAGGATCACAGACTGCAGCACGTTGATGGTCTGCGCCAGGTTTGCCATCCGCACGCGATCCGCGTGTTTGTTGAAGATATTTAAGGTGATGCCCGCCACGAGCGCATCGCGGATGGTGTTCTGCTGATACAGGAATCCGGGGTTGGTGCCGGGCTCCACGGTGTACCAGGCGCCCCACTCATCCACCACCAGAGCGATCTGCTTCGCCGGGTCATACTCGTCCATGATCTCGGAGTGGCGGCGGACCAGCTCGTCCATGTACCAGGCCTTGGAGAGTGTCTTGTACCAGGTCTTATCGTCAAAATCGGTGGCACTTCCCTTGATCTCCCAGCCCTCCGGGTGCACATAATAATGAAGCGAAAGGCCGTCCATATTGCCGTGGAAGCGCGTCTCGCAGTGGCGGAAGCAGGTGTCCATCACGCCTCTTGTCCACTCGTAGTCATCTACATTGGGGCCGCAGCAGATCTTGTTGATGCTCTTTTGCCCGTGGTTGTCCGGGTTTTTGTAGTCGCGCACGTAGGTCTGATAGCGGCGGTACTCGTTTGCGTAGTATTCCGGCGTCATGTTCCCGCCGCATCCCCAGTTCTCATTTCCCACGCCGAAATAGGGCAGTTTCCAGGCGTTCTCGCTTCCGTTCTGGCGGCGCAAGTCGGCCATGGGGGAAACGCCCTCAAAAGTAATATATTCCACCCACTCAGACATTTCTTTTACCGTGCCGCTGCCCAGGTTGCCGTTCACGTAGGCCTCGCAGCCCAGCTGTTCACAGAGCTCAAAATATTCGTGAGTCCCAAAACTGTTGTCTTCCATCACGCCGCCCCAGTGGGTATTGATCATTTTCTTGCGGCTTTCCTTCGGGCCGATGCCGTCCATCCAGTGGTACTCGTCGGCAAAGCAGCCGCCGGGCCAGCGCAGCACCGGGATGCGGATCTTTCGAAGCGCCTCCACCACATCGGTGCGCATCCCGCGCACATTGGGGATGGGGGAATCCTCTCCCACATAGAACCCTCCGTAGATGCACCGCCCCAGGTGCTCGGAGAAATGTCCGTAGATTTCCTTGTGAATACGGGCCTTGCGTTTGTCCGGATGAATTGTTAGATTTACCATATGTACGCTCCTTTTTATATGTAAGTTTTTATTTCTGTGCAGTTAAAAGTCATTATACCGTAAAAAGGAAAAATAGTAAATGTTTTTTGGAATTTTATAAAATATTTTAAAGAAGTAGAAAATCCATCTTGAAAAAACGGGTTCGCAGGGCTACAATAAAAAACAAGATCACAGATGCGCCGGGTCACGGCGCGTCTGCCACAAACGGAGAAGGAGATGTGAAAAAATGAGGAAAAAGAGCTTACAAAAAGCGGTCTGCCTGGCAGCGGGCGCTGTGCTGGCGCTTGGAACGCTGGCGCCGGTTTCCGCGCAGGACGCGGCAAGTGACGCGGTTCCCGAGGCCGTACACGTGACGGTGCACGACCCGTCCATTATCCGCACGAACGATGGGGAATACTACGTGCTGGGCTCCCACACGGCGATCGCGAAGTCGGCGGATCTGATCGCCTGGGAACAGGTAAACTTTGATTACGGAAATCCGGACAACACGCCGCTATACGGCAATCTGCAGGAAACCTTTGCGGAGCCCTTCCAGTGGGCGGGGTACGATGACGGCGACTGCACGGGCGGCTACGCCATCTGGGCCCCGGATATCATCTGGAACCCCAAATACGAGTGGGAGGACGGCAGCGCGGGGGCCTATATGCTGTACTGCTGTGAATCCTCCACCTGGCGGCGCTCCTGCATTTCTTATCTGGTGTCCAAAGAGTTCACAGGCCCGTACACCTACGTGGATACCATCGTGTATTCCGGCTTCACCACAAACGGAAAGCCGGACGGCAGCAGCAGCCGCGACACAAAGTGGGACAACGACTATCTGAACCTGAACGAACTGATCGAGCTGGGGTCGGCAAACGGCGGCATCGATGAGATCAGCGACAACTGGTTCGCGGCAAACGGCGACTGGGACAACACCTACGCGCCCAACGCCATCGACCCGAACCTGTTCTTTGACGCCGAGGGCGAGAAGCTGTATATGTCCTACGGCTCCTGGTCGGGCGGCCTGTTCATCCTGGAGCTGGATCCCGCCACCGGGAAAGCCCTTTATCCGGGGGTGGACTCCGTGGACGAGGCGTCGGGAAATTTTGTGGATCGGTATTTTGGCGTACATATCGCCGGGGGCAACCATCAGTCCGGCGAGGGGCCGTACATCCAGTATGACCCGGAGACCGGTTACTACTATCTGTATGAGACATACGGCGGGCTCACCGCAGAGGGCGGCTACAACATGCGCCTGTTCCGCTCGGAGTCTCCCTTCGGGCCGTACCTGGACGCCATGGGCCAGAACGCGGCGGACAACGGCGAGAACAACGACAACTACGGCATCAAGCTTATCGGCAACTACAGCTTTTACGGGCAGATCGGCAAGCGCGCCGCGGGGCACAACTCCATGCTCATCGATGAGGACGGCTCCCGCTATCTGGTGTACCACCAGCGGTTTGACATCCAGCCCCAGCTGGAGGGCCACGAAGTGCGCGTGCACCAGCAGTTTTTGAACGAGGATCTGTGGCCGGTGACGGCTGTTTACGAGTACCGGGGCGAGCAGCCGGCAAATTACGAGGACAGCGAAGTGGTGGGTTCCTATGAATACATCTGCCACGGAAAGAACACTTCGGGGGATATGCTTCCCACAGAGATGCTCAACCTGCATGAGGACGGCACGGTGGACGGCGCCCAGACCGGCACCTGGGAAAAGACCGATTCCGGAAAAGGCTACGACTATGTCACCTTTACCTTCAATGACGGCACACAGTACAAGGGCTATTTCTTCCGTCAGCACAAAGAAAATGTGGAACCGGACGCCGTGATGACTTTTGCGGCCATGGGCAACAACGATATGTGCGTGTGGGGCAGCATGATCGATATGGAAAACACGGAGATGACAGTGGATATGGCGGCGGTGTCCATCGGGCAGATGCTCCCGGCGTCCACAAAGGAAAACATCGATCTGCCCTCCAGCGTGATGGGGGCGGATGTCACCTGGAGTTCTTCGGATGAGACGGTGATCGGCGCGGACGGCACGGTGACGCCGGCCGAGGAGGACTCCCGCGTGGTGCTCACCGCAACGATCACAAACGGGGACATTGTGCAGGAAGAAAATTACAAGGTTACCGTGCGCGGGGCTTCCGTGCTGATCTGCGGGTATGATTTCGAGGAGGAGAGCGTGGACGGCACATCCGTGCAGCCCGTGGAAGGCTCCACTTTGGAGGAAGCGGCCGAGCTGGTGGGCGAGGCGGCGGTGACCACGGATGAAGAACGCGGCAGCGTGCTGCAGATCGCAAACGAGCCCGGTGCGAAGGGCGTGAATTTCCTGCGCCTGCCGGAGGACACCCTGCAGCCCGTGGGGCCGTCCGGCTATTCCGTGGCGATGTGGGTGAAGATCGGAGAGGAGACCTTCGAGCACAGCGCGCTGTTTGAGGCGGACGCGCAGGCAGATTATCCCCTGACGCGCATCGGCGCGAACCTGATCGCCCGCATCAATGCCAACGCGTACAGCGATGTGCAGGGTTCCTTACTCACCACCAGCGGCGAGCGCGGCGTATGGCAGCACGTTGCCTACACGGTGGATCCAAACGGCATCAAGGTATACCTGAACGGGGAACTGGTGGGCGAAGAAAAGAAAGACATTGCGGACTGCTTCCGCAAGAACAAGACGGGCATCTCCCAGGCCAAAGATGTGATGGTGGGGAGCGGCTATATCTGGGACGATGAAGACTGCCAGAACGCCCTGTTCGACGATGTGCGCGTCTACGACGGCGTGCTGACGGCGGCGGAAGTGCAGGCGCTTCTGTAAGCTGCGCGCGGCAGTTTCCGGACGGCAGCTTTCGCTGAGAAAAAATTCCCGCGGCAGCTGCCGCCGGGGACTGCATGAAAAATCGGATCGTATCGCATAAAAATAAGAAAAAAGGGCTCCCGCATCAACACGCGGGAGCCTTTCTCATATTCGCTTTACACATCCATCTGTATAAACTGTTTCATAAACTGCTCCTCCGGGCATGGGCGGCCCAGGTAGAATCCCTGCAGGTATTCCGGCGGGAGCTGGCACAGCTTCTCCAGCTCGTGGGCGGTCTCCACGCCCTCCACGCACACCTTCAGGTTCAGGTCGTGCACCATTTTGCTGAACAGAGAGAGCATCTCAAATTCAAATTCATTTGCCACCGCCTTAGCGGCGAATGTACGGTCGATCTTCACGATATCCGGGCCGAGGTCGGTCAGATAATGGAAGTTGGAGTAGCCCGTTCCAAAATCATCCAGCGCAAGCGTGACGCCCGCGGCTTTCAGATGGCTCCACAGCAGGGAGAACCGGGCGTCCGTCTCCAGCAGGCCGCTCTCGGTGAGCTCTATGGTCACGCTGGTGGGAGAGAGGCCGTACTCGTGCACGGCGGCCAGTAATTCCCGCCCGATGGAACTTTTCAGGATCTGCACCGTGGAAAGATTGATGCTGACTTTGAAATCCGGTATGTATTGCTGCACATCGCGGCACATCTTCAGCGCCTCGTGCATGATCCAGCGCCCCGCGGGAATGATCAGGGCGGTCTCCTCCAGGATGGGGATAAACTCACCGGGGGATACCATGCCGAAATCCTCCGAGTGGAAGCGCATCAGGGCCTCCGCGCCGATCAGGCGGCGCTCCTTTGCGGAAAAGAGGGGCTGGTAGTACGCCTCAAAACCCTGGAACTGGTTGTTGATGGCCTGGCGGAGCTGAAGCATCAGCGTTCTGCGCTTCAGGAACTTCTGATAATCGTCTATGCAGTACAGATAACATGTATTCTTGCCCAGGCGCTTCGCCTCATCCAGCGCAAATTCCGTGAGTTTCATCACCTGGGAGTAGGAGACTTCGTCTATATCCGAACAGTCCAGGATGCCGCCCGAGATGGTGAACATCATCTCGTAATTCTTCTCCATGATAAATTGCCGTATCTTTTCCCGGATACAGCGGTAGAGCTCTTTTCCGTCCTCCGTCTTCCGGCCCTCAAAATCCAGGATCAAAAATTCATCGCCCACCACGCGGTACAGTTTCTGGCCGGGCCGCAGACATTCCGTGATACATTCCGATGTCTTCTGCAGCACCAGGTCGCCGTATTCGATGCCAAGCCGGGCGTTGATCACTTTCAGATTGTCCAGACCCAAACGGAGCATGTAGCCCTCCGGGAAATGATCCGTAAACTGGCTCAGGTAGAGCTGCAGGCTGGATCCGCCCAGCAGGCCGCTCAGGTTATCCGCCTTCTGCACCTTGCCGATCTCGTTGATGCAGCCGGTCATATACAAAAGCTTTCCGTTTTCGTCTCTCACCACCACTCCGCGGCAGTTGATCCAGATGGGTTTTTCCTCCGTGGACAGCCAGCGGTACATCAGATTGTGGGTACATCGGTCTGTTGCGGCCAGATCGTCCAGATCCGCCCGCAGCTTTGGATAATCCTCCGGGTAGACAAGCCGTCTCAGATTTTCGCCCACATTATGAAACGCATAGTCCGGCAGCAGGAAACGCTGCGTGGCATGCGGAGAGATGAAATAGAAATCTTCCCGGTAGTCATACACATAGAGATAGTCGTCTATGGTAGGGCTTAACAGCTGGATGATCTCGCGTAATGTTTTGCAGGAAATCTGGTCAAACTTTGGATTCATCATTTTAACCTCAAATCATTGATTTCTCATAAAGAGGGTTATCCATTTAATACAAATATTGTACATCAATCCGTACAATTTTGCAAACAGTAATCTTAGTTTTTTCTGGTATTTTCTTATGAATTTTTTTAAATTTTTTTATGATTTATTCTAATTCAAAAGCGCCGGTGTATAATTGATAGTATTTTCCGCGCTGCGCGATGAGTTCCTCGTGGGTGCCGCGCTCAATGATGCGGCCCTGTTCCAGCACCATGATGGCGTCCGCGTTACGCACGGTGGAAAGCCTGTGGGCGATCACAAAGACGGTGCGCCCCTTCATCAGGGCGTCCATGCCCTTCTGCACAATGGACTCCGTGCGGGTGTCGATGCTGGAGGTCGCCTCATCCAGGATCATAACCGGCGGGTTGGAGATGGCGGCCCTCGCGATGGACAGCAGCTGGCGCTGCCCCTGGGAGAGCTCCGCGCCGTTGCCGGAGATCACAGTGTCGTAGCCGTTGGGGAGCATCTGGATAAAATCGTGGGCGTTGGCGATCTTCGCCGCCTCGTACACCTCCTCGTCCGTGGCATCCAGCTTGCCGTAGCGGATATTTTCCCGGATCGTGCCGGTAAAGAGGTTGGTGTCCTGCAGCACCATGCCCAGGGATCTGCGCAGATCCGGCTTGCGGATCTTATTCACATTGATGTTGTCGTAGCGGATCTTTCCGTCCGCCAGGTCGTAAAACCGGTTGATCAGGTTGGTGATGGTGGTCTTCCCGGCGCCGGTGGCGCCCACGAAGGCGATCTTCTGGCCGGGCTTCGCGTACAGCGAGATGTTGTGCAGCACCACTTTATCCGGGTTGTACCCGAAATCCACATCGTAGAAGCGCACATCCCCCTCCATCTTTGTGTAGGTGAGAGAGCCGTCCCCGTGGCGGTGCTTCCAGGCCCACATGCCGGTGCGCTCGCTGCACTCGATGATCTGCCCGTTCTCGTATTTTGCGTGCACCAGGGTGACATACCCCTCGTCCGCCTCCGGCTGTTCATCCATCAGCTTGAAGATACGATCCGCGCCCGCCAGAGCCATCACGATGGAATTGAACTGCTGCGAGATCTGGCCGATGGGGTTGGTGAAGGATTTGGACAGCTGCAGGAAGCTGGCGATCATGCCGGTGGTGATGCCGCCGATGCCGTTTATGGCCAGGAGGCCGCCCACAATGGCGATGATCACATACTGCAGGTTTCCAAGGTTTGCCATCACGGGCATCAGGATGTTCGCGAAGCGGTTCGCGTTTGTGGCGTTGCTGCACAACTCCTCGTTCAGCCGGTCGAAGGCCGCCTTGGAGCGCTCCTCATAGTTAAACACCTTCACCACTTTCTGTCCGTTGATCATTTCCTCCACATAGCCGTTTGTGGCGCCCAGGGAAGCCTGCTGCTTCATAAAATATTTTCCGCTGTTCCCCGCGATCTTGCCGGTCACCTTCAGCATGAAGCACACGGAAACGGCCACCACCAGCGTCAGATAAACACTGGTGGTCACCATGGCCACGATCACGGACACAATGGTGATGGAGGAGGAGAGCAGCTGCGTGAGGCTCTGGGAGAGCATCTGGCGCAGGGTGTCGGTATCGTTGGTGTAGTGGCTCATCACATCGCCGAAGGCGTGGGTGTCGAAATAGCGGATGGGCAGTGTCTGCATGTGGGCAAACATCTCATCGCGGATCTCTTTTTGCACCCCCTGGGCGATGGTGACCATCACCCGGGCCTGAATCAGCGTGGAGAGCACTCCCGCCAGATAAATGCCGGCCATGATGCACAAGGTCTTCAGCAGGGGCCCGAAATCCGGGGCGGAAGACTGCACCAGCGGCGTGATATAGTCATCGATCAGCGTGCGCAGGAACATCGAGGCCACCACGCCGGTGATGGAGCTGACAAAGATGCAGACAACCACCAGCAGCATGTGGTATTTATAATCTTTTGTGACATATCCCATCAGCCTTTTCAGGGCGCCCATGGGGTTGGATTGTTTTATGATCTCGCGGCGCGCCTCTTTGGAGAGGCCGCGGGCCGCCGCTTTTTTCTGATTAGGACCGGGCATTGTCAGATTCCCCCTTTACCTGAGAATGATAGACTTCCTGATAGATCGGATTCGAGGCCAGCAGTTCTTCGTGCGTGCCGATGCCGGCGATCTTTCCGCCATCCATCACAAGGATCTTGTCTGCGTTCTGCACGGAAGAAATGCGCTGCGCGATGATCAGCTTTGTGACATTGGGGATCTCCTCGGCAAAAGCCTTTTGGATCAGGGAGTCCGTGTGGGTGTCCACCGCGGAGGTGCTGTCGTCCAGGATGAGGATCTTCGGATTTTTCAGCAGGGCCCGGGCGATGCAAAGGCGCTGTTTCTGGCCGCCGGACACGTTGGAGCCGCCCTGTTCGATGTGCGTGTTGTAGCCGTCCGGAAACCCGCGCACAAACTCGTCCGCCTGGGCCAGCCGGCACGCGTGCACCAGCTCCTCATCGGTGGCGGATTCATTGCCCCAGCGCAGATTGTCTTTGATGCTCCCGGAAAAAAGCTCGTTTTTCTGCAGCACCATGGAGACTGCGTCCCGCAGCGCTTTGATGTCGTAGTCCCGCACATCCACGCCGCCCACCAGAAGGCGGCCGTCCGTCACATCGTACAGGCGGGGGATCAGCTGCACCAGCGAGCTTTTTGCGCTGCCGGTGCCGCCTATGATGCCGATGGTCTCGCCGGAGCGGATGTGCAGGCAGATGTCCCGCAGGCACAGCTTCTCCATGTCTTTGGAATAGCTGAAAGATACGTGGTCAAACAGAATGTCGCCGTTTTCCACCTGCATCACGGGGCTCTGGCTGTCCGCGATATCCGGCTGTTCCTCCAGCACTTCATTGATACGCTCGATGGAGGCGCGGGACATAATGATCATCACAAAGATCATGGAGAGCATCATCAGGCTCATAAGGATCTGCATGATATAGGTGAACATGGAAGTCAGCCCGCCGGTGGTCAGCGTGTCCGACACGATCATGTGGGCTCCGAACCAGGAGATCAGCAGCATGCAGGTGTAGACGCAGGCCTGCATGGTGGGGCCGTTGAAAGCCATAATCTTTTCTACCTTATTAAAATCCCGGTAGATGCTGCCGGAGATTTCTTTGAATTTTTCCTCCTCAAAGTCCTCCCGCACAAAAGATTTCACCACTCGGATGCCGTGCACGTTTTCCTGCACCACATTGTTCAGTTTGTCGTAGGTCTGGAACACCCGCAAAAAAATGGGGTGAGCGATGCGGATGATCACAAAGAGCACCACGGCCAGCACGGGGATCACCCCCAGGAAGACCAAAGAGAGCCTGGGATTGATGCTGTGGGCCATCACAAAAGCGGACACCAGCATGATGGGGGCGCGCACGGCGATGCGGATGATCATCTGGTACGCGTTCTGCACGTTGGTCACATCGGTGGTCAGCCGGGTCACCAGGCTGGAGGTGGAAAAATGGTCGATGTTGGTGAAAGAGAAATCCTGCACCTTATAAAACATTTTCCGCCGCAGATTCTTCGCGAAGCCGGCGCTGGCCACCGCCGCGAAATGCCCGGACAGGGCGCCGCAGGCCAGAGAGGCCATGGCGGCCACTACAAGCAGCGCGCCGTAATACAAAATGCGGTTCATATTTCCCGCGTCGATGCCCTGGTCGATCAGGGAGGCCATCAAGAGCGGGATGCACACCTCCAGGATCACCTCCAGGATCACCGAAAGAGGCGCCAGTAGGGAGGGGCGCTTATATTCGCCGATACAGCCAAACAGATTTTTTAACATAAAGTCTCATCCTTTCCCAGCAGATTTTTTTGCGTTTCGTCATCGGATGCATGGCACGCAGCGCCATCGTCCAGAAAATCAATGATCCGTTTCAGCATATCCATCAGCTGCGATTTTTCCTTTTCTGTGAGAACGCTGCAAAGGGACTGCTCAAACTTCAGGATGGAATCCGTGATCTCCTTGTGAATGGCAAGGCCGGCCGGCGTGAGGATCAGCTTCTTTAAGCGGGCGTCCCCCGGCACGGCCCGGCGCTGCAGAAACCCGTTCTGCTCCAGGTTGGAGATCACGCTGGTCACGGAAGAACGGCGGATCCCGAAACACTTTTCAATATCTTTCTGAAAGACATCCTGCCCCGGCGGCGTGCAGGCGATATAAGAGATGATGCGGCTCTGGATGCCTGTCAGGCCGTAGCGGGCGGAAAAGCCGTCCGAAGTGCGGCGTATCATATGAGAAGCGATATTTATATATAATCCAATATGCTCCGATTGCTGCAAGAAGAACACCTCGTTTCTGTATGTTTTAAGAATGTAAGCTGCTCCATTATGTGGATCTGTTTCAAAATATGGGTTTGCTTCTATTTGGATAATAGTTCGGAATCGGAATGTTTGAAACCTAAATGTTTGAAACTGAACATATTTTAGTGCGCAAACCGGGATTTGTCAATTGTTTTTTGTGAGAAAATCTGGTATACTACGTGGCGGAAAGGAGACGGCATGAACGATCGAAACTACCAGCGGGAACTGGACAAAATCCTGGAAAACATACCGGCCGGCGATCCGCCGCGGCTTCTGCTGCACAGCTGCTGCGCGCCCTGCAGCAGTTACGTGCTGGAATATCTCTCCGCGTATTTTCGGATCACCGTGTTTTATTATAATCCAAACATCGCTCCCTCAGAGGAGTACCACAGGCGGGTGGAGGAGCAGCGGCGGCTGATCAGTCAGATGCCCCTGAAACATCCGGTGGAGTTTCTGGAAGGGGCGTACGACCCAGCCTGCTTTTACGATGCAGTGCGTGGACTGGAAGCGGAGCCGGAGGGCGGCAGGCGGTGCCGGGCGTGCTTTCGGCTGCGCCTTTTTGAGGCGGCGCGCATCGCGGCCCTGCAGAAGGCGGACTACCTGGCCACCACCCTGACCATCAGCCCCTTAAAGAAGGCGCCGGTGCTCAACGAGATCGGGGAGGAGGCTGCAGCTGCCCACGGCGTGGCCTGGCTTCCTTCTGATTTTAAAAAGAAAGACGGATTCCGGCGCTCCGGGGAGCTCTCGCGGGAGTACGGCCTGTACCGCCAGGACTACTGCGGCTGCGTGTTCAGCCGGCGGGAGAGGGAGGCGAAGGGCGATCTCTTAAAAGAGAAGCAGCAGGAAAACGAACGGAAAAGCGATTCATCATAGACAACACCCCGAAAATATGGTAGACTCGTTTAAAGCCGGAACAGAAAAAGCAGGAAAGAAGGGAAGATATGGCGCAGTTATGGGGAGGCCGTTTCACCGGAAAGACAGACAAACTGGCA
>CANRKY010000043.1 GCA_947631355.1 uncultured Marvinbryantia sp.
ATGTGATGGCGGCCGCGGCGATGGCGCTGGCCTGCCATGTGCCGGTGGAAGACATCCGTTATGTCCTTTCCCGGTTTACCGCCGTGGAACACCGCATCGAGTTTGTGGACGAAGTGGACGGCGTGGCATATTATAACGATTCCAAGGGAACCAACCCCGACGCCGCCATCAAGGGGATCCAGGCCATGGATCGCCCCACGCTGCTCATCGGCGGGGGCTATGACAAAAATTCGCCCTACGAGGACTGGATCCGGGCCTTTGACGGAAAAGTGCGCTATCTGGTGCTGATCGGCCAGACCAGGGAAAAGATCGCAAAGACGGCGCGGGCGTGCGGATTCAACGATATTGTGATGGCGGACAGCTTTGAGGAGGCGTTCGCCTGGTGCGCGGAACATGCCCGCAGCGGGGATGCTGTGCTGCTGTCGCCCGCCTGCGCGAGCTGGGGGATGTTCCCCAACTACGAGGTGCGGGGCAGAGTCTTTAAAGACCTGGTGAGACAGCAGAAGGAAAAGAGCGCATCGAAATAAGAAAAGTGAAAAAGATCCCAGAGGCAGGAGTGGTGCAAATTGGCCCGGAAACACGCGGACTATACACTGCAGATGATCGTGCTGGCACTGGTGGTATTCGGACTGGTGACGCTGTACAGTACAAGCGCATATAACGGCAGGGTGCGTTTTCTGGCCCCCGGTTATTACTTCAAAAAACAGCTGTTCGCAACGGCGCTGGGGCTGGGGGCCATGGCGGTAGTTTCCCGCATGGACTACCATCTGTTCGCGCGGTTCGCCGGGTGGGGGTATCTGTTGTCGGTCGCCCTGTCCGGCGCGGTGCTGCTGGTGGGAGATTCCTACAACGGATCCAAACGGTGGCTTTCTGTCGGGCCGCTCTCCTTTCAGCCCTCCGAGTTCGCAAAGCCCGCGGTGATCCTTTTCCTGGCCTGGATGATCAGCAGGAGCAGGAAAAAGCAGGGCGTGCTGTCTGTGCTGCTTACGGTGGTGGGCCTGGTGCTGCCCATCGTGGGTCTGGTGGGGACAAACAACCTGAGCACCGCCATCATCATTCTGGGGATCGCGGTGATCCTGGCGTTCACCTCCAATCCAGGCTATCTGCAGTTTCTGTGGCTGGGCCTGGCCGGGACGGGCTTCATCGGCGTTTTCCTGGGCATGGAGCAGTACCGCCTGGAGCGCCTGGCGATCTGGCGCAACCCGGAGGCCTACGAGAAAGGCTTCCAGACCATCCAGGGGCTGTACGCCATCGGCTCCGGCGGCCTGTTTGGGAGAGGCCTTGGGGAGAGCCTGCAGAAGCTGGGCTTTGTGCCGGAGGCGCAGAATGACATGATCTTTTCTATCATCTGTGAGGAGCTTGGGCTGGCGGGAGCGCTTTTGCTGATCCTGATCTTTGCCCTGCTGCTGTGGCGCTTTATGGTGATCGCCACCCACGCCCCGGATCTGTTCGGCGCGCTGATCTGCGCGGGGATCATGGGGCATATAGCCATCCAGGTGATCCTGAACATAGCGGTGGTCACAAACACCATCCCCAACACGGGGATCACCCTTCCGTTCATCAGCTACGGGGGCACCTCCGTGCTGTTCCTGCTCTCGGAGATGGGGCTGGCCCTCTCTGTGAGCCGGCAGGTGCGCTGAAATATCTGTCTGATCATATACGGTTACATTTGCGGACAATGGTTTTGCAGGACTGCATATGCGGGTATGTGCTCTGTGAGGTTACATTTGCGGGGCGTGTCTGCGAGTTCTGCACGGTTTTGGTTTTCCGCGCATATGATAAGGTAAAACCTGTCATGCCTGGGGGTATATGCGTGGATCAGATACGGATACGGGGTGGGATCCCCCTGTGCGGAGAAGTGGCGGTTCAGGGTTCCAAAAACGCCGCGCTTCCCCTGATGGCAGCCGCGCTGCTGCATCCCGGCAGGACGGTGCTTCGCAACTGCCCGCACATCCTGGATGTGGAGAGCATGGGTGCCGCGCTGCGCGGCCTGGGCTGCAGGGTGTTCTGGAAAGCGGGCGCGCTGGTCATCGATGCGGAAGATGCGGCCGGCACTTCAGTGTCGGCGCTTTACGGCACGCGCTTCCGGGCCTCCGTGCTGCTGATGGGAAGCCTGCTGGGACGGTTCGGAGCCGCGTATCTCCCCTATCCGGGCGGATGCACCATAGGTCAGCGCCCCATTGACCTGCACCTGCAGGTCTTTGAAAAAATGGGCGCGGAAGTTCTGCCGCAGGCGGAGGGGATCACCGTCCGGACGAAGCGGGGAAGGCTGCAGGGATGCGTGGCGGAACTGGGTTTTCCCAGCGTGGGCGCCACGGAAAATGCCGTGCTGGGCGCGGTGCTGGCCCGGGGAACGACGGTGCTGAAAAACTGCGCCGCGGAGCCGGAGATCACAGAGCTTTGCCGCTTCCTGAACCGGAAGGGCGCAAAGATCGAGGGCATTGGCGGGAAGGTGCTGAAGATCACGGGTGTGGAACGCCTGTGTGATTCCGAGCATGAACTGATGCCGGACCGCATTGTGGCGGGCACCTATCTTCTGGCCGCGGCGGGCACGCGGGGCCAGGTGACGATTAGAAGAACAGTGCCGGAGCAGCTGAACGCCCTCACTGCTATCCTGCGGGAGGGACAGGTGCGGGTGGAGACTTCCGGGGACAGCATCCGGCTGGACGCCTCCCGGGCGTGTCCTGAGGCAGTTCGCCTGTGCACATCGCCCTATCCGGGATTCCCCACAGATCTGCAGTCGCAGATCATGGTGTATCTTCTGACGGCGAAGGGCGAGAGCCACATTCGAGAGAATATTTTTGAGTCGCGCTTTCAGGTTGCCGCGGAACTCGGCAAAATGGGCGCGGATATCCGGATCGCGGGGGACTGTGCGCGGATCACGGGGCCTGCCGCCCTGACGGGGGCGGAGGCGGAAGCGCGGGAGCTGCGCGGCGGTGCGGCTCTGGTCGCCGCGGGACTGCTGGCAAAAGGGGAGACGGTCATTCGGGGCAGCCGGTTTATAAAGCGGGGATACGAGGATATCTGCCGCGATATGGCCTGCCTGGGAGCGGACGTTTGCGAGATAGGAAAGATTGCGGCGCTGCCTGCGCAGCCCGGCTGATAAACGGTCGGCGTGCGCGGACAGGCGGCTTTGGGAGGGAGCAGATACATGCAGCTACAAAGGAGAAATACACTGAGTCTACTGAAGATACCGCTGCTGATCATTTTGGGGATCCTGCTGATCGGGGCTCTTGTGGTATTCGGCCTGTTCCACATCCGCACGGTGGATGTTGTGGGAAATGAATTTTACTCCGCGCAGGAGGTACAGAACATGGTGATGGCGGATTCCATGGCGGAAAATTCGCTGTACCTCACATGGAAGTACAGCGACCCGGAGAGGGCGGGATCCCTGCCGTTTTTGAGCAGTGTGGAAGTGACGATGATCAGCCCGTATCACGTGCAGATTCGTGTGTACGAGAAGACCATCGCCGGATATCTGATGTATTCCGGCTCGCGCCTGTATTTTGATGTGGACGGGAATGTGGTGGAAATTTCCGGGGAAGAACGGGAGGGGATCCCTCCGTTTTCCGGCATCACGCTGGGCCAGCCGGTGGTGGGCGCCCAGCTCCCGGTGGGGGATCCGGATTTTCTTGCCACCATCGTGGAGACCTCACGCCTCGTTCACCAGAGCGGCCTGACGCCGGATGAGGTTCACTTTGACGAGAACCAGGAGATCATTCTTTACTTTGGACTGCGCCGAGTGCTGCTGGGGGACGACTCTTACCTGGAAGATAAATTGATGGAACTGTCAGAGATCTACCCGTATATGGAGGGACTCTCCGGAACCCTGCACATGGAGAATTACACGCCGGACACCACCACCTTCAGCTTTATGAAGGGAGAGCGCGGCAAAGAGGAGGAAGAACTGGTCATCAACATCGGAAGCATGGTGGAGGAGGCGCAGGAAGCCTCTGAGGCGGCGCTGGAGGAGCAGATGGAGCACCCGGAGGGGGGCGGCTACGTGGAGAAAGAAAGCCGCTTCAGCACAGATGCCGATGGGAATGAGATTTATACGGACGATGCGGGAAATGTGACTACGAACATGGACAAACCGTATCTGGGAGAGGATGGACAGATCATCACGGACGGGTACGGGTATATAGACCCGTATACGGGGGCGTATATATTGAATTGAGAATAAAAAAGCGTCCTATCATTTTGCCCAAAAATGGCTGAAGTTGTGGCATAGATTGAGTTGAGTCGTGCAACCTCAATACGGCTGCGCCGTATTTCGGTCACGGACATTCGTCCTATCATTTTGCCCCAAATTAGCCGAAAATATGCAAGCATATTTCGTCTATTTGTGGCAAAATGGCACGACTCAACATTTTCGTGAAAAAAGTACTTGATAATTTGTTGAAAAACTTATATTATATAAAAGAAATAGTGGGAATTTACTGCCTTATGGCAGGATGTATGAAGGAGGAAGCACCTTGTTAGAGATTATGTCAAATGAGGCCGAGGCTGCAGCAAAGATTATTGTGATCGGTGTGGGCGGCGCAGGCAATAACGCAGTGAACAGAATGGTAGACGAGACGATAGCCGGTGTGGAATTTATCGGTATCAATACAGATAAACAGGCGCTTGATATGTGCAGGGCTCCCCATACGATCCAGATTGGAGAGAAAGTCACCAAGGGCCTGGGTGCAGGAGCGAAGCCGCAGGTTGGACAGCAGGCGGCGGAGGAGAGTTCAGAGGAGATCAAACAGGCGATCCAGGGGGCGGACATGGTGTTTGTCACCTGCGGCATGGGCGGCGGCACGGGTACCGGTGCGGCGCCGGTGGTTGCAGGGATCGCGAAGGAGATGGGTATCCTCACCGTGGGCGTGGTCACAAAGCCCTTCCGCTTTGAGGCGAAGACGCGTATGAACAACGCCATCGCGGGAATTGAGAAACTGAAAGATAATGTGGACACGCTGATCGTGATCCCTAACGATAAACTGCTGGAGATCGTGGACAGAAGAACCACGATGCCGGAGGCATTGAAGAAGGCGGATGAGGTGCTGCAGCAGGCGGTGCAGGGCATCACGGACCTGATCAATCTGCCGGCGCTGATCAATCTGGATTTCGCGGATGTGCAGACAGTTATGACCGACAAGGGCATCGCGCACATCGGTATCGGACAGGCCAAGGGCGATGACAAGGCTCTGGAGGCTGTGAAGCAGGCGGTATCCAGCCCGCTGCTGGAGACGACCATCACCGGCGCAAGCCATGTGATCATCAATATCTCCGGCGATATCTCCCTTATGGACGCCAACGACGCGGCCAGCTATGTGCAGGAGATGGCCGGCGAGAACGCAAATATTATTTTTGGCGCAATGTATGACGATACATATGCGGATGAGGCAAGCATCACCGTGATCGCCACAGGGCTGGCGGATCGCGCGGAAGAAAAGGCTGCGGAACCGGCGAAGAAGACTTCCACGGCCAGACGGATCGTGCCGGACTTCAATTATTCCATGGGCAATTCCGCGAAGACGGAAATGCCTGCCGGTCTGCGCACACCCACTCCGCTGGCGGGCCTGAACATGGGCAGCACAACGGGCGGAAAGCTCAGAACACCGGAGCCGAAGACTCAGGAGCGGGATATTCAGATTCCGGATTTCCTGAAAAGAAGATAAACGCGAGAGGCTGATGCATGGTAATTCTGCAGCAGCCTCTTTTACACAGAGAGAGGCGGGAAGGGGACCCGCGCCGCTGCGGCAGTGTTTGTCTGTAAGAAAGGAGTATACATAATGAAAGAGTACAGGGGAAAATGGATGAGAAGATTTTTGCGCAGTGTTCTGACGATCTGCGCGCTGTGTGTCATGCCGGCAGTCTCTGCCAGCGCCAAAGATCTGGTGATCGTGCTGGATCCGGGGCATGGCGGCCCGGAGACCGGTGTGCACCGGGAATGGGACGGGGTGGAGTACAAAGAGGAGCTGCTCACCCTGAAGATCGCGAAATACGCGAAGCAGGAGCTGGAAAAATATGACGGTGTGAAGGTCTATCTGACCCGGAGTTCCAACAATGTGGATGAGATGAACCGCGAGGAGAGGATCAAGTACGCGAAAAGTGTAAACGCCACTGCGCTGGTCAGCATCCACCTCAATTCCACGGCGGATCTGGAGACCGCGCAGACAGGGGCCATGGCCTATGTGCCCTCCACGGCAAATTATCCGAACACAAACAAATACGCAAAGCGCTCCCGGCTGCTGGGAAAAGCGATCCTGCAGGAATTAAACGCGCAGACCGGCCTGAAAAACAGGGGATACGGCTATGACGATGAGCTGGGCATCATCCTGTTTGGGATGAAATACAAAATTCCCAGCCTGATCGTAGAGCACTGCTTTGTGAATAATCCGGACGACTGCAAACAGCACCTGCGCACCGCCGCACAGCTGAAGGCGCTGGGCGTGGCGGACGCCACCGGGATTGCCAGGACCTGCGGCCTGAAATTGAAGAACGGCCAGCAGACAACCCCCGCGGAGCCGGTTGTGACCACGGGCTGGCAGGAAGAAAACGGCGTGCGCTGCTACTACGTTTCCGGCACAAAAGTGAAGAATAAATGGCAGAAGATCGATGGAAAATATTATTACTTCGACAGCACCGGGGCGCTGAAGACCGGCGTGTTCAAAATCGGGAACAAGGCGTACCTCTCCGATGCATCCGGCGTCCGCCAGAGCGGGCTGGTGAAATACGGAAAGAGGCTGTACCTGGCGAGCAACCAGGGCAGGCTGTACACCGGCTGGAGAGACATCAACGGCAAGCGGTACTATTTCAGCCCGAAGACCTACGGGGCCTACGGCGGGTTAAAGAAGATCAACGGCAAGGGTTATTATTTCTCCACCACCACATTTGCCATGCAGAAAGGCTGGGTGGGAACGCTGTACGGGGCGAAGCGCTTCTTCAACAAAAAGACCGGCGTGATGCTGCGCAACTGCTGGGTAAAAACGAAGAAAAAGTGGTATTACATGGGTTCCAACGGCGTCGCCTACCAGAACACCAAAAAGACGATCAATGGAAAAGTATATATCTTTAACGCAAGGGGCGTATGCACCAATCATTAGGATCAGTGTCGATCAAAGCAGTACAAACCAAAGCAGAATAAATTACCAGGAGCAGACGGATATGAAACGACCATCATTAGTGATCATGGCGGCGGGCATGGGCAGCCGCTACGGAGGGCTGAAGCAGATCGATCCGGTGGACGAAAAAGGCCACAAGATCATCGATTTTTCCATCTATGACGCCCTGCGCGCCGGGTTTGGCAAAATCATCTTTGTGATCAAAAAAGAAAACGAGGCGGATTTCCGCGCGGCCATCGGGGGACGTCTGGAAAAGAAGGCGGATGTTGCCTACGCGTTTCAGCGTTTGGATCTGCCGCAGGGCTTTTCCGTGCCGGAGGGGCGGGTGAAGCCTTTCGGAACGGGGCAGGCGGTGCTGGCCGCGGCGGGAGAGATCAAGGGGCCGTTTGCGGTGATCAACGCGGATGATTATTACGGTCCGGAGGCTTACCGGCTGATGTACGAATATCTCACCACCCACGAGGACGATGAGAAATACCGCTATGCCATGGTGGGGTATATGCTGGAAAACACGCTCACAGAGAACGGCCACGTGGCCCGGGGAGTTTGTGTGACGGATGAGAACGGATTCCTGAAAGAGATCCGCGAGCGCACGCACATCGAGCGGCGCGATGGCGGGGCTGCCTACACGGAGGACGAGGGAAAAACCTGGATCGCGCTGCCGAAAGACAGCGTGGTGTCCTTGAATCTGTGGGGGTTTGGCCAGAGCTTCTTAAAGGAACTGAAAGAGGGATTTCCCGTGTTCCTGCGGGAAAATCTGAACGAAAACCCGCTGAAGTGCGAGTATTTCCTTCCCCATGCGGTAGATGTGCTGCTGCGCGCGGGCAAGGCAACAGTGGAAGTTTTAAAAACACAGGATCGCTGGTACGGCGTGACCTATCGCGCGGATAAGCCGATGGTGGAGCAGGCGATACGGGATATGAAAGACGCGGGGCTGTACCCGGAGGAATTGTGGGAAGAAACGTGACAGAAACGCAATGTTACAGAAAAGAAGTGTGACAGAAACGCAATGTCACAGAAAAGAAGTGTGACAGAAACGCAATGTCACAGAAAATAAATGTGCAGGAGGAATCGTATGTCTGTATTAGTTACTGGAGGGGCCGGTTATATTGGGAGTCACACCTGTGTGGAACTGTTAAACGAGGGGTATGACGTGGTGGTGGCCGACAACCTCTGCAATTCCAGCGAAAAAGCGCTGGAGCGCGTGGAGCAGATCACCGGAAAGCATGTGACATTTTACCGGGCGGATCTGTTGGACCGGGCGGCGGTAAAGGAAATTTTTGAGAAGGAAAAGATCGACAGCGTGATCCACTTCGCCGGGCTGAAAGCGGTGGGCGAATCGGTGGCGAAGCCGCTGGAATATTATCACAACAACATGACGGGCACCTTTCACCTCTGCGAGGAGATGCGCGCGCACGGGGTGAAAAAGATCGTGTTCAGCTCCTCGGCAACGGTGTACGGGGATCCGGCGTTCGTGCCCATCACGGAGGAGTGCCCAAAGGGGAAGATCACGAACCCGTATGGACAGACCAAGGGGATGCTGGAGCAGGTGCTCACGGATCTGCACGTGGCGGACCCGGAGTGGAACGTGGTGCTGCTGCGCTACTTTAACCCCATCGGCGCGCACGAGAGTGGCCTGATCGGGGAGGATCCCAAAGGGATCCCCAACAACCTGGTGCCGTATATCGCCCAGGTGGCGGTTGGCAAGCTGCAGGCGCTGGGGGTGTTCGGAAATGATTACGACACGCCGGACGGCACGGGCGTGCGGGATTATATCCACGTGGTGGATCTGGCGAAGGGCCATGTGAAGGCCATCCGGAAGCTGGAAGAAGAACCGGATGTGCGCATATACAATCTGGGCACCGGCAAGGGCTACAGTGTGCTGGATGTGCTGCACGCCTTTGAGAAAGCCTGCGGAAAAGAACTTCCCTATGTGATCAAGCCGCGCAGGCCGGGCGACATCGCCACCTGCTACGCAGATCCCGCGAAAGCGGAACGGGAGCTGGGATGGACGGCGGAAAAAGGGATCGAGGAGATGTGCGCCGACAGCTGGAGATGGCAGAGCCGCAACCCGAACGGCTACGCCGGGTGAAAACGGCTGTGCTTTCCTGTCTGAGTCCTGTCTGCGGAGGAATATCTTATGTTTGATATTCAGGAAGAATTAAAAAAACTCCCGGCGCGTCCGGGAGTTTATATTATGCACGATGAAAAAGATGCCATTATCTATGTGGGAAAGGCGATCAGTCTGAGAAACAGGGTGCGCCAGTATTTTCAGGCCAGCCGGAACAAGGGGGCAAAGATTGACCGCATGGTCACGCAGATCCGGCGGTTCGAGTATATTGTCACGGATTCAGAGCTGGAGGCGCTGGTGCTGGAGTGCAATCTCATCAAGGAGCACCAGCCGAAGTACAACACCATGCTCAAGGACGACAAGACATACCCCTACATTAAGGTGACGCTGGGGGAGCCGTTCCCCCGGGTTCTTTTCTCCCGCTCCATGAAAAAAGACAAGTCCCGGTATTTCGGGCCCTATACCAGCGCGGGGGCGGTGAAGGACACCATCGAGCTGATCAGCAAACTGTACCATCTGCGCACCTGCAGCCGCGTGCTGCCGAGGGACGAGGGGAAAGAGCGCCCCTGCCTCAATTATCACATCAAACAGTGCCAGGCGCCCTGCCAGGGCTATATCGGGCAGGAGGAGTACGCGAAGAACGTGGCCCAGGCCATGGAATTTTTAAACGGAAATTATAAACCGGTGCTGAGCATGCTGGAGGAGCGGATGCAGGAGGCGGCGGACCGCATGGACTTTGAGGAGGCCATCCAACAGCGGGAACTGCTGAACAGCGTCAAACAGGTGGCGCAGAAACAGAAGATCACATCGGGGGACGGCGAGGACAAAGATGTGATCGCCCTCGCCAGCGATGACCGGGACGCGGTGGTGCAGGTGTTTTTTGTGCGGGGCGGCAGACTGATCGGCCGGGATCATTTTTATCTCCGGGTGGCGCAGGACGACACGCCCGGCGCGATCCTGAACAGTTTCCTGAAACAGTTCTATTCCGGCACGCCGTTTATCCCCCGGGAGATCATGCTGCAGGAGGAGATCGAGGACGGCGCGCTGATCCAGGAGTGGCTGGGAAATCGCCGGGGCGGGCGGGTATATATCCGCGTGCCCAAAAAGGGGACGAAGGAAAAACTGGTGGAACTGGCGGCGAAAAACGCCCAGATGGTGCTCACCCAGGACCGGGAGAAGATCAAGCGGGAGGAAGGGCGCACCATCGGCGCCATGAAAGAGATCGCCTCCCTTCTGGGGCTTACCGGGGTGAGCCGCGTGGAGGCCTTTGATATTTCCAACATCAGCGGGTTTGAATCGGTAGGCTCCATGGTGGTGTACGAAAAGGGCAAACCGAAGACCAGCGATTACCGCAAATTCAAAATAAAAACCGTGAAGGGGCCGGACGACTACGCCAGCATGGAGGAAGTGCTGACGCGGCGCTTCTCCCACGGCCTGGCGGAGCGGGACAGCAAGGAGGCAGAGTTCGGCAGCTTCAGCCGCTTCCCGGATCTGATCATGATGGACGGCGGCAAGGGGCAGGTGAACGTGGCCCTGCGGGTATTGGATCACCTGAACCTGAACATTCCGGTGTGCGGCATGGTAAAAGACGACAACCACCGCACCCGCGGACTCTACTACCAAAACGAAGAAATCCCCATAGAGCGCAGCTCCGAGGGGTTCCGCCTGATCACCCGGATACAGGACGAGGCGCACCGCTTCGCCATAGAATACCACCGCTCATTGCGGGGCAAACAGCAGGTGCACTCCGTGCTGGACGACATCGAGGGGATCGGGGAGACGCGGAGAAAAGCCCTGATGCGCAGATTCAAATCCCTGGAGGCCATCCGGGACGCCACCATAGAAGAACTGGCGCGGACCGAATCCATGAACCTGGCGGCGGCGCGGAAAGTGTACGATTTCTTTCATTGAAGAAATTATCCAGGTATGGTATACTCAAGTCGTGCAAATACACAGAAGCAGGAGGTTTCCTATGGCGAGCAGTGTTTCTCTGACCAGGATCGTAGAAAAGATGAACCTGAAAAATGTAACGCCGGAGGTGGATCTGTCAAAGATCCGCGTCACGGTGCCAGACATCAACCGCGCGGCTCTGCAGCTCACCGGGTATTTCGAGCATTTTACCTCGGAGCGGGTGCAGATCGTGGGATATGTGGAATACACCTATCTGCAGGGACTCCCGCGGGAGCAGAAACTGCCGATATACGAGCAGTTTGTGTCTTACAAAAGCCCCTGCATCATCTACACCACGCGGACGGTCCCCGATGAGGACCTGCTGGCGCTGGCCACAAAGTACGGAGTGCCGGTGTTCATCACGGACAAGGAGACGTCGGCCTTCATGGCGGAGATCATCCGCTGGCTGAATGTGGAGCTTGCGCCGTGCATCTCCATTCATGGCGTGCTGGTGGACGTGTACGGGGAAGGCGTGCTGATGATGGGCGAGAGCGGCATCGGAAAGAGCGAGGCCGCGCTGGAGCTGATCCGCAGAGGCCACCGCCTGATCTCGGACGATGTGGTGGAGATCCGCAAGGTGAGCGATGCCAGCCTGGTGGGGAGCGCGCCGGATATCACCCGCCATTTTATCGAGCTGCGGGGCATCGGGATCATTGATGTGAAAACCCTGTACGGCGTGGAGGCCGTGAAAAATACCCAGACCATCGACATCGTGGTAAAACTGGAGGAATGGGACCGGGACAAAGAGTACGACCGTCTGGGGCTGGAGGAAGAATATACCGAATTTCTGGGGAACCGCGTGGTGTGCCATTCCATTCCCATCCGGCCAGGCAGAAACCTGGCGGTGATCGTGGAGGCGGCCGCGGTGAACCACAGGCAGAAAAAAATGGGTTACAATGCCGCACAGGAATTGTACAACCGGGTGCAGCAGAACCTTACAAGAAAAAGAGAAGAATAGCGGAGGGTTTGATCTATGAAAGAGTATTGTTTTGGAATCGATGTGGGCGGAACAACCATAAAATGCGGGTTGTTTGATGTGAAGGGCACCATCCTGGACAAGTGGGAGATCCCCACAAGAACGGAAAACAACGGGAGCTACATCCTGCCGGATGTGGCGGACACCATCGCGGACAAGATCCGGGAAAAAGATCTGGACAGGGACGAGATCGCTGGCGTGGGGATCGGCATACCGGGCCCGGTCAATGACGAGGGTGAAGTCCCGGCGGCGGTAAATCTGCACTGGGGCTATGTGCATGTCGTGGCGCAGATGGAGCGGCTCACCGGGCTGCACGTGAAGGCGGGGAACGATGCCAACGTGGCGGCGCTGGGCGAAATGTGGAAAGGCGGCGGCGCGGGATATCACAATGTGGTGCTGATCACGCTGGGAACCGGCGTGGGCGGCGGCGTGATCCACAACGAGCACATCATCACCGGTTCCCACGGGGCGGGCGGCGAGATCGGCCATATCCATGTGACAGATTCCGTGGATGCGGACTGCAACTGCGGCAACCGGGGATGCCTGGAGCAGGTGGCTTCCGCCACCGGCATCACCTACCTGGCCAATAGACGCCTGGCAAAGGACGCGGCGCCATCTGTGCTGCGGGACCAGGAGGTTTCCGCAAAGAGCGTGTTTGACGCGGTGAAGGCAAACGATCCCGTGGCCATGGAAGTGGCGGAAGAATTTGGAAAATATCTGGGCACCGCCCTCGCGTGCGTGGCCGGCGTGACCGATCCGGAAATCTTTGTGATCGGCGGCGGCGTGTCAAAAGCGGGCCCTGTTCTGCTGGACTACGTGCAGAAATACTATAAACAGTACGCGTTCCTTCCCTGCAAAGAGACACTGTTCGCTCTGGCAGAGCTGGGGAACGACGCCGGCATTTACGGCGCGGCAAAACTGGTGCTGTAAAAATCGGTGCTGTAAGGAAGATCAATATATGATCACAGTGCCGTCGTTATAATACTGATCCGCAGGGATATCTTCAAAGGAGGTTCCGCCATTGGGCGCGGAGCCTTCTTCTGTATATCCGGGCAGCGTGCCAGATCCCGTGCTGCCATTTCCAGCATCACCGGGCAGCGTGCCATTATCCGGCCCGCCGATCTGGATCACGCCGTCTCCCGGCGAGGGGGAGGGCGAGGCGGAAGGTTTGGGGGCGTGCCCCGGGCAGATCGCGGTGGGCACCGCATAGGTGGAATCATCCGTGGTGCCGGTGGAACCCGCGGGCCGCTGGATGAACGCCTTTACCGTGGCCGTACAGGTGCTGGAAGCGCGCAGGCCGGTGACCGTGCACACCGGCACCGCCACATGCACATCACAGGTGGCGGTCGGCACCGTGTCCGCGGTGAAATATTCCGTGTATACCTGACTGCCGCGGGGATCCGCTGTGCAGAGCCCATCCACTGCCAGCTTGCCAGATTTTTTGCAGATCCTGGCTGCCGTGATGTTGGAGGGCTGGGGGAAGGGAACGGCGGGAAGCGAGGCATGGATCCGGGTCATGATAGAATTCCAGAGCACCTTCGCGTAGCGGCTGAAACTGCTGTCATAGTCCGGGAGAGCGTCGTTGTTGTCGTACCCGCCCCACACGCCGCAGGTATAATAGGGAGTGTATCCCTCAAACCAGATATCTTTGGATTGGTCGGTGGTTCCGGTCTTTCCGGCCACCGGCATATCTCCCAGGTTAATGACGCCGTAGGCGGTGCCCACGGGGTCTTTGACCACATCCTCCATGGCTTTGGTGAGCAGATAGGCCGTGGATTCTTTCACCACTTCCGTCTCCGCACTGGTGTTATCCAGAAGGATATTTCCCTGGCTGTCCTCTATACGGGAATAAAACTTTGGCTTGATGTAGCGGCCTCTATTGGCCAGCGCCGCGTAGGCGCCGGTCAGCTCCAGGTTTACCACGCCGTCCGTCACGCCGCCCAGGGCCAGGGGCTGATAGGCGTCCGTGATCACATTGCCATCGGCGTCGGTGTCGTTGTCATACAGGGTGGTGATGCCGAACCGCTCCAGATAATCCAGGCCCACCTGGGGCGTGATCTCAGTGAGGCATTTCACCGCCACCACATTGATGGACTTGGCCAGAGCGTAGTGGATGGTCTCCAGGCCGCTGTAGCCGTAATCGCTGTCCCAGTTGCGCAGCTCTGTGCCCGAAGTGTAGGTGTAGGGCGCATTGTCGTAAACCGTCGCGAGGGTCTTGCCGCTGTAGTCGATGGCGGGTGCGTAGGCGGCCAGCGGCTTGAAGGTGGAGCCGGGCTGCCTGCGGGTGGAGGTGGCTCGGTTCAGCGTAAGGCTGGCCTCTTTCTTTCCTCTGCCGCCCACAATGGCTTTCACATATCCGGTGGACTGCTCGATGACCACCACGGAAGCCTGGGGCTGGGGCACCAGGGAGATGCGCTCTCCCAGAACGGTGTCGCCCTTTTCCGTCATGGCCTTGGCAAATTGCTCTGCACAGCTGCGGGCGCTGCCCTCATCGTAAAACATCATATTAAAGGAGGGATCCTGGGCCTCAAAGTACGCCTGCACATCGCCGCTGCCGTAGTGGACAGTGGTGCCGTCCGCTTTTTGCAGGCTCAGGGCGTAATCCAGCCCGATCAGGGTATCCACGGGGAAGTTCGCGTCGTTGGCAAATTCCTCATCACAGATCTTCTGGATCTCCTCGTCCTGCACGCTGTAGATGCGCAGGCCGCCGGAGTACAGCGCCTTGTACGCCTGGGTGCTGGTATAGCCCTTTTCCCTCACCAGATCCTCCAGGATCTGATCGATCATGGCGTCCGTGTAGTAAGAATAAACCGACACGGCGCCGGTCTGGGTATCGGTTTCCAGGATGCGCGAATACACATCGTCCGCCAGCGCCTCGTCATATTTGGCCTGAGATATATAATGGTGCTCCAGCATTTTGTCCAGAACCAGCTTCCGGCGTGCGGCGTTTGCCTCCGGGTACAGAATGGGATTGTAGCCAGTGGGGTTCTGGGTGATGCCCGCGATGACAGTGGCCTCCGAGAGGGTGAGGTCCGACACGTTTTTGTTGAAATAGCGCATGGCGGCCGCCTGCACCCCGTAAGTGCCGGCTCCCAGGTTGATGGTGTTCAGGTAATCTTCCAGGATCTTGCGCTTTGCGGCCTCTTTGCCGCCGTTTTTCTCCAGGTTCTGCTCCAGCTGGAGCGCCAGGTACTGCTCCTGAAATTTGCGCTTAAAGCTCTCCGCCAGGGAGGATTCGTTCACCCAGTTTGGGAAAACGCTGTTTTTTAAGAGCTGCTGGGTGATGGTGCTGGCGCCCTCCGAGAAGCTGCCGCCGGTGATGCCCACCACAAAAGCGCGGATGATGCCGCGGATGTCAATGCCGTTGTGCTCGTAGAAGCGCTCGTCTTCGATTGCCACCACCGCGTTCTGCAGATCCGCGGGCACCTGGTCCAGCGTCACCGGCGTGCGGTTGGAAGTGGGGGCCGTGAGCTTC
>CANRKY010000044.1 GCA_947631355.1 uncultured Marvinbryantia sp.
GGCGTGCAGGTCACAAGGTTCCAGTAATCTTCCCCTTTTTCAATCTCCTGATGCTCCGCTTCTTCCGGCTCCACCACTTCTATCCGGTCCACAGCATACGTGGCGGAATGGGTCAGCACGGTGACGGTGAAGATATCCCCGCACACAAGCTGATCCAGATCCGTGAAAAGCTTAGAGGACGGCAGCCCGGAGTGCCCGGTGAGGACGGCATGGGTATTTTCGCCGCCCACAGGCAGGGACGACCCGGCCAGGTGCCCCACGCCCACCTGCAGCGCCTCCTCGCGCGTGCCGTGGTAGATGGGCAGCACCGCATCGATCTTTGGGATTTCCATGTAACCCATAATGCCGGTGGCCGAAACTGCGAGGAGCTTTCCATATTCTTCCATCTCCGCTTCATTCAGCCCGGTGATGGAGTCTCCGCGGCGATAGATCCATTCATTGTATTCTTCGGCCGCGCGCAGCATCCGCTGCACATCTTCATTGGGAAGCGCACGAGCGTCCTTCTGATAATCCAGAACCACTTTTTTGTGCGTCATGGCGTTGATGAAGCTGCCCACCGCCGGGTAGGCCAGCCCCAAAAGCCCCGCCAGCACGATCAGCACGCCAAAGATAAGCGCGGCCTTACGCAGTCTGCTCATACATTAAAACCTAGTTTTCCTTCCGTTTTCTCAGCGCCGCCAGCACGATGCACAGGCCCACCAGCACGGCCAAGCCGCTCACCACATAGACGATCTTCGCGCCGATGCCGCCGGTGTTGGGAAGAATGGGCGCCTTGTAGTTGATCAGGGTAAGCTCTGCGGTACCGCTGCCATCCAATGGATAATCGTCGATAGTTACATCCTCACGACCAGTCTGATCTGCGTCAAGTGCCAGGGAAACTTCGCCCAGGGAGGCGGCAGTTGCATCTGTTTCATGGGAAATGGTGAACGTGATATCATTCATCTTTTCATAATCTTTAGGCGCTTCCGTCTCCTGCAGCGTATACGTCCCGGCGGAAAGGCCGTGGATGTGGAGTTTTCCTTCCGCATCGGTGGCAAGCTCTGTGCCACCCGTCTCAGCTGTAGATTCCCATTCCTGAATGGCATAGTACGTAATCTTACCCTCTGCTGTACCTTCTACCTTTTTCAACACGGCATACTTGTCATCCCCATTTTTCAGTTTGAATTTAGCGCCTTCCAATGGGTTTTTCTCATCGCTCTGTTTCACAATGTCCAGACCCAGCGTGTAGGTTTGTACTTCATCCGTTACGGACTCGCCTGTGCCTTCGCCATATGGATCATTGGAATATTTTAAGGTCACATTATTGAGGTTCCCAGCATTGCCTACCACGGCGGATTCATTTAAGGTTGCCTGGTAGGTCACCACGATCTTGCTGTCCTGCGTAAGCGCGGCGCCACAGCTCTTGGCAGCCGCTTTCAGATCTGTGATCGTAACCGTGAGGGTGTGTTCGCCGTCCTCCGTCCCAGGATCCAGGGTTGCCGTATAATTCTTCTCTTTGGTGATAATTGTCCTCACTCCGCCATTTACAATCTCAACCTTAAGTGCCCCCAGTTCATCGTCTGAAAGAGTAAGCCCTTTGGACAGTGTATCGGTGAAAGTGTAGGCGTAGGTACTGTACGCATCGATGTTCTCGGCCACCGTGCCGGTGAGGGTGAACGTTACCTCTTTCCCGGTCTCGGTCAGATATCCCTTGTGCCCTTCTACCTTTTTCTCCACCGTGGGAATGGTGGATTTGATGGTCACATTTGCAGTGCCGGACACCTGCAGGATATAGGAAGACACCGCGCCGTCCGGTTTATCGTCACCCGAATCCGGCGTCTGATAGGTATCCTTCACAAGATAATAGCCGTCTTTTTCCAGAGGAATCACCCAGCCATTATCGCCGCTAAACGCAGACGTTATTCCAGAACCCGTTATATTTCCTGCCGCAATCCTGGCAAATTCTTTCACATAATCGTTTTTCGTATTATACTTCGCCAGGAACTCTGCCACTATGTCCGCTTCGCTTATGGACGTTTCATACGTTTTTTTCCATTCTTTAAACGCATCGCCAAATGTGGAGCCTTCAGGATCCGTCACCACGCAGGGGCTTCCCTCCATTGCCTTCACAAGTTCTTCAGAGTTCACCCCATCGCCCCAGGCGATGCCAACCAATTCTTTCCCATCTGTGCCTCCCTCTTTTCCAAGAGTACCGGTAAAGATCTGGTACGCTACAAAGCGATCCGCATTACCGATGCGCGTCTGCTTGTCATTGTACTGGATGGTGATACTGGACGCAGCAATGGCCGATGTGCCGGCTGCCATCATCAGCGCCAGAGCAAATACAAATGCAGCCATAGACTTGAAAACAGATTTCCTTTTCATACTTCCTCACTCCTTTTTTTATGCTTTTTCTCTGTTTCCTTTAAGCGGGGTCAGCGAGACCCACGCGGCTTTCGCCTTTTTGCCAGCAGGATAAGTATACACCCTGCCAGGCATAATAACATACTGATCCGTGTGATCGGCAGTGTCCCCGGCCCGCCGGTATCCGGCATCTCCAATGGCTGTTTCACACGGTTGATAAAGGATGCGGTCTTCCCCTCCTCTGTTTTTTCAGGAAGTACAAACTGTTTCTCCTCCGGGATCGGTTCCTCTGTCTCCCCCGATGTCCCGAAAGCCGCAACTGTCTGGGACGCTTTGCTGTTCGATTCCTGCCGTTCGATCACCACTTTCTCAATCTCACAGGCATATTCTGTGTCGTCCTGCCTTGCCGCTACCGTCACGGTGAGTGTATACACCGCGCTGTCCGTTCCCACCAGAATATCGTCCGAGCCCGTCTCTCTCACTTTGAAAACATAGGTGCCGGACTTCGTAAAAGTAATCTCGCCAAAATCGATCTTGTCGCCATTGTTGCGGACATCTCTTGCTTTCTCCGGCAGCAATGCGCCGTCTCCCGGATTGCTCTCGGCCTCAACGGCAAAGTGATACTTGTTTTCCACTTTCTCTTTTCCGATCACGGCCTTTGTGCCAGTGAGTTTCAGAGACGTTTTGTCTGGATAGCGGTTTAAGATCTCCACGCTCCCGAATGTGATCCTCTGCCCGGCTGTCGTTGTGCTGCCCAGCGCCACAACACCGCTCGCACTGCTTGTTCCTTTTACCCTATTCACGGTGACCGTATAGAAAGCCTTGCAGTCTGAGCCCACGGCCGCCTCGGTGACGGTATACATGCCCACGGGCAGGCCGGAAATCTTTACCTGGCAGTCCCTGCGCAGCCGGAAGGACAGGATATTGCTCGCCACACGCGGCTGCAAAACAGCCTCTGCCGTGCCTTCGCCGGACGAATCGGCCTCGTCTTCGCCGGATGAACCGGCCTCGTCTTTGCCGGATGAACCGGCGGGATCCGCCAGGATCTCTATCTTGTAGTTTCGGAACGCGCTTGTTGCCGTGGATGCCACTCGAACATGGTACCATGCACTTTCCGGCGCGCTGCTGCCAGCCACTTTCTTGCTGACCGTCAGCTCTCCCAGGTTGGAATATGTGTTGCGCACCTCCACGCTTCCCATCTTTGTGTTATTAACCGTTACCGCTGTTCCATCGGTCTCCGCAAAATTCCCGGCGTCCACCCGGTAGGCCGCCGTAAATGCAGGATCCCCGGTTTCTCCGGAAGCAGCCTGCTCTTTTACCATATAGGTTCCGTCCGCAAGCCCTTTCACCTGAATCTGCTCGCCGTCCTTCAGCTGCACGGTAATTTTGTCTTCCTCGATGCTCACACCCGGAGCGGTCATTTTTTGCCATGTCCCAGCGGAAGACATCTTAAATACTTCTACATTACCCGTCACGATGCTGCCTGCGCCTCCTTCTGTCCCCGCGGCAGGGGTGATCTCCATGGTGTAGGCCGTTCCTTCCGGCGCCCAGGTGCCGACCACCATTTTGGTTATCAGCAGATCGCCTTTTTGCGGGTATGTGTTCGTAACATTCACCAGAGCAGGCGCATCCGCCCCGGTGATGCCGCCTGTCTCATCATCTATGGTCACCACATAGTTCGCGCCGGATCCTGTGATCTCCGATACCACGTAATCCAAATCCTGCGGGACATCGAAGAAGGTAATGCGCTCGCCGTGCGCCAACTCAAAATGGTACAGGCCATCTACAGTATCCGGAGACATGTACCCCGCGCCGGAACCGCTCCCGCTGGTACCACCAGTTCCTGTTCCACCAGTGCCGCTCCCGCTGGTGCTATTGCTTATCTCGTAGGCCAGCCTGCCCTGGAACGGTTTTCCAGCCTCCGTAAGCGACAGCGTAAACGAATACTTTTGCCCTTCCGTCCCCGATGGAACTTCTCCTCTCACGGTCTTGGTCACGGTCAGGTCCTGAGCCCGCTTATCGGTCATGATCAGCGTTGCCGCCTCTACCTCCGCCCCTTTTACCTTCACAATCCCCTTGTTGTTTTTCGTGTCTTCCTCCACCGTAAACTCAATGGGTTCCGCCAGGGCGTAGCCGTCCGGCGCGTAAACCTCGGAGAGGGTGTAGGTTCCGGGATGCAGTTTGATCACATAGTCATCCCGCGTGGTCTCCCACTCTATCTTTTCAATATTTTCTGCCGACACGGTATCCGTTCTTTTTCCTGTGATCCGCAGCTTCGCGCGAGGCAGCGGATCCCCTTTTGTGTCCACTTTCTGCACCCGCACATCAAAGGCCGCAAACGGATCTGCCATCACGATCGTTATCGGCGCACTGCTCGTTTCCACATAAAATTCGACCGGACGCGCTTTCCGGTAGTTTTCCGGCGCTTCGCGCTCGTACAGTACGTAATAGGCATTTGGATTCACCACGCCGTCCAGCTCATGCGGCCTGCCGTTGGTGGTCCACTTCGCCACACATTTACTGCCCGCATTCGGCTCTTTTGCGGTCATGTCAAAATCTTTGAGTTCATAAATCTCCAATTTCGCGCCGATGACTGCCTTGCCCTCACTATCCTTCTTTTCAACGCACAATTTTGTGCAGTCATCCCGCATGGTCACCCCGTGTATGATATTGCCGTCCATCCGCAGATTGCCCACATTATCCAGCTCCACGGTGATGTCTTCCGCCTGCAGATGCCCGTCGGGCGGCTTCACCTCATGGATCACATAAGTGCCCGCGTCCAGATTCTCAAAGCGCTTTGTTTCTCCAGTGGTCGGCCACCGTCCGTCTTGTACCAGGGTGTAATTTTCTTCATTAAACGGCGCGTCCGCCGATACGCCTTCGTTTCGTTTCCAGAGTTCCAGCACTGCCCCCGCAAGCGGCCGCCCGCCGGCTCCCACCTTGGAAATGCTGAATCCGATGGGCTCCACCTTGTGATAGGTTTCATCGGATGTCAGCTCTTTTTTCACATCGTTCACCGATGTGATCCTTGCCTGATTTTTTAACACCGTACCCGCACTTGCCGTCACTGTGCCCGTAATCTCCACATACGCGCTCTCGCCCGCATACAGATTCCGGATGGTAAACGTAAGATCCCGTCCATTTCTTTCAAAGATCACCCTGGGCGACTCGGAAACCGGGATCGTATTCCGGTCATTGCCGAAGCGCACCCGAATGTCCGCATTTTGCACAGAGAGCCCATCAGGAATGGTATCCGTCAGCACAATGTCCTTCAGCGGAAGCTCCTGATTTCCATTTGTGACTGTCAGGGTATACGTCAGCGGGTCGTCCTTGTAGACCGCCGCCGGTTTTTCTTCGGTTCCCGAGCCCGGATCCGCTGTCTTTTGCAGCTCCGGCTCCACATCCTGCAGCGTCACCGATGCGCCCGCGTCCATCATCACAGACGTCTCCTGCGATTTGGAATCCACATGGGTCATATAGACCGCGGCGCGGTTGCGGGCCGTTTTTGTTTCCAGTGCTGCATCGACCGGCGCCCGCATGGTGATATAGATCTCCATGGCGCTGTCATCGCCCATCAGCTCGAAATCCTCATCGTTCTCACATTTGGAACAGTCTACCGCGATCGCAGTGATCTCTTTGATGTCTGTGGGCGGGATCTGACTCCAGGTACCATCAGTAACATCAAAATTCGGTTTCACATCCTGAATTTCTTCTCTTTTCTTTGTGGAATAATAAACCACCGGCGCACAGGCTGTATTTGGATCATCTTTGTCCATCCGGTTTTTTCTCACCGATTCCACGTTGACATCCACAAAAACGCCCTGCCATTCCGACGTCACAAGTCTCCGAAAACCGGGCTCATTTTCCGCTTTCTCATAAAAGCCATATTCCAGCACATCAAGGAACACGATCCCCTTTGTGCGCGTGCCGCTGCCCTGGGAGTAGGTAAGGCGGTAGGTATATAAATTGTTCAGCAGCGAGGTATCCCTCTGGCTGTACGATGCGCTTGTCTCCGCCTTCACCAGCTTGTCGAAGCCCCAGGTGGAGACGTCCACCGGCGCGTAGTGCGCGGAAGCCTCGAAATAGCTGATCTTCCCGTTGTATTGTTTATCCAGTTCCTGGAAGTATTCCTTTGCCTCCAGTTCACTCAGAGCCACACCCGTTGAGCGGGGCGGGCTGCTCCACTTCGATGTGTTGACAAACGCCGCATCGTTTTCCTGCGTGGAACCGTTTTCCATAATATTCTCGTAGGTGGTGCGCAGCAGGAAAAATATATGCACGCCGTTTGCCTTCACGTTCTCCGGAACGGTGAAGCGGACGATCATCATGGTCCGGTGCGACCCCTCCCAGTTGTCCACAAACGACACATCCAGGGCGGAATTGGGCAGACGGCCCCTGTCATTTAACTTGGTATAGTAATTGTTGGCTGGTGCGCCCGGCGCTCCCGCGGTGCTCCAGGCGGTGTTCACAAAGCTGACCCCGTACACGCTGGCGGGATCCACGGTGGTTCCCATGGGAAGCAGATCGTAAAACTCTCCCGTCCGCAGCTGTTTGACGCGGCCCGAATTGTTGTACAGCCACCCTGTGAGGCACATCGGGTTGTCCTGGATCCCATGCTTCACATCCACCACCACGCCGCTCTGGTTGGTGGCGGACTTGCACAGAAGCTGATCCGTGACGCTCACATCAAGTTCCCAGACCTCGCGGGTGGCGAAGCCGTTCTCATTATAATTTCTTAAATTCTTATAAGGTTCGTTTTCGTTCTTCCCCGTCCACATTTTGCAGCGCGCCCAGTTTTTGATAATGGAGGTGGTGTTTGCCTCCGCATCCTCCCGGAACCATTTGGTTATGGCTGCGCTCGGAAGCAGGTTCGCCGTCAGATCCACCCGGATATCCGTCCAGTAGAATGAGGAATCGTGCAGGATCTTTATGCCGCGCGCGTTTTCGGGCAGAGATACCGATACCTTATCCGCATCCTCGAAAGTCACGCTCCGGAAGAACTCCAGCTCCTTGGAATCCTTGTAGCGCACATAGATATCCACGTTCTCGTAATCCGCTCTGTCTACGTGCTCCTTTGTGCCCGTCCAGCGATCAGCCGTCTCATCCAGACATTCCGCATCATACTCTGTCAGCGTCACCGTCACATTCGTCAGCCGGTAGTCCTCATCCGAGAGCGCTTTATTCCCCGAAGACGGGTTCCAATTATACTTCTCGTCCGCATTTCCGGAGGAATACAGCAGATTGTCTTCCGTGCCATCGGTGATGCAGATGGTGCGCGTCTGCGCAGTGTATGTGTGAGAATCTTTATCCCATATGGGCTCTTTTTCCGGGCCGCCGCCGTAGCTGATGCGCCACCCCAGGGGAACTTCCTTCCCATCGTCCAGAATATCCTCCTGGCCGCCGTGCCTCTGCGCCGGTGCGTGGACACTCGCATTTTTCACAGTATCAAATGAAATCTTTTCAAATCCGGGCGTTCCGCCGCCTGTGGGCACTTCCACGGTATAATCCGCAGACACCCTGTGGGATGTCTTATAGCCGGATTCCCAGTTTTCCGTCACGATCGCCTCGTTGTGGATCTTCACCCGCCCGTTCTCTGCATTTTTCAGCATGGAGAGCGGATATTTTACAACCACTTTCTGGTCATTGTAATATGTCCGGTAGCCATCCGGCTTCACAGACACGGACGGATTCGTGATGCCCACCACCGTTCCATCATGGACGGTGTCTTCCTCCGACCAGGTGAACGTGAACGGCTGGTTGGCGGTGGACTGCACTGTCTCCTTCAGTTTCCATTCAATGTAGAAATAATCGTCCGCGTCCTCCGGCTCCGGTCCCCACTCTTTCTGCCACACATAGGAATAGCGGATCTTTGAGAACTCCTTCGAGGCGGAGGTGCGCACGCGGGTGTGCATCTCAATGGAAAAATTTTTTGTGATCTCTGTTGGTTCAACACTCTTGTCCGTATTATCAATGGTGATCGTCACCGGATACTCACCGTGATAATACTTTGGGCCGTCTGGCGCACCGAGGCCGTCTGTCACATAGTTCCCCGCCGTATCGATCCCGCCGCCTGGCACAGTTGTCGGATCCACGGTGTAGCTGATCTGGATATTTAAGCCGGCGCCGCCGTTGATCGGTCTGTTGTTGGTCAGAATATAATATTCGCCTTCCTCTGTATAGGTAAAATATTTATCGCCACTTAGCTCGACTCCTTCTTTGTACTCCTCCAGCTCATTGCTGATATTGCACGTACCCGTTAGGTTACCATCCCAGTCCTTCCAGACCTGTTTCGGGATCTTGATCCTCACAGCACCCTTAGGTATCGCGTTACCCTGTGACTCCATATTTGACATGAAATAGACGTTCAGTGTCGCCGTCTGTTCTGCGGTATCCGTTGGATGGAAGACCAGGCAGTCTCCCACACGATCCACATTTTCATTGGAGGCAGACTCCCACGCAACGCTGTAGGTATACGAAATATTGTCAACGGTACCCTGGCTGCGCAGCGCATCCCACTTCGCGTAATAGATCATATCCTCATCGATCACTGTGTCCGTGGTCAGTTTTTCACCTTTCCCATCCGGAGCTGTATACCAGCCTTCCAGAACGGGATAGGCCGCATCGGAATTGTTTGCCCCCGGCAAAACCGGAATGGTTCCGCCTTGGGCCACCGGGATCCGCTCCACCACGTCGTCCCCGCTCATAAAGGTGACATACACTTCCTCCGCCCAATGCGCGGTGATTTTTTTATCTGCGTCAAATGTTGTCTCTCGGCTGCAAAGTTCGTTTTTTTCTTCATCAAACCAACCCAGGAACACATAGCCAGCCCTCTCAGGAATCGGCAGATCGCCCAGTCTCTTTCCGGCGTAGGCATTAATCGTCACCGGATCCTTTTTCCCGTTGACCGTGCCTCCGCCCGGATCCAGTTGAACCTGCACCGTCTGAACGAGCTCCCAATGGGCGGTAATGCGCTTGTGCGCGGTCAGATCTACCGTGCTTCCCGCCTTTACAGGCGTCCCATTTTCCAGATACCATCCCTTGAAGGTATAGCCGTCCTTTCTTACCTCCGGCAGTTCGGAAAGTTCATAGCTCAATGCTGCACTTTTATCTTCTGCATACAGATACTTCGGGACAGACGTAAACTCGCCGCCCGCCGCGTCAAATTGCGGTTTCCATCCCCAGCGCGCGTAGAAGTTCGTATCCTCTGTGAGATACGTTTTCCCCGCCTCTGCCTGCACATCGTCTTCCGTGAACCAGCCCATCAACACACTGCCGTCCTCTCTTTGCGGAAGCTTCGGCAGGGCGCCCAGCGGAGTCTTCTTCGTTGTCTGGGCTGTTATCGCTTCTTCTTCTCCACCCTCGTGCGGTATAAATCTGGCAGTATAGTACTTCAGCCACTGGGCGTACAAGGTGATATCCTTTGTCATTTCCACAAAACTGCTCTCCGACAGCTGCAGTGTGCCATCCTGCTTGTAAGCCCAGCAGTCAAACAGATAGCCCTCCCAGGTGGGCTGCGGCAGATGCTGCGCTTTCTCGCCCCGCTTGAAACGCATGGAAGGCACATCAGATCCGCCCTGTGAGTCAAACGACAGGGTAACGTAATCATCCGGGTCGCCCCAGATGGCGTATAAGGTCACCTCGGATCCGTTCTGATCCGCCAGCCCAGACACTCTGGCGTTTGGCCCGTACATCTGGCCCTGGCCATTGCTCTTTGTGTTCCAGCCGATCAGCAGCTTATCCCCATTTGTGAACAGCGTCTCTGAGAGCTGGTAGAACTGGTCGAACGTCAGTGTTTCTGTCCGTATGCCATCTTCGCCTGTCTTTCCGTTCTGACCATGCAGGCGCAGCGTGTAGGTATACGGCTTCCAGTGTGCATAATAGGTCAGCTGCTGAACCTTGTCGCCCTTTTCTAATGGTTCACCGTCAACACGTTTTGTGAACCAGCCCAGAAATTCGTAGCCCTCACGTTTTGCCGTTGGCAGCTCCTCGATTGTCATGTTCAGATAGCCGTCTATGCCCTGTGGATTGGCAACGCCGCCGTTGCCGTTGAACGTTATCCGCGCAACGCGGTAATAGGAATCCGCCATATTTGCCGCGTTTTCCTTCTTATATTCGGCCATCAGATCTGCGGCGTCATATATTTTTTCATCCTTTGAGCCGCGCTTCCATTCGCCGGTAAGACCGGCGTTGGTATTTGTAAACCAGAAGTCTTTTCCCAGATCAAGCTGCACCAGATCCTCGCACTTCTGGAACATATTCTCCATATTCTTATCCCCTAGACTGATCGCAGAAGTGCTCCATTTTCCCAGATGCAGTTCTTTTAAAGAAGTACAGCCCGCAAACGTGCTGATCATATTGGTCACAGCTGCGGTATTCCATGCGCTTATATCGTCCAGCGCGGTCAGGGATTCGCAGTTCTGGAATGTCTCATACAGGTTCGTAACTTTTTCTGTATTCCAGCCAGCGATATTTAAAGAACTGAGCTTTCTGCAGTTCTGGAATATACGCCCCATATAGGTCACCGAGGATGTATCCCAACCGCTCAGATCCAGAGATGTCAGGTTCGTGCATCCGCTGAACGCCCAGCCGAGAGAGGTCACCCCTGCCGCAGTGTATTCGCCGGTGTCCACTTTCTCCAGATTCGTGCAGCCCTTAAAAATAGACCGGAGGGTTCCCAGCTTGATGTCTTTGTCCCGGAACGTCACGGAAGTGATGCGGCTCTTATCCTCATCAAACGCCCATGCATCATTTGCGGCATCGCTGCCTATCGCACCGCTGCCATCGTCCTCATAGACGCGGTACACATCCCCCTTAGACAGATCCACTGTGTCGTCATTCTGGATCACCAGCTCCCCGCTTGTGTACAGGATCTCATATACCCTTGGGCGGATATAAGTGCCTGCTCCGGCTTCGTTTTTCATCATCTGCTCTGCCGTGAAGAGCACCTGTGTTTCCTCATTTTGCCAGAAACCGATAAGGCCGGCGTTATTTACACCCGTTTCTCCCCAAAACGTAAAGTCAGCGCCCAGGATCAGGCGGGACAGCGCGGGACAATTGCCAAACATGGCTTTCATATTATTATCTGATACCTTTGTGGTATCCCATCCGCTCAGATCCAGCTCTGTCAAGGATATACAGCCACTGAATGTGCCGAGCATATTTGTTACTTTTTCGGTCTTCCACTGACTGATATCCAGGCTCGTAAGAGACGAACACCCTTCAAATGTCTCAAACAGATTTTCTACAGACTCCGTGCTCCATCCTGTGAGATTTAAAGAGCGAAGATTCGTGCAGCCCTGGAATACATGCCCGATATTTTTGGCAGCAGAAACATCCCACTCGCTCAGATCCAGGGACGTCAATTCCGTACAATTGCGAAAAGCCTGTGCTATAGATGTGATGCCGGACGCAGTAAATTTACCGATATTCACTTTCCGCAATGCCGTACAATTCTTAAAAATGAACTGAACTGTTTGCAATTTTACATTATCGCGAAATGTTACCGTTTTTATCTGCCCTCTGATCCCATGGAACGCCCAGTCCGCTTCTGAGGGGTTTGTTGTGTTGCTTAGTGCATTGGATCCATCATCGTTATATATCGTATACTCATCGGCGTTCGGTTCGCCCGAGGAATCCAATGTCACTTTGTTCGGATCCACAACATCTGTGTCTTGAAATACCAGTTCCCCAGTTTTCTTATAAAAGATCTCATAGACCGTACACTTTTTCCAGTGCGCATAATAGGCGGTCTGCGTGATGGGATCCCCATTAGTCAGTTGTTTGCCGCCCTCTTTGTCCGTCCACCAGCCGTCAAATTCATAACCAGCGCGGACAGGAACCTGTACATCATCCGCCGCAAAGATAGCGCCAATATATCTGTCTATCGTGCTTGCATTGTTAGTTCCATCATTAGTGTAGAAAGAGATGGGAATTGCCCGCAGGTAAGTGCCTGCTATTTCTGCATTTTTAGCAGGATACGTTTCCATCAATTTAGCGCCGGTAAATTCCTTCTTATCACTTTCTCTAATCCATGTGCCGGTAAGATTTGCGCTCCCATTCTTAGTGCTGAAATAAAAATTTTCTCCCAAAGTCAGACGGGACAGAGAGGTACAGCCATTAAACAAACCGCCCATCTGTGCCCCATTCACACCCCATCCGCTCAGATCCAGAGTCGTCAAAGCAGTACAGTTATTGAACGTCCACATCATATTATTAGATATTGTCAACTCCCATTTGCTGACATCCACCGTTTTCAGCAAAGTGCACCCTTGAAATGTCTGATTTAAATTATTAACCTTTTGAGTATTCCAAGTGCTGACATTCAAATCTGCAAGCTTCGTACAGCCATTGAACATATATCCCATGTTCGTTACATTACTTGTATCCCAAGTACTCAGATCCAAACATTCCAGTGATCCGCAGCCATTAAATACACGCGCTATAGATTCAGCCTCCCGCGCTATATCTTGACAACTTTTCACAGTTTTCAGACTGCTGCACCCGTTGAACATATTTTGCAAAGACTTTAAGGGCACATATTCTTTGAAAGTGACCGTCTCAATGTTCTTTTGGACATTTTGATTAGCAATCCACTCCCATTCATTTGCCGCCATACCACTCTTGGTGTCTTTAGGATTACCGCCATCATTATGATAGACATAATAATCTGTGTCTTGTACCAGATTGCCGCGTTCCGGATCAGGATCAGGATTACTCTGGAATACCAATTCTTTATCTTTTACATAATAAATCTCATAAACCGAATCGGTTTCTGTTTCCTCCGTCTCATCGCCTGCCACCGGCATGATGGGATCCTCTGTGAGACTGGCAGACATCACATGCGCCTGCTCCTCTGCCTCCGGCTCGCTCGTCCCTGGTTCCGTCTCCATCTCCTCTGTGTCCGCTTCCTCTATCTCTGTCCCCGGTTCTTCTATCTGCTCCGTGCCAGACTCCTCTGCCTCTGTCCACAGTTCTTCCGTCTGCTCCGTGTCCGTTTTCTCTGTCTCCGTCCCCGGTTCTTCTATCTCTGTCTGCTCCGCGTCCGTTTCCTCTGTCTCCAGTTCTTCCGTCCCTGATTCTTCCGTCTCCGGCTCCTCTGCGTCCGTTTCCTCCGCCTCTGTCCCCGGTTCTTCTTTCTCCGTCTGTTCCGCGTCAGATTCCTCTGTCTCCAATTCTTCCGTCTCCGGCTCCTCCGCTTTCTGGAAGAACAGGATCCCATCGCGATCTATGGAAAAGCTCGCCCGCGTCCTGTCGTTTTCCTCAAAGAACAGGGCGCTCTGTTCCTTCCATTCTCCCTCGCGGTACGCAAACAGACGGCTGCCCGTCAGGTAATCGTCGTCCAGTCCGTCAAACACTGCTTGCGCCCCCGAAAGGTCGCAGGCGCTTCCGTTTTGTTCCACAAAGAAACGCAAAACGAGACCCTCGGCCTGATCCATGTCTGTCTCGGCCGTCAGTCTCGTTTTTTCTTCGTCCTGTACTACTTCCAGTCCACAGGATACATCCGCCGGGAAACCCTCCGGGCGTGTCAGTTCCAGGGCTATGTGCGGGATGGTTTCATCTTCCGCTGTCTGATCGCTGTTGTCCAGCTTCAATTCAAAAAGGTTTGCCTCATCCGCGGCAGGGATCGTTTCCGTCTCATACGGACGTGCTTCCGTCTCGTAAGGCCGCACATACTCCGGCTCAAGAACCAGTTCCGGTTCACTCTCCTGCGGCGCCGGCTCTGTGCCCTGTCCGGACGCACTGCCGCTCTCCGGCGCAATTTCTGTGTCCTGCGCGGGCGCACTGCCAGTCTCTGATGCAATCTCTGTGTCCTGCGCGGGCGCACTGCCGCTCTCCGGCGCAATCTCTGTATTCTGCGCAGGTGCACTGTCGGTCTCCTCCGATGCCGGTGCCTCTATGTTCTGCGCGGGCACACCGTCCGTCTCCGGTGCCGCCTCCTCTGTATTCTGTGTGGGCGCACTGCCCGTCTCCTCCGGTGCCGCTTCCGCTGCGGGAACCGGCTCCACTGCCACCGGCGCTTCCGCCGTCTCCGCTATCGTCTGCGCCGCGGGCGCTGCCTCTGTGGTCAATGCAGACGCTTCCCCTGTATCTTCTATATCTTCCGTCCAGGCAGGCGCTTCATCCGCCAGCACCGTCCCGCCTGTGATGGTTTCCGCCATGCCGCCCTGCTGCAGTATCATTGCAGCCGCAAGAAACATAGCAAGGATCTGTTTCATTCTTTTCTTCATCTCTGCTGCCTCCCGTGTCCTCTCCATCAGAGCTGAGCTAAAACATTCCCTGTTTTCGTTATCAATGAAATTTTCTGTGCAATTTTTCTGAATGAACGTGTACAGTGCAAGGACAAACTGTAAATTTGCCCCTGCATTACTTGATTGATATTTTGTTATCTTATGAAAAGTTTATAAAATTGTGCGAGATTTGTCAATGTTTTTTGTGAGAAAATTGTGATGAAAATTATTAATTTTCGTAGAGATAGAATTGATTTTCGTATGGAATAAGATCAAACAAAAAAAACGGACAGCGCACTTTTTCATTTCCGTACACTGCCTGCCCTCATGTTCTTAATATCGTTCCAAAAATTCCGCCATCGTGACAATTTCCGGCATATCCACATCCAAAACCAGAAAATCCTTATCCCCCGTCACGAATACGT
>CANRKY010000045.1 GCA_947631355.1 uncultured Marvinbryantia sp.
CAAGATGAAGCGCTACGTGAGCGATTTCCCGCGGTGGTGGGGTTCGGGAAATCGCTCACGTAGCGCTTCATCTTGCCGGAGCGCAGCGCGTCTACCACGGCCTCCTCGTCCACCAGAACGTCCCGCGCGTAGTTTAAGAGCACCACGCCGTCCTTCATCTTATCTATGGCCTCGCGGTTCACCATCTTGCGCGTGCTGTCCATCAGCGGCACATGGATCGTGATATAATCGCACTCCCGGTAGATCTCATCCACCTCGCGGATGTGGCGGATATCCCTGGAGAGGTTCCAGGCGGCGTCCACGGAAATATAGGGATCGTAGCCGTACACTTCCATTCCCAGCCTTGCCGCCGCGTTCGCCACCAGCACGCCGATGGCGCCCAGGCCGATGATCCCCAGGCGTTTCCCCAGGATCTCGCAGCCCGCGAAATTCTTCTTTTCTTTCTCCGCCACTTTGGCGATCAGCTCGTTCTGCCGCTCGGACTGCACCCAGTTGATGCCGCCCACGATATCTCTGGAGGCCAGCAAAAGTCCCGCCAGCACAGCCTCCTTCACACCGTTGGCGTTTGCCCCCGGCGTGTTGAACACCACAATCCCTTTATCCGCGCACTTTGTGAGGGGGATGTTGTTCACCCCGGCCCCTGCGCGGGCGATGGCTTCCAGCTTCTGCGGAAGCTCCATGTCGTGCATGGCGGCGCTGCGCACCAGCACGGCCTCCGCGTCCTCCATTTTATCTGTCTGTATATACTGACCTGTAAACCCTTCCAGCCCCACATGGGAAATGGCGTTTAAGCAATGATAATGATACATTACAGGTTCTCCTCCTCAAACTTCTTCATAAACTCTACCAGGGCCTCCACGCCCTCCACGGGCATGGCGTTGTAGATGCTGGCGCGCATGCCGCCCACGCTCCTGTGCCCTTTCAGGTTCTCAAAGCCCGCGGCCTTCGCCTCTTTCACAAACTTCGCGTCCAGATCTTTATCTCCTGTCACAAAGGGCACGTTCATCAGCGAGCGGTCTTTCTTTTCCACCGTCCCGCGGAACATTTTGCTGTGATCCAGAAAATCATAGAGAATGGCCGCCTTTTTTTCGTTGCGCTCCTTCATGGCCTCCAGGCCGCCCATTTTCTTCAGCCATTTGAACACTTTCCCGCAGATATAGATGCAGTAGGTGTTCGGCGTGTTGTACAGAGAACCCGCGTCCGCGTGGGTCTTGTAAGTAAGCATGGTGGGAGTGCCGGGAAGCACATCCTCCGTGATCAGATCCTCGCGGATGATCGCGATGACCATGCCCGCCGGGCCGATATTCTTCTGCACGCCGCCGTAGATCAGCCCGTACTTCGTCACATCCACCGGCTCCGACAGGAAGCAGGAGGAAACGTCCGCCACCAGGGTCTTTCCCTTGGTGTTGGGCAGCTCTTTAAATTTTGTGCCATAGATGGTGTTGTTTTCACAGATATACACGTAGTCCGCATTTTCGCTCACCGGAAGATCCGAGCAGTCCGGGATATAGGAAAACGTTTTATCCTCCGATGTGGCGATCTTGTTGGCCTGCCCGTATTTCTTGGCTTCCTCGTAGGCTTTTTTCGCCCACTGGCCCGTCACAATGTAATCCGCCACCCTGTTCTTCATCAGGTTCATGGGGATCATGGCAAACTGCTGGGAGGCGCCGCCCTGTAAAAACAGCACTTTGTAATTGTCCGGGATATGCATCAGATCCCGCAGATCCGCCTCCGCCTCTTTTATGATGCCATCAAAAATCTCCCCGCGATGGCTCATCTCCATCACAGACATGCCGCTGCCGCGATAGTCCAGCATCTCATCGGCAGCTTCTCTCAGAACTTCCTCCGGCAGCACAGCCGGGCCCGCAGAAAAATTGTAAATTCTTTTCATAATATCCTCCTCTATACCAAAACCGCGCAAAGCAGCTTTACTCTACCACTTCGTTAATTAATTGTCAACCTTTTCCATGTCGTCCTGGTCAAAAGCTTCCTCGATGGGTGCGCCCGCCGGAACCATGGGGAACACTTTGTCGTCCTGGTCGATCTGACAGTCGATGAGCACGGGGCCGCCCATGCCGATGGCTTTTTCCAGCGCGGGGCGCAGTTCTTCTTTTTTCGTCACACGGATCCCCGATGCCCCCAGAGCCTCCGCCACTTTCACAAAATCCACGCCGTCGTTCAGCACCGTCGCGGAATACCGCTCCCCGTAAAACAGCGTCTGCCACTGGCGCACCATGCCCAGCACATGGTTGTTGATCACCACTTCAATGACGGGGATCTGATACCTTGCGGCCGTTGCCAGCTCGTTCATATTCATGCGGAAGCAGCCGTCCCCGGCAATATTGATCACAGTTTTGTCCGGCCGGCCCACTTTTGCGCCGATCGCCGCGCCCAAGCCGTAGCCCATGGTGCCAAGCCCGCCCGATGTCAATAGTGTATGCGGCTCTTTGAATTTATAATACTGCGCCGCCCACATCTGGTGCTGGCCCACATCCGTGACCATGATGGCGTTCCCGTCCGTCACTTTGTAGATCTCCTCGATCACCGCCGGGCCTGTGAGCCCCTCCGGGTTATATTTCAGCGGGTATTTTTCTTTCAGTTCATGCACGGTGGCCAGCCACTCATCGTGGTTGTGGTCCTCGATCAGCGGGTTCAGGCGCCGCAGCACTTCCCGCACATCCCCCTGGATGCTGCAGTCCACCATGATGTTTTTGTTGATCTCCGCCGGATCCACATCGATGTGCAGAATCTTCGCCCTGCGCGCAAACCGCTTCGCGTTCCCCACCACGCGGTCGCTGAACCGCGTGCCGATGGCGATCAGCAGGTCGCACTGGGTGATCCCCAGGTTGGATGCCTTTGTGCCGTGCATGCCCACCATGCCGGTGTAGCGCTCATCGCGCCCGTCAAACGCCCCCTTGCCCATCAGGGAGTCGCCCACCGGCGCGTGCACCTTGTCCACAAATTCTTTCAGCTCCGCCGACGCGTTGGAGATCACGGCTCCGCCGCCCACAAACACAAACGGCCGTTTGCTGTGGTTGATCAGGCGCACCGCCTCTTTCAGATCCGCCTGGCGGATGTAGTCTGTCTTCCGCTCGATCTCCTCCGGCGTAACCTTTGTGTACTCGGTCACCGCCGCCGTCACATCCTTCGGGATATCGATGAGCACCGGGCCCGGCCGCCCTTCCTGGGCGATGCGGAAGGCGTCCCGTATGGTATCCGCCAGCTTTTCAATGTCCTTTACAATGTAGTTGTGCTTTGTGATGGGCATGGTCACGCCCGCAATGTCGATCTCCTGGAAACTGTCTTTTCCCAGAAGCGGAACTCCCACATTGGCCGTGATGGCCACCACGGGAATGGAGTCCATGTACGCCGTGGCGATGCCGGTCACCAGGTTGGTGGCGCCGGGGCCGGAGGTGGCCAGACAGACGCCCACTTTCCCCGTGGCTCTGGCATAGCCGTCCGCCGCGTGGCTGGCGCCCTGCTCGTGGGACGTCAGGATGTGGGTGATCTCATCGCTGTGCTTATATAATTCATCGTAAATGTTCAGAATGGCGCCGCCCGGATACCCGAACACGGTATCCACGCCCTGCTCTTTCAGACACTCGATCAATATTTCCGAACCGTTTAATTTCATAATGCTGCTCCTCCTGCGTTTCTATTCGTCCCGTCCTTACAGTTCCAGGATGGCGCCGCGGTTCCCGGACGTCACCATTTTCTGATAGCGCGCCAGATATCCCGTGGTCACTTTCGGCTCCCTGGGCTGCCACTTCGCCTTCCGCGCGGCCAGCTCCTCATCGGACACATCCAGATCCAGCCTGTTTTCCGGAATGTTGATCTTGATGATGTCGCCTTCCTCCACAAGCGCGATGGGTCCGCCCACCGCCGCCTCCGGGGAAACGTGCCCGATGGAGGCTCCGCGGGAAGCGCCGCTGAAACGTCCGTCCGTGATCAGCGCCACGGAGGAACCCAGTCCCATGCCCGCAATGGCGGAAGTGGGGTTCAGCATCTCGCGCATGCCCGGGCCGCCCTTCGGCCCTTCGTAGCGGATAACCACCACATCCCCGGCCACGATCTTGCCGCCCTTTATGGCCTCGATGGCGTCCTCCTCGCAGTCGAACACCCGGGCCGGGCCCTCGTGCACCATCATCTCCGGCACCACTGCCGAGCGCTTCACCACGCCGGAATCCGGCGCCAGATTTCCGCGCAGCACGGCAATGCCGCCGGTCTCGCTGTACGGGTTGTCTATGGGGCGGATCACCTGCGGGTTGCGGTTCACGCACCCGGAAATATTTTCTTTCACGGTCTTCCCTGTGGCCGTGATCAGATCCGTGTAAAGCAGTCCCTTCTTGTCCAGCTCATTCATCACCGCGTACACGCCGCCCGCCTCGTTCAGGTCTTCCATGTAGGTGGGGCCGGCCGGAGCCAGATGGCACAGGTTCGGCGTGCGGGAACTGATCTCGTTCGCGATGTCCACATTCAGCTCCACGCCCGCCTCGTGGGCGATGGCCGGCAGATGCAGCATACTGTTGGTGGAGCAGCCCAGCGCCATGTCCACCGTGAGGGCATTGCGGAAGGCTTTTTCCGTCATGATGTCCCGCGGGCGGATGTTCTTCTCCAGAAGTTCCATGATCTTCATGCCCGCGTGTTTTGCCAGCTTCAGTCTCTCCGAGTACACCGCCGGGATGGTGCCGTTTCCCGGGAGGCCCATACCCAGGGCTTCCGTGAGGCAGTTCATGCTGTTTGCCGTGTACATGCCGGAGCAGGAACCGCAGGTGGGGCAGGTCTTGCACTCAAACTCGTACACATCCTCCTCCGTCATGGTGCCTGCCGCGTAGGAGCCCACCGCCTCAAACATGCTGGAGAGGCTCCGCTTCTCACCTTTCACATGGCCCGCCATCATGGGGCCGCCGCTCACGAAAATGGTGGGAATATTCAGACGCGCCGCCGCCATCAGAAGGCCGGGCACGTTCTTGTCACAGTTGGGGATACACACCAGGGCGTCAAACTGATGGGCGATGGCCATACACTCTGTGGAATCCGCGATCAGATCCCTGGTCACCAGAGAATATTTCATGCCCACATGCCCCATGGCAATGCCGTCGCACACCGCGATGGCCGGGAACTCTCTGGGCACGCCGCCCGCCAGGGCAACGCCCAGCTTCACCGCCTCCGCGATCTTATCCAGGTTCATATGCCCCGGCACGATCTCGTTATAAGAATTTACAATGCCGATCAGAGGCTTCTTCATCTCCTCCTCTGTAAGCCCCAGGGCGTTAAACAGAGATCTGTGGGGCGCCTGCTGCATCCCCTTCTTTACCGCATCACTTTTCATCCTTTTTTTCCTCCTACATGAATATTCTTAGATCCGCTCTCTGATCAGGTCGCCCATCTCCTGGCAGCCCACTCTGGTGCAGCCGGGGGACAGGATATCCCCTGTGCGGTAACCGTCTTTTAACACCTGCTTCACCGCTTTTTCCACGGCGTCCGCCGCCTCGTCCAGATCCAGGGAGAAGCGCAGCATCATCGCCGCCGACAAAATGGTGGCGATGGGGTTTGCGATATCTTTCCCGGCGATGTCCGGCGCCGAGCCGTGGCTGGGCTCGTACAGTCCGAATTTTGTCTCGTTCAGGCTGGCGGAGGCGAGCATCCCGATGGAGCCCGTCACCATGCTGGCCTCATCCGAGAGGATATCGCCAAACATATTTTCCGTGAGGATCACATCAAACTGCTTCGGGTCGCGCACCAGCTGCATCGCGCAGTTGTCCACCAGCATATGCTCCAGCTCCACGTCCGGGTAGTCCGCGGACACCTCGTCCACCACCGCTCTCCACAGCCGGGAGGAATCCAGCACATTGGCCTTGTCCACGCTGGTCACTTTTTTTCTGCGCTTTCTGGCAATGTCAAACCCGCGCCGCGCAATGCGGCGGATCTCGTTTTCATCGTAGGTCAGGGTGTCGATGGCTTTGCGCACTCCGTTTTCCTCCACGGTCCTGCGCTCGCCAAAATAGAGGCCGCCGGTGAGCTCCCGCATGATCATCATGTCAAAGCCTTCCCCGATCACCTCGTCCCGCAGCGGGCACGCCTGCTTCAGCTCCTCGTACAGGTAAGCGGGGCGCAGATTGGCAAATAGGTTCAGGGATTTCCGGATCTTCAAAAGCCCCGCCTCCGGGCGTTTGGAAGGCTCCAGCTGGTACCAGGGGGAGGTCTTCGCGTCCCCGCCGATGGATCCCATCAGCACCGCATCGCTGCTCTTTGCCGCCGCGATGGTCTCGTCCGTCAGCGGCACCCCGTGCACATCAATGGACGCGCCGCCCATCAGCAATTCCTGGTAGTCTAAAACAAACCCAAATTTTTCTCCGGCGGCGTCCAGCACCTTTCTGGCCTCCGCCACGATCTCCGGTCCGATCCCGTCTCCCGGGATCACGGCAATTTTATACCTCGCCATTCTTATCCTCCTTCACTGCAACATACTGCGATATTTCTTTTTTTCCAAAAGAAATACCGCAGTACCGTAAGATTCCTTATTATTTACTGTTTCAATGCCGGATCTGCCAGCAGATTTCTGAAAATTTCCCGGTGCTCCCCGGTTTTTCGAAATCCTACTGCTCCACAGCTTTTTCTACTTCCGCAATCGCCGACTTCCGCATGGGGATCCTGCAGTTTTTGTTGCTGCCGAACTCCACGATCACATCTTCATCCGTTATATCGATCACCACACCGTAAAATCCGCTGGTGGTCACAATGGCGTCCCCCACGGACATTTCCGCCAGCATGGCGTTGATCCTTTTCTGCTCCTTTTTCTGCGGACGGATCGCCATAAAATACATTGCGCCGCCGATGATGACCACGTAAAACAGCAGCAGCATAATGCCCCCGCCTGCTCCGGCTGTCGCCGACGCATCCGCCGATGCAGCCGCATCTGTCAATAAATAAAAATTCATTTTTGAATCTCCTCCGTTCCGTTATTGATAATACTTTCTTTATCATACACAAAATTGTGGGATACATCAAGTAATTTTTTCAAAATCCTGCTGCCCCGCTCTGCTGCTCCTGTGCTTTTAAGCCCTCCAGCTTTTTTTCCTTGTATTTTGCGAAACATCCCGCGTCCAGCGCGTCCCGGATCTCCTCCATCAGATGATTGTAAAAATACAGGTTGTGCAGCACGCACAGGCGCATGCCCAGCATCTCCTTCGCCTTCAGAAGGTGGCGTATATAGGCACGGCTGTAATTCTGACAGGCCGGGCAGCCGCAGCCCTCCTCTATGGGACGCGGATCCAGCTTGTATTTTTCGTTAAAGAGGTTCAGCTTGCCTCCCGCCGTGTACACGTGCCCGTGCCGCCCGTTGCGGCTGGGGTACACGCAGTCGAAAAAGTCCACGCCACGATCCACCGCCTCCAGGATGTTGGCCGGTGTGCCCACCCCCATCAGATACGTGGGCTTGTCCTGCGGGAGATGGGGAACCACCGCGTCCAGGACACGGTACATCTCCTCGTGGGTCTCCCCCACTGCCAGGCCGCCGATGGCGTAGCCGTCCAGGTCCAGCTTCGCGATCTCCTCCGCATGGGCGATGCGGATATCCTCATAGACCGCCCCCTGATTGATCCCGAAAAGCATCTGGTGCCGGTTGATAGTATCCGGCAGACTGTTCAGGCGCTCCATCTCTGCCTTGCACCGCACCAGCCACCGCGCCGTGCGTTCCACAGACGCCTGCACATACTCCCTGGGCGCCTTGCTGGGCGGACATTCATCGAACGCCATGGCGATGGTGGAAGCCAGATTCGACTGGATCTGCATGCTCTCCTCCGGCCCCATAAAGATCTTCCTGCCGTCCACGTGGGACTGGAAATGCACGCCCTCCTCTTTGATCTTCCGCAGCCCCGCCAGGGAAAACACCTGAAAGCCCCCGGAGTCTGTGAGGATGGGCCGGTCCCAGTTCATAAACTTGTGCAGCCCGCCCAGGGCCCGCACCACATCATCCCCTGGCCGCACATGGAGATGGTAGGTGTTGGAGAGCTCCACCTGGGTGCCGATCCTGCGAAGATCGGTGGTGTCCACGGCGCCCTTGATGGCCGCCGCCGTCCCCACATTCATGAACACCGGCGTCTGCACAGTCCCGTGGACTGTGGTAAATTCCGCCCGCTTCGCCCGGCCCTCCACTTTTTTTATTTTATACATAGTCTGTCCCTTTCGTCATAGAATAGCATCGGGCCATCACCCGCATATGAACCAGAGTAGCATATCCGTTTTGAAAAAACAAGCCAGTATTTCCATCTTGCACTTCGACCGGAATTGTCGTATACTGTAACCTGATGTAAATGTACCTATTAATATGAGAACCGGGCCCCCAAAACATATCCGCGGGAACCGGCTGAACATAAGAAAAAGCAGAAAATCAGAAGGAGGGTTTTTCCGTTTCTATGGTTTCTCAGGATAAATCTTACCGGCTGGGGATCGATATCGGCTCCACCACAGTGAAGATCGCTGTGCTGGACAACTACGACCAGCTTTTGTTTTCCGATTATGAGCGCCATTTTGCAAATATACAGGAGACGCTGGCCGCCCTTGTGAAAAAGGCGGAAAAGCGCCTGGGGACACTTACGGTCTACCCCGTGATCACCGGCTCCGGCGGGCTTTCTCTGGCGAAACACCTGGAGGTTCCCTTTGTGCAGGAGGTGATCGCCGTGTCCGGCGCCCTCTCCCACTATGCCCCGCAGACAGATGTGGCCATCGAACTGGGCGGCGAGGACGCAAAGATCATCTATTTTGACCGCGGCAGCGTGGAACAGCGCATGAACGGCATCTGCGCCGGGGGCACCGGCTCTTTCATCGACCAGATGGCTTCCCTTCTGCAGACAGACGCCGCCGGCTTAAACGAGTACGCCAGCCACTACCAGTCTCTGTATTCCATCGCGGCGCGCTGCGGCGTGTTCGCGAAATCCGATATCCAGCCCCTGATCAATGAGGGGGCCACCAAAGAAGACCTGGCCGCCTCCATTTTCCAGGCGGTGGTGAACCAGACCATCAGCGGCCTGGCCTGCGGCAAACCGATCCGCGGCCACGTGGCGTTTCTGGGCGGGCCCTTACATTTCCTCCCGGAGCTGAAGAACGCGTTCATCCGCACTCTGCACCTGGATGAGGAACATGCCATCACGCCGGAAAATTCTCACCTTTTTGCGGCCATCGGCTCCGCGCTGAACAGTGAATATACCGCCGCCGTGGGCACGGATGCCCTGATCCGGAAGCTGTCCGGCGATATCCGGCTGGAATTTGAGGTGGCGAGGCTTGCGCCGCTTTTCGCCACCCAGGAAGAATACGACGCTTTTAACGAGCGCCAGAACCAGTACAATGTGGTGACGGACGACCTGTCCTCCTATGAGGGCCTGTGCTTTCTGGGGATCGATGCCGGATCCACCACCACAAAAGCCGCCCTGGTGGGGGAGGACGGCTCCCTTTTGTACTCTTTTTACAGCAACAACAATGGGAGCCCCTTAAAGACCACCATCAAGGCCATCCAGGAGATCTACGCGCACCTTCCAAAGAGCGCGCGCATCGCCTACTCCTGCTCCACCGGCTACGGGGAGGCGCTCATCAAGGCCGCTCTCCTGCTGGACGAGGGGGAGGTGGAGACAGTCTCCCACTACTACGCCGCCGCCTTTTTTGACCCGGATGTGGACTGCATCCTGGACATCGGCGGGCAGGACATGAAATGCATCAAGATCAAGAACCACACCGTGGACAGCGTGCAGCTGAACGAGGCGTGCTCCAGCGGCTGCGGTTCGTTTATCGAGACCTTCGCGAAATCCCTGAACTACAGTGTGAGCGACTTCGCGAAAGAGGCGCTGTTCGCGAAGCACCCCATCGACCTGGGCACCCGCTGCACCGTGTTTATGAACTCCAAGGTGAAGCAGGCGCAGAAAGAGGGGGCCTCCGTGGCGGACATTTCCGCGGGGCTGGCCTACTCGGTCATCAAAAACGCCCTCTATAAAGTGATCAAAGTCTCCGACGCCTCGGAGCTGGGAAAACACATTGTGGTGCAGGGCGGCACGTTCTATAACGACGCCGTGCTGCGCAGCTTTGAGCGCATAGCGGGCTGCGAGGCGGTGCGCCCGGATATCGCCGGCATCATGGGGGCTTTCGGCGCCGCGCTGATCGCGCGGGAGCGCTACGATGTGGACAAACAGACCACCATGCTCCCCATCGACAAGATCAACAGCCTGCAGTTCACCACCCACATGGCCAAGTGCAAGGGCTGCACCAACCAGTGCCGCCTCACCATCAACCGCTTCACCGGCGGCCGCCAGTATGTGAGCGGGAACCGCTGCGAGCGCGGGCTGGGTAAAGAAAAGAAAAATTCGGACATCCCGAATCTGTTTGAATATAAGAACAAACTGCTGTTTTCCAGGGAGCCCCTGGAGGCGGATGTGGCGGTGCGCGGGAAGGTGGGGCTTCCCCGCGTGCTGAATATGTACGAGAACTACCCCTTCTGGTTCCGGTTCTTTACGGATCTGAAGTACCAGGTGGTGCTCTCCCCAAAGAGCACCCGGAAAATTTACGAGCTGGGCATCGAATCCATTCCCAGCGAATCCGAGTGTTATCCGGCAAAGCTGGCCCACGGGCACATTGAGTGGCTGATCCACCAGGGCGTAAAATTTATTTTCTACCCCTGTATCCCCTACGAGCGCAACGAATTTCCGGATTCCAACAATCATTACAACTGCCCCATTGTGACTTCCTACGCGGAAAACATCAAAAACAATGTGGAAAATTTAAGGGAACAGCAGATTGACTTTCGCAATCCCTTTATGGCGCTCACCAGCCTGGAGACGGTTTCCTCCCAGCTTGTGAAAGCCTTCCCGGAGATCCCGGCGCAGGAGGTAAAGCGCGCCGCGGCCAACGCCTGGAAGGATCTGGAGGACACGCGGCTGGCCATGCAGAAAAAGGGTGAGGAGACCATCGCCTGGCTGAAGGAGCACAAGCGCCGGGGCATTGTGCTGGCGGGAAGGCCCTATCACATCGACGAGGAGATCAACCACGGTATCCCGGAGCTGATCACCTCCTACGGCATCGCGGTGCTCACCGAGGACTCTGTCTCCCACCTGAATCCGCCGGAGCGGCCGCTGATCGTCAGCGACCAGTGGATGTACCACAGCCGCCTGTACGCGGCGGCCAACTATGTGAAGACCACGGATTTTCTGGATCTGATCCAGCTCAACTCCTTCGGGTGCGGGCTGGACGCGGTGACCACCGACCAGGTGAACGATATCCTGAGCAATTCCGGCAAGATCTACACCTGCCTGAAGATCGATGAAGTAAACAATCTGGGGGCCGCGCGCATCCGCATCCGCTCCCTGATCGCCGCCCTGCGCGTAAAGGAAGAAAACCACGAGGAGCGCACCATCGTGCCCGCAAACATCAACCGCGTGCTGTTCACCGAGGAGATGCGCAAAGACTACACCATTCTCTGCCCGCAGATGTCCCCCATCCATTTCCGCCTGCTGGAACCGGCATTTAAGAGCTGCGGCTACCACATGGAGCTGTTGGAAAACGACGGGCGGGAAGCGGTGGACACCGGGCTGAAATATGTGAACAACGATGCCTGCTACCCTTCCCTGATCGTGGTGGGACAGATCATGAGCGCCATCCTCTCCGGCAAGTACGACCTGTCGAAAACGGCTGTCATCATCACCCAGACGGGAGGCGGCTGCCGCGCTACGAACTACATAGGCTTCATACGCCGCGCCCTGCAGAAAGCGGGCCACCCGGAGATCCCCGTGATCTCGCTGAACGTGTCCGGGCTGGAGAAAAATCCAGGCTTTAAGATCACACTCCCCATGATCATGAAGGGAATGTACGCCGTGGTGTTCGGGGACATCTTTATGCGCTGCCTGTATCACATGCGGCCCTATGAGATCATCCCCGGCTCTGCCAACGCGATGCATGAGAAATGGCAGGCGCAGTGCATCACCTTCCTGCAGAAGAAAAATCCCACGCGCCGCGAGTTTGCGCGGCTGTGCCGGGAGATCATTCAGGACTTTGACAATCTGCCTATCCGCGGCATCCCGAAACCCCGCGTGGGCGTTGTGGGGGAGATCCTGGTAAAATTCATGCCGGCCGCCAACAACCACCTGGTGGATCTTCTGGAGGCGGAGGGCGCGGAGGCCGTGGTGCCGGATCTGCTGGATTTCCTGTTCTACTGCTTTTACAACACGAATTTCAAGGCCCAGGAGCTGGGAACCAAAAAAAGTTCCGCGCTCGTCGCAAATGCCGGCATACAATTATTGCAGTTTATCCGCAGCACCTCGGTAAAAGAATTTAAAAAGAGCCGCCATTTCACGGCTCCCGCAAACATCAAGGATCTGGCCGCATACGCGAAGCCCATCGTCTCTCTGGGGAACCAGACCGGCGAGGGTTGGTTCCTCACAGGCGAGATGCTGGAGCTGATCCACAGCGGCGTGAACAATATCGTCTGCACCCAGCCCTTCGGCTGCCTGCCCAACCACGTGGTGGGCAAGGGCGTGATCAAAGAACTGCGCAGGCAGTACCCGCTCTCCAATATCGTGGCCATAGACTACGACCCCGGCGCCAGCGAGGTAAACCAGCTGAACCGCATCAAACTGATGCTGAGCACGGCGCAGAAAAATCTGCGCGCGGCCCGGCAGGATCCGGGGATGCAGGAAGCAGCTGCGGCGCAGGAGTAAATCCAAAAAAAGCAAATTCGCAGAAAACAAATCCGCGGAAATGGATCCTTCAGAAAAGGAATCTGTGACAAATCCTGCAAAAAAAATGTGGCATAGAAAAACCGCCGCAGAGCAGCCCCGTATCACGGGCACTGCTCTGCGGCAGTTTCTTTTTATGGATTGTCTGCAGCGAAATACGCCGCTTTCAAATAGCGGAAACCCTTGTGCGGGCTGTCCGTTTTTTCAAAGTCCCTTACGGAAGCATATCCACATCGCCGAAGGTAGCCGCAAATTTCTCTGTGCGCTCGTCAATGATCGCCTGACCGCCGGAGCTCAGGTAGTCTTCCATACCGGAATCCCAAACGCTGTCAAACTGATCCGGAGCTGCGATCACCGCATTGTCGTAAACAATGTCGCGCTTCTCAGACAGCGCCGGGCCCATGCCTTCCTCTGCCTCGATGGTGCCAACATTCACGTTCTTGCCAACGCGCATATCGGTGTTCGCCACTTCGTTTGCTCTCTCCACCTGTGCCGGATCGATGCCAGCATAGCTGTGTGCGGTTGATTTCAGAGTCTGCTCCTCGTCAACCAGCTTCAGGCCGTTGCAGGTGATGGTGTAGTCAATGTTGAATCCGGAGTTCTGAATGTCATCGCCTGTAGCCGCGATCACTTCCACCGCACCGTCTTCCAGAACATTGTGCGTAACGCCCTCGTCACCGATCTGCAGATACTCGATCACTTCCGGATCGCTGATGAAATCCAGATACAGCATGGAAGCCAGAGGCTCGTCGTTTGTGGACGGGAAGAAGATCTTGCGGTCGATGGGGCCGGACACGAATTTGGTGTGTGTGCCCTTGCTGTCCTCGAACGGATCCACTACGATATAGGTTGCGTCCTCGCCCACCATTCTCTTTAAGTTGGTCTGGATGCTGTCCTCACCGTTTCTGTACGGGTAATCCCAGTTGTGTGTGAAAGCGCCCACATAGCCTGCTTTCATCATGTCGTCCTCTGTGGTGTCGCCGCTGCCATACAGCGCGAAATCTTTCCACATAAGGCCGTCATTGTACCACTTGTTCAGCAGTCTCACTGCTTCCTTCGTTCCCGGCTCTGTGAATTTTCTGTCGTCAAAGCCGTTGATGTAGTACTCTCTGTCGGAGATGTCCGGATCGATAAAGGACTCGATCAGCGTAGCTGCTCTCCAGCCCACATCGTAGCTCACGGAATACGGAACCATCTTGTCCGCGTCATCGCCCAGCAGCGTCTCCGCATTGTCGCGGAACGCGATCAGCATATCTTCAAATTCCTGCTTCGTGGTGGGTTCCGCAAGGCCCAGCGCATCCAGCCAGTCTTTGCGGACAAAGGTGTTGATGCGGTTGCTGGTTGCCAGCTTCGCCTCGATGGCCCAGATGGTGCCTTCAGTGGGATCTTTGTCCCAGTAAAGGTTTGTCTCGCCCAGCCAGTCCCAAAGGTTCGGCAGCACGTCTTTGTTCTCATCCACATAGGAAGAAAGATCCAGCACGCCGCCCATGTTCGCATAGGTCTGAATGGTGGGATAATCGTAGGTCACGCAGATGTCCGGCGCATCGCCGGCTGCCAGCAGGTTGTTGATCTGCTCAACTTCGGTCCAGCGGGGAACCGCAACAAATTCTACTTCCACATTGTGGCGCTCCAGCATCTGGTCCTTGATATACTGTGTGTACTTGTTGTTGGTGGGGTCTGATCCGCCGTCATTTCCGCGGTCGTAAACCTCAACGGTGATGTGCTTTGTCTCTGCAAACTTGCCGTCTGTCAGCTCCGAGCTTTCCGCACTCACGCAAGTTTGCAGAAATCCT
>CANRKY010000046.1 GCA_947631355.1 uncultured Marvinbryantia sp.
CCGGAGCCCACACCAGAGCCGACGCCCGAACCCACACCGGAACCGACGCCGGAGCCCACACCGGAACCGACGCCCGAACCCACACCCGAACCCGCACCGGCTCCGACGGTTCAGCCGTCAACGCCCACACCCGCACCAACAGCCGTAAAACTGGCGGCACCGGTGCTGAAAGTGCAGACAAAGCCGGGCGTGGCGAAGATCAGCTTTAAGTGGAAAAAGGTGTCCAATGCCACCGGATATCAGATTTTCCTGCGCAACAACAAGACAGGAAAGTACGATAAGAAGGTGACCATCACCAACGGGAACACCCTGAGTTATGTGCGCAAATTCACCAGCGGCACGTACACATTCCGCATGCGCGCGTATCTGCGGAAGAACGGAAAGACCACCTACGGCCCGTACAGCGCCGAGGTGAGCGCAAAAGTGTCTGCGTTTGACAAGTCGAAAAAGGTAAGCGCAAGCGCCAGTACACGGAACAACGATAAGCGCGTGTACTTCCAGTGGAAAAAGGTGAAGGATGCGGACGGCTATGAGATTTACCGCTACAACCCCGTAACTTCGAAATACGTGATCCTCACTACGGTGACGAACGGCAGCACCACCTCTCTGGTGAGCAATGCGCCGTTCAAGTACGGAAGAACCTACACCTTCATCATGAGGGCGTACGCGCAGGGAACCAACGGGAAAAAGGTATATGGAAAATACAGCGATGCGTTTAAGGTGACAACGCCGCCCGCCCGCGTGACCGGCGTGACTGCAAAATCCAACAGCAAGGGCCAGGTGCGGATCACCTGGGATAAGATGTACGGCGCGAAGGGCTACCGCATTTTCCGGAGCACTTCAAAGAACGGCCCGTTTAAGCGTATTGCCACGGTTCCCGGCGGAAAGATAAGGTACTATATTGACAAGAGCAGCCTTACCAGAGGCAGAACCTATTATTACGAGGTGAGGGCTTACACGTACAAACCGGACGGCAAGGGCATCCTTGGACAAAAGAGCCTGCCCAGCAAGGTGAAAGTGAAGTAAAAGAAAAGTAAAGTAATAAAGCACAACGGTAAGCAAAGAGGAAAGGAGAACCGCCATGCTGGAGTTTCGCTATGACACGCAGTTATTGATAGAGGGCAAAGACCTGGACGAGGATGCCATTGGAGAGTATTTTACGGAAAACTTTAAAGGCGACTGCCTGCTGGCGGTGGGAGATGAGGAACTCATCAAAATTCATTTCCATACCAACGAGCCGTGGAAAGTTTTGGAATACTGTTCTTCCCTTGGGGAAATATATGACATTGTGGTGGAAGACATGGACCGGCAGGCCAGAGGTCTGAAGGGCTGAGCTGCAAAAGGAGGGTTTTGCAATGGATGCTTATGAAAAAAGAGACGCAGGAAAAGGGCTTTATTATCTGTTTCTGGGACAGATCTTGTCGCTGGCGGCGCTGATCCCCCTTTTGGGCGGGGTGATCCTGATCGTGGCGGGACTGATCTCACTGTGGGCGTTTTATTCACTGTCGAAATTAAACAGCGGATACAAAAACGCTTTCCTGATGACGATCGCCAACATCGTTGTGGAAGCGATCAGCATTTTCTTCGCGCCGGAAAACGGATTTTTATCTGTCGCGTGTTCATTCATCACCATGTTCCTGAACGCTATGGTAATCTACTATGTGTGCAATACCACAAGCGATCTGCTGCGCAGCGTGGACGTCACAGTGGCGGAGCTGGGGCAGAAAGTGTGGAAGGGCGTGATCCTGTTTACCGCCATCGACATGATCTGCATTGTGCTGTCCGTTGTACCGCTGATCGGCATCCTGGCGCTGATCGTGAGCATTGTGGTATGGGTTGCGCAGGTGGTCATCAGCATCCTGTACCTGGTGTTCCTGTGGCGGAGCCAGAAAGTGCTGCGGGTTTGATCTTCGCACGGTGAAGCGAACTTGTAAAGCTATGCACCGCAAGACGAACTTGCAGAGCCATGCAACGCAAGGCGAACTTGCAAAGCTATGCACAGCGAAACGAACGTGCAAAGTTGTGCACGGTGAAGTGAAACTGGAAGCTGCCGCAGAAGCGTGCGGCATGGCAGAGCAGTTGAAAATGTATGAAAGAAAGTAACTGTGTCTTTCGGGATGCAGTTACTTTTTTTATGCAAAGACTCTGCGCGTTTATTCTGGTTCTGCGAAAATTACTGCATAAAATTTTCTGTGGAAATTTTGTAAAAAGTATCTTGACATGGCTTGCATGTTTCTATATACTACAAGTGTACTAATACATATAGTACACTTGAGACGCGAGAAGGAAAGGAGAAACCCGGATGATCTATATTGATTACAAGGATCGGCGCCCGATTTACGAGCAGATTGTAGAGCGGTTTCAAATGCTGATCGTCAAAGGGGTTCTGGGGCCGGACAGCCAGATGCCGTCGGTGCGCAAACTGGCCACCGATCTGGCGATCAATCCGAATACGATACAAAAAGCCTACGCCATCCTGGAACAGAACGGGTACATCTATCCGGTGAAGGGCAGGGGGAATTTTGTGACCGGCGGGGAAAAGCTGGTGCGGCAAAAGCAGGAAGCGTATATGGATACGTTCCGGGAAACCATCCGACAGGCGAAAGAACTGGGGATCTCCGGCGCGCGCCTGCAGCAGGAGATAGAGGAAATATACGCAGGTCGGACAGAAGAAAACTGAACGAAAGGACAGTGAAAAGACAAAGCGGCAAGGCAGTAAGGCGGCAAAGCGATAAGCAGATAAAGCGATGAAAGATAGGCAAATAAGAAGATAAGACAATAAGGCAACAAGACAATACGGCAATAAGGAGGGGAGCCATGATCAAGATTGAAAACCTGAGTAAACAATTTGACAAGATCCGCGCCCTGGATCATGTGACAGCGCAGATTGCGGAGGGGAGTGTGTACGGCGTGGTGGGCACCAACGGCGCCGGAAAAAGCACACTGATGCGGATCCTGGCCGGAGTGCTGCGGCCGGATGAGGGATCGGTGCAGATCGATGGCATGGAAATTTTTGAGAACACGGAAATAAAGAGGCGCATCTGCTTCATCCCGGATACGCCCTACTATTTCAGCAATGCACGGGTAAAGGACATGATGGGCTGTTACAGCATTGTCTATCCGGGGTTCGACCGGGAGCGGTTCACGGAGCTGTGCGGGAAATTTGAGCTGGATCAGAGCCGCAAGCTGTCCACGTTTTCCAAAGGCATGCGGCGGCAGGTGTTCGTGCTTCTGGGCGTCTGCGCGGGCACAAAGTATCTGCTGTGCGATGAGACGTTCGACGGCCTGGATCCGGTGGTGCGCCAGGCAGTAAAAAGCATTTTCATCGATGAGGTGATGCGGCGGGATTTCACGCCCATCATTGCCTCCCACAATCTGCGGGAACTGGAAGATATCTGCGACCATGTGGGCCTGCTCCACCGGGGCGGCATCCTGTTCTCCAAAGATCTGGAGGAGATGAAGACGGATATTCACAAGGTGCAGTATGTGATGGAACCCGCGGCGGAACAGCGGCTTCTGGGAGAGTTGGATGTGATCAAGAGGGAGACCAGGGGGAATCTGTCGTGCGTCACGGTGCGGGGCAGCAGGGAGGAGATCCTGATGGATATCGAATCCAAAAAGCCGTTGTTTTATGAGATCCTGCCCTTATCTCTGGAAGAAATATTTATCAGCGAGACGGAGGTGATCGGTTATGACATCAAAAATATCATCCATTAAACTGCTTCGGGAAGCCATCAAAAGAGGCGCTGCCTTCGGGCTCCTGCTGACCATCGGCTGGTTTTGCTGCTATCCGATACTGGGGATGCTGTTTATGGAGAACAGCACGGCCTATCAGCCCATCGACCGGCAGATCTGGATGGAGATGGCCCCGGTGATCTTAAATCCGTTTATCTTATGTGTGCATTTTGGCACGGCGGTGCTGATGGGAATCCTGCAGTTTTCTTATCTTCATTCCCGTGAAAAGCTGGATTTCTACCACAGCCTGCCAGTGAAAAGAGAGAAGCTGTTTGGGATACAGTTTATGGCAGGACTGTTCTGGTTTGCAGTGCCTCTGGCGGCAAACATGCTCTTGTTTTTCCTGATCAGCGTTCTGAACGGATTGGGAACCGTGGCCGGGCCTTTGCTGCTAAAGTGCTTTGGGGCGTCCCTGTGCCTGTTCCTGCTGGTGTACAGCCTGACGGTTCTTGCCATGATGCTGACCGGAAAGATCTATGCGGCAGTCTGCGGCATTCTTGTCTTTTGCCTGTATCTGCCCTCGGTGCGGTGGCTGTGGGAAAACCTGAAAGTGTTTTTCTATCAGACGTTCTGCCCGCCGGAGAGCATGGGAAAATTCCCGGCGATGCGATGCACGCCGCTGGCGCTTTTCGATGACCTGATGAATGAATGGGGCATCTACGGAAACCTGCCCTGGGAAAAAATACTGGCATCGATTCTGTGCACGGCGCTTGTTGTGATCCTGTGCATCTTCTGCTACAGAAAGCGGCCCTCGGAAAAGGCCGGCGTTCCCATGGCCTTTTCGGGGATCGCGCGCGTGGTGAAATTTCTGCTGGCGGTGCCGTCGGTCATTTTGATCGTGATGCTGTTCTATGTGTCGGGCTACAGCCTCGCGCTGGGAATCTTCGGGTGGGCGTTCGGACTGCTGCTGGTGAACGGCCTGATTGAATTTGCCTATTGCACGGATATCCGGGAAATTTTCAAGGACCGGATACAGATCGCGCTCTGTGCGGTTGTCACTATAGGGATCCTGGCGGTCTTTGCCTTCGACCTGACGGGCTACGACCGCTACCTGCCGGAGAAAGAGCATGTGGACAGCGTAAGCGTGATCTGCAGTGCCCCGATGAGCGTAGATTTATGCTATGAATACACGCTGGACAGTACCGGCGAAGATATCCAGTGGTATCAGGAAACGGACCAGATAGACAGCGCGCAGGTGTGGCAGACCAAAGATCTGGACGCCGCCTATACGCTGATACAGGAGAGCGACGCGTTTCAGGACCGCAAAAAACGGACAGAGGACTACGGCCCGTGCCTGGTGGTCACATTCCACATGAAAGACGGCACTTCCCGGAAACGGCAGTACAGGTATACCTATGGGGCGAGTCATCTGGCGTCTCTGTGGGAGCAGGACGAATACAAGGAAATCCTGTATCCCATCCTGACGATCGAGCCGGAAAATGTGCTTGCGGTACGCGTGAGCGAAACCTATAGTTTTTACATGTACAGGGATATATTCGCTGCCCCGACTGCGGCGAAAAAGGCGCCCGACAGCGCAGTTTCGTTTACCCTGGAACAGACGCGGGAAATCTTCTCCATGTTTCAGAAGGATCTGCGAAAGGAGACGCTGCAGCAGGCGGAAGAAGCGGCAAGAAATGGCGCCCTTCAGATCCTGTTCCGCCAGGAACAGACCGGAAAAGTTTATGCAGTGACCTATGACCTGAGCGATGACTGCGCGGATACCATTGCACTGCTGGAAAAATACGGATGTTCCTTCGAAAGCAGCACAGGCATAAATTCGCGCTAAAATCAGAGAAAGTGCAGGCGAGGGCAGACACTAGCAAAGGCGTAAACGTGTGCAGACGATAACAGACGCAGGAAAGGACAGACAAAAGCAAAAGTACAAAGGCAAAAGTATAAAAGAAAAAAGCAGACACAAAAACAGGGACGGGTAGAACACCCGCCCCTGCTTGCTTTTTCGCTTTTGCGGCCTTTTTATGCTTTCTTCTTTCCCAGATAAGCCGCCTTTATGGACTCGTCCTCCAGCAGATCTTTTCCGGCACCCTGCATGGTGATGTGCCCGGTCTCCATTACGTAGGCGAGATCCGCGGCGTGCAGCGCCATGTTCGCGTTCTGCTCGATCAGAAGGATTGTCACGCCCTGCTTGTTGATCTCCCGGATGATATCGAAGATGCCCTGCACGATGATGGGCGCAAGCCCCAGAGAGGGTTCATCCATCATCATCAGCTTCGGGCGGCTCATAAGCGCCCGCGCCACGGCCAACATCTGCTGCTCGCCGCCGGAAAGGGTACCGGCCAGCTGCCAGCTCCGCTCCTTCAGGCGGGGAAACAGGTCATACACCCAGTTGATGTCGTCCTCCAGGGAATCCTTCCGCAGATAGGCCCCGATCTTAATGTTTTCCAGCACCGTCATATCCGGGAACACATGGCGCCCCTCCGGCACCAGCGTGATCCCCTGCGCGATGATGGAGGAAGTGTCCGTCCCGGTGATGTCTTTTCCCAGGAACGAGATACTGCCGCTCTCCGGTTTTTTCAGACCGGCGATGGTGCGCAGAGTGGTGCTTTTTCCGGCGCCGTTTGCGCCGATCAGCGTGACGATGGATTTTTCCGGAACCTCAAAGGAGATTCCCTTCACGGCCTCAATGCCGCCGTAATTTACTTTCAGATCATTAATCTTCAGCATCGTGCGCCACCCCCAAATATGCTTCAATTACCCGGTCGTTGTTCTGTATCTCGTCCGGCGTGCCCTGTGCGATCAGTCGGCCAAAGTCCAGCACATAGATGCGGTCGGAGATCTCCATGACCAGATCCATGTGGTGCTCGATCATAAACACAGACAAATTGTAATCTTTCCGGATCTGCGCGATAAACTGCGTCAGCTCCATGGTCTCCTGCGGGTTCATGCCGGCGGCCGGTTCGTCCAGAAGGAGCAGAGACGGCTTTGTGGCAAGGGCCCGGGCAATCTCCAGACGGCGCTGCAGGCCGTAGGGCAGGGAGGACGCGATCTCGTCTTTCAGGTGCGCCAGGTTCTGCTCCTCCAGCAGCTCCATGGCCTCTTTGCGCATCCTTGCCTCCTCCGCGCGGTTCAGGCGCAGGGTGGCGGTGAACACATTCTGCTTCGCCCGCATATGCTTTGCGATCAGCACGTTTTCAAATACCGTCAGATTTCCGAACAGCCGGATATTCTGGAATGTCCGCGCGATGCCCATCTTTGTCACTTCGTCCGGGGTCTTGATCAGCGGCTTCACATCCACCGCGGGGACATCCCCGGCGTAGAGTTTCTTCATTTTGCCCTGGGGAGAGTTGCGCAGGATCGTCTGCCCATTAAAAGACACTTCCCCGAAAGTGGGAGCGTAGATGCCGGTCACGCAGTTGAAGGCCGTGGTCTTTCCAGCGCCGTTCGGGCCGATCAGAGCCACGATCTCATGCTCGTTCACATCCAGCGTGAGGCCGTTCACAGCCACCACGCCGCCAAACTGCATGGTGATCGTTTCCATGTGCAGTACATTCTTTGCCATCACGCCTCACCTCCCGCGTTTTTCTTTTTCTTTCGCTTAAACAGTCCAAACAGGTTATCCCAGGTGAACTCGCTGGTTCCCATGATGCCGCGCCGCCAGAACAACACCACGATCATAAGGAGCACCGAGTAGATGACCATGCGGAAGCCGGTGCGGAACAGAGGGATCTGCACGCCGCCGATGCTGAGGGGCTCGTCAAAGAAGCGAAGCCACTCCTGGCCGCCGTTGATCAGGAACGAGCCGATGATGGAGCCGGTCACGCTTCCGATGCCGCCCAGCACCACGATCAGCAGGATGTTGTAGGTTAAGGTCACCTGGAAGGTCTTGGTGTCGATGGAGCGCATATAGACGGCCAGCAGTCCGCCCGCGATCCCGGTGAAGAAAGAGGAGATCACGAAGGCCAGCTCTTTGTGGCGGAACAGGTTGATCCCCATGGATTCCGCGGCCACATCGTCCTCGCGGATGGCCTTGAACGCCCGCCCGTAGGAGGAGTTGATCAGCAGCACCATCAGGAAGATGCAGACGGCGGAGACAATACACGGCACAAAGATATTAGAGAAGGCCGGGATATTGTTCAGCCCGAAGGAACCATTTGTAATGGTGTTCATGGCCGGGGAGGCCAGGAACGCGCGGATGATCTCCGCAAAACCCAGGGTGGCGATGGCCAGGTAATCGCTCTTTAAACGCAGGATCGGGATGCCGATCAGGGCCGCAAACACGGCGGCTACCAGCCCGCCCAGGATCAGGGCCGGGAGCATGGGCAGATGCACATTCTCCAGCCACGGCGCGATGCCGTTCAGATAATAAACATTAGCGCGCATTTCCACCGGAATGGTGAGGATGCCGGTCACATAGGCGCCCAGGGCCATAAAGCCCGCCTGGCCCAGAGAGAACAGCCCCGTAAACCCGGTGAGCATGTTCATGGCCACGGCCACCACCGCGTAGATCGCGGAGCGCTCGATGATGGAGATCGCGTAGGAATGGGCGGAGGAATTTGCCTGCAGCCATCCCAGAGCGCCGCCTGCCGCGGCAAGCAGCAGAATACTCAATACCAGATTGCGTACATTTTTCTTTGTCACAGCGTCCACCCCCTCAGACTTTATCGGTCACCGCTTCACCGAACAGGCCGGTGGGGCGCACCAGAAGCACAACGATCAGCAGCAGGAATGTGAACGCATCGGAGTAGGTGGAGTAGCCGAAAGCCACCAGCAATGTTTCACAGATACCGATCACAAAACCGCCCACCACGGCGCCCGGTATGGAACCGATCCCGCCGAATACCGCGGCCACGAAGCATTTCAGGCCGGGCAGGGAGCCGGAGTACGGGTACACCGTCATGCGGTCTGTGAAGTAGAGAATGGAACCCACCGCGGCCAGAAGGCTGCCGATCACGAAGGTCATGGAAATGGTGGTGTCCACTTTAATGCCCATCAGCCGGGCAGTCTCCGTGTCCTTCGACACGGCGCGCATGGCCATGCCGATCTTGGTGTGGTTGATCAGCTGGATCAGGATGATCACCAGCACCACAGTGAGTACAGGAGTGATCAGAGTTACCAGAGAGGCAGAAATCTCACCAAACTGGAAGATGCGCTTCAGGAACGGCACTTCCGGATAAGACTTCGGCAGGGCGGTGAACAGGTAGGTGGCCAGATTCTGCAGCAGATAGCTGACGCCTATGGCGGAGATCATGATAGACATGCGCGGCGCGGAGCGCAGGGGCTTGTACGCCGCCTTCTCGATCAGGACACCCAGAACAACGGTGGCGATCAGTGTGATCGGGATGGAGATAAACCATGGGAAAGACGCCATGGCAAAGATCATAAAATAACCGGCCATCATAAAAATGTCTCCATGAGCAAAGTTGATCAGACGGAGGATGCCGTAGACCATGGTGTACCCTATCGCGATCAGGGCATATGCGCCGCCCAGGGAGATGCCGGTCAGCAGATGTTGTATGAGAGTCATTGCACTCATTGGGTAAGCCTCCTGTAATAAACTTAAAATGAGGGGCTGCCGCAGAATAAACCCGCCAGCGGGATGTTATTATGCGACAACTCCTCTTTTCATTGCCAGAACTTCTATCGGATGATTACTGTACGGTAACGGTCTTCAGGAAGGAGAAAGCGCCGTCTTTCACGATGTCGATGTAAGCGGTATCTTTCTCTGCGTCACCGATCTCGTCAAACACAATGTGTCCGGTTACGCCGTCTGCCTCGATGGATGCCAGCGCGTCGCGGATAGCGGAACCTTCGGTGGACTGTGCCGCCTCGATCGCATCCAGGATCACGTTGTATGCGTCATATGCCAGAGCGGTGTTGCCTACGATAGAATCGTTGCCGCCGTTGCGGTCGATGCGCGCGCTGTCCGCGTTCAGCCACTCTTTGTAGCCGGTCACGAAGTTTGTGGTGATCTCGTTGGAGTCGTCTGCCTCGTCGAAGAATGTGGAGCAAACCATACCCTCTGCGTAGTCAGCGCCGGCGTTGTCGATGATGGTGGTGTTGTACCAGGTGTCGCCCGCCATGATGGGAGCTTCAATGCCCAGCTCACGTGCCTGCTTGATGATCAGCGGAGCAACGGTGATGGAGGACGGAGCGAAGATCGCTTCTGCGCCGGCTGCCTTCACCTCGGTGAGGATGGCCTTGAAGTCGGACTGGTTGGTCTGGAACTGCTGCTCGGTAACGATCTCGCCGCCCAGGTTCTTGAACTGGTTCTTGAAGAACGCTGCAAGGCCGGTGGAGTAGTCATCGCCCAGCTGCTCGATGGTAGCCACTTTGGTGTAGCCCTCATCAAATGCGTACTGTGCCATTACGCTGCCCTGGAACGGATCCAGGAAACATACGCGGAAGTAGTAATCGTTTCCTGTGGTTACCTGCGGGTTTGTGCAGGAAGCGCCAACAGCCGGGATCTGTGCGTCTGCAAAGATCGGGCCTGCGGCGATCGCGCATGCGGAGCCGTATGTACCGATCACAGCGGCGCAGCCATCAGCTACCAGTTTCTGTGCAGCTGTCACGGCCTCTGTTTTATCGGACTTGTTGTCCACCTCGTCCAGCACAACGGTGTACTCGGTTCCGTCGATGGTAACAGTGGGGCGAATTTCATTGGCATAGCGGATACCCTGCAGTTCCTGGATACCGCCGCCGCCATTCTCGCCGGTCTGCGGCTCGAAAACGCCGATGGTGATGGTATTGTCGCCCTCCGCGAAAGCAGTGGTGCTCAGCATGGACACAGCCATAGCCGCGGTGGCAGCGATAGATACAAATTTTTTCAGTTTCATTTTTCTCCTCCTTCTGTGCAGTCCTATGTACGAAAAATACATACTGCAGCCTTATTTGTGCTTTTCTGAAAAGACAATGGTGCGTTTCCAGAAAGTGCTTTTCTGGAAAAAACAATTGTCTTTCTAAGAAAAACATCTTCCTATATTATATCAGAAGAATGAAAAAAAACAAGGTTTTTTATGCAAAAAACAAAATGAAAAAAACACATCGGAAAGATGTGTGAATTGCATGGTGGCAATTGCTTTTTCCGCAAAAACAAGGTATGATGGAAACATCTATGAAAACAAATCATGCGCGCGGCAGAGGACGGGAGGAAAGGTATGCTGATCATTAAGGGAGCCCATGTGCTGGATCCGGCCAGCGGTTTTGACGGGATCGCGGACATCCGGGTGGAAAACGGGAGGATCGCGCAGATCGATGAGAGCGGCGCGGGGGCAGTATCCCCGCAGGATACGGTGATCCGCGCGGAGGGGCTGTGCGCCGCGCCGGGCCTGGTAGACACCCACGTGCATTTCCGGGATCCGGGTTTTACGTACAAAGAGGATATCTACACGGGGGCCAACGCGGCGGCGGCGGGCGGCGTCACCTCGGTGGTCTGCATGGCAAACACCAGACCGGCGGCGGATAATCCGGAGACCATCGGCTATATCATGCAGAAAGCGGGGAAGGCGCTGATTCATGTGTATACGGCGGCGGCGGTCACGAATGGGCTGGGCGGCCGGGAGCTGACGGATTTTGACGCCCTGCTGAGGGCCGGGGCCGTGGGCTTTACGGACGATGGCGTTCCCATCTGCAGCGAGCAGCTGCTGGAGGAGGCCATGATGCGGGCGGCGCAGCGGAATGTGCCCATCAGCCTGCACGAGGAGGATCCGGCCATGATCGACCGGCCCGGCGTAAACAAGGGGCGGGTATCGAAGCTGCTGGATTACGGGGGCGCCCCTGCTGTGTCGGAATCTTCCATGGTGGAGCGGGACTGTAAGCTGGCTTTAAAGACCAGGGCGCAGGTGGTGATCCAGCACATCAGCGCGAAGGAGTCTGTGGACGCGGTGCGCACGTACTGGCGGCGGGGCGCCAGGGTACACGGGGAAGTGACGCCCCAGCATTTTTCCCTCACGGAGGAGATCGTGCTGGAAAAGGGCAGCCTGGCCCGCGTGAACCCGCCCATCCGCACGGAGGAGGACCGGCAGGCGCTGATCACGGGCTTAAAGGACGGCACTTTAGATATCATCGCCACGGACCACGCGCCCCACAGCAGGGAGGAGAAGGCGCGGGACATCAAGGACGCGCCCAGCGGCATGATCGGCCTGGAGACCTCGCTGGCTCTGGGCATCACAAACCTGGTAAGGCCGGGGCATCTCTCCCTTATGGAGCTGCTGGAAAAGATGACAGTCAATCCGGCGCGGCTCTACGGCCTGCCCGCCGGGGAACTGAAAAATGGGGCCATTGCGGACATTGTGCTGTTCGACCCGGAAGCGGAGTGGATCGTGCCGGAGCGGTTTTATTCAAAATCCAGCAATTCCCCGTTTATCGGCGCGCGGCTTTACGGGAAAGTGCGGCACACCATCTGCGCCGGCAGGATCGTGTACCAGAATGTTCCGTAAATAAAATGGTAGTTTTCAGGAATATTCCGCAGAATCATGCTTTCAAGAGAGAAAGCGTGTGCGGGACAGGAAAGCCGAGTGGATGAAAGAACGCGCGGAATGATAAAGATGAGCGGACAAAAGAACGTGCAGGACGGGAAAAGTGAACGGATAAAGTACGTGTGAGACGATGAAGGTGAGCGGATAAAAACGTTCGGGGTAATGAAAGCGATCGGATGAAAGAACGCGTGGGACAACGAAAGTGATCGGATGAAAGAACGCGCGGGGCAATGAAAGTGATCGGATGAAAGAACACACAGGACAACGAAAGTGTGCGGATAAATGAGAAATTGCGAAATAATATAGAAAAAGAAGGGCGGTTTTGCAGGAGATATGGCGAAGATACTGGAAAACAAGGCGCTGGGAGAAGGATTTTACCTTCTTGCGGCGGAAGAAAAAAACAGGGCGCAAAAGGGGCAGTTTTATATGCTGCGCGCCTGGGAGCACTATCCGGTTTTGAGCCGTCCCATCAGTGTGTACGATGCGGACGGGGAGACGGTGCGCTTCCTTTATAAAGTAGTGGGGCAGGGAACCGAGATTTTCGCTTCCCTGCGGGCAGGGGAGGAGATCGCGCTGGACGGGCCTCACGGAAACGGCTTTCCAAAGCTGCCGGATAAAAAGCGCATCGCCCTGGTGGGCGGCGGCGTGGGGATCGCTCCGCTTTATCTGGCGGGAAAATCCTACAAAAAAGAAAATCCCGTCTGCACCGTGGATATCTATCTGGGATTCAGCGGGCAGCCTGTGCTGACGGATGAATTTGAAGCGGCGGCGGATCACCTCTCGGTGAACGTGGGCGGTTTCGTGACAGACGACATCGACCCCTGCGCGTATGATGCGATCCTCGCCTGCGGCCCCACGATCATGATGAAGGTGCTGTATGAAAAGTGCGTGAAAACCGGCACGGACGCGCCGCTGTACGTGTCTATGGAAAACCGGATGGCCTGCGGCATCGGGGCCTGCCTGGTATGCACCTGCAAGACGGCGCATGGCAGGAAAAAAGTATGTAAAGACGGCCCGGTCTTTTTGGGAAGCGAGGTGTTTGGCATTGAGTAAGCGGCTGGAGACGGAATTTGCGGGAATCCGGTTCAAAAATCCGGTGGTGCTGGCAAGCGGCACCTGCGGGTTCGGCAGAGAACTGGACGAATATTTTGACATTGAGCGCCTGGGCGGGCTGTGCTCCAAAGGGCTGCTGTCTCACCCCCACGGCGGAAACGACGGCATCCGTATCTGGGAGACGGCAAGCGGGATCATGAACAGCGTGGGCCTGGAAAATCCCGGCGTGGACACGTTCATCGAGAACGATCTAGACTGGATCAATCAGAAAGATCTGGTGAATATTGTGAACCTGGGCGGCCATTCCCTGGAGGATTATGAGGAGGGGATGGAGAAGCTGAACCGGGTGGATCTGGACATCCTGGAGCTGAACATTTCCTGCCCCAATGTGAAAAGCGGCGGCATGAACTTCGGCACAAAGACAGAGGTGGCCAGACAGATCGTGCGGCGCATCCGCGGCATCTGCAGGCACAAAATGGTGGTGAAGCTCTCGCCCAACGCGGAGGACATTGTGTCGCTGGCGAAAATGTGCCAGGAGGAGGGGGCGGACGGCGTATCCCTTACCAACACGTTCCTGGCCATGGCGGTTGACATAAAAAAGAAAGCCCCGGTGTTCTTGAACACCTACGCGGGCCTCTCCGGCCCGGCCATCAAACCCATTGCCCTGCGCATGGTGCATCAGGTGGCAAAGGCAGTCTCCATCCCGGTGATGGGCCTGGGAGGCATCACCACCTGGCAGGACGCCATCGAATTTATCATGGCCGGGGCCACGGTGGTGCAGATTGGGACGGCCACCTTTATGAAGCCGGATATCAGCATGGATATTCTGGACGGCATGGAGCGCTACCTGGAAGAAAACGGGTATGAAAACATCCGGGAGATCCGGGGGATATTATAAGCATTGGGCCACCGACACTATACTGCAGGAATCGCACTGCAGGGAATAGCGCCAAGTACTGCAGAAAATTGTGTTGCATGTATTGTAGAAATCATACTGTAGACAATGTGTGGCATACATTGTACTTGAAATGAAAAAAAGCCCCGCTGCTTCTGACAGACCAGCATTACAGGTCTGTGGGAGAACAGCGGGGTTTTTCGTGAATACACGGATTATTTTTTCGCCTTCTTATCTGCCTTTGTATTCGCAGATGCTTTTGTATTTGTGGCTCCTTTGGTATTCGCAGCGGGCTTTGCCTTGCGGAACCTGCCGAAGAACCCTTTCTTTTTCGGGGCGGGCTGTTCCAGCGGGCCGCGCACGCCGCGCACATCGGTTATGAAGATG
>CANRKY010000047.1 GCA_947631355.1 uncultured Marvinbryantia sp.
CCCGTGCAGTCGATGCCGTAGTAGTCCAGGATCTCCATGCATGCCTGGGGCGTGCAGGGCGGGAAGCCGATCTTTTTGCCGGTGAACACCCCGGACATGGAAAGATCTGTCATGCAGTCCACGTCTTTTTCCGGGGCCAGGGCGTTTTCGATCACACTCTGATCCAGATGCTTCGGCAGCGGGCGGAACAAGAGCACGCCGTGAATCTTTGTATCTTTGTTTACCTTATCGATCACCGCAAGAAGCTCGTCCTGGGACACATCCTCCGGGAGCAGAATCTTCTCGCACGCCACACCCAGTGTCTCGCAGCGCTTGGTCGCGCCCTTTTCATAAGAGATATCGCTGGGATTTTCCCCCACACGGATGATCGCCAGTGTGGGATTTACGCCTTTTTCCTGGCAGGCCGCGACATTTGCCTTGATCCTCTCGTTCAGGGCAGCCGTCACTTCTTTGCCTAATAACTGTTTTGCCATGATGTAACCTCCGTCTTTTTATTTTAATCTGCCGAGCACGCTGTCAAAGATCTCGTCCGCCTTTTTGGTGTACTCATCCAGCATTTTATCGCATTTTTCGTTCAGCTGCGCCGCAAGCGCTTTATCCGCCATGGATTTTGTGTTGATATACACATTCAGGCTGGCGCCCTTTAAGGCCGCCTTGCAGAACGCCACGCCCACGCCCGCATCGCTGATAGCCAGGGCGGAACCCTTCGCCGCAAATTCCGCGATGATGTCGATCGCCTCGCAGCATTTTTCCATGATCTCCATGGGAACGGAGCAGGCGTCTTTCAGAACGATTGCCATGACACGCGCTTTCTCCGCCTTCTCCTCCTCTGTCTCACGGGGCATCCCGTAGGCTTTGGAGAGCGGCTCAAACACTTCCGCATCGCGCTCGATCAGGCGCAGAAGATCTTTCTGGAGCACATCGCATTTTTCCTTTAACGCATACATTTCCGCCTCTACATCGGCGTATTTCTTTTTGCCCACCGTCAGGCTGCCCACCATATTTCCCAGGGCCGTTCCCACGGCGCCCACCAGAGCGGACGCTCCGCCGCCGCCCGGCACCGGGGCCTTGGAGGCCAGAACCTCCACAAATTCATTACACGGTACGGTTGAAAATCCCATGTTTCTCTACCTCCTCCACTTGAAAAGCCGTCACAGCTTTTTTAATGTATTGATGCTGATATCTCCCACCACCGCCAGATCCTCCGGCTCGAAGGATACCGGGAAGTTGTCGGAAAACAGCATCTGTGCGCTGGGCGGGAACTCATCGTCCCCGGCCCATAAAATAAATCTGACATAATATCCGTTGAGGATCTCCGCCTCGTAGGAGACGTCCCCCAAATCCAGCTTCTTCGCGCCCATCTTCGTAAAAGCGTCCGCAAGCTTCTGCGGCTGAAAGCCGAAACCGTAAGCCAGCCTTGCCAGGCACCGGCCGGAAAACTGCCGGAAGTACACTTCCCCGCTGGGAACCTCCCGGTATGTGAGAAATTTCCCGGTGGAGTCCGCCTGCACGCCCCGCAGCAGGAAACGCATGGCCAGTATCTTTGCCGGCACCTCCTTTTCCATCACCGCGTAGCCCTTCCGGTCATCCGCGCAGGAGACCGCAAGTTCCGGCCAGGAAACCGTGTAGGTTCTGTGCAGCATCCGCATGCGGAAGCACTTGCTTTCCTCATCGTAAGGGATCCCGGTGCGCATAGACGCGGCCATTGGATCCATCTGGCGGTACTGCTCCATATACTGTGCGAAGGGGATATCCTCTTTGTTGTTTTTTGCGTATTCCGGTATCACGTTTCGCTGCTCCTCTCTGAGACGGACGGAAACAGCGATGCGTCTGTGTGCGGAAGAAAGCACGCGCCAACAAATTCATCCATATAGGATGTGATCGCGCTCAGCTCCAGATATGTCATGTTGGAAGCCACCTCGTAGACCTTCCGCTCTGCCTCATTGGAATACAGCATCGCATACGCCCCCACCAGGGAGGAATTGCCGATATACTCGAAAAGCTCCAGCGGCACATCCGGGAACATCCCGATGCGCACGGCATTTTGCATATTGATGCCGCTGCCGATGCCGCCGGCCACATATACGTGTTCGATCATGGAGATGTCAAAGTCGCAGTACGACAACATGGTGCGGATGGCGGAAAAGATCGCCCCTTTCGCACGGATGAAGTTGTCGATGTCCACCTCGTTGATCTCCACATCTTTTTCCCCGCCGGCGTCTTTTTCAAACGCCAGCACATAGGAGCCTATGCCGTAAGCATCCCGGCGGATGCGGGCTCCCTCCCGGATGAACTTGCCCTTCGGGCTGATGATGCCGCAGCGGAACAATTCCGCGATCACATCGATGATGCCAGAGCCGCACAGACCGATGGGCTTTGTGCCCTCCGCCCCCACCACGGTATAGCTTGGCTCCATGGTTTCTTCATCGATGGTGCAGGCCTCAATGGCGCCGTCCGTGGCGCGCATGCCGCAGCTGATATCGCCGCCCTCAAACGCCGGGCCCGCCGAGCAGGCACAGCTGAACATAAAGTCCGAGTTGCCGAACACGATCTCGCCGTTCGTCCCCAGGTCGATAAACAGGGAAAACTCCGGCTTGTTCCAGATCATACTCACAAAAGTCCCCGCTGTGATGTCCCCGCCCACGTAGCTTCCGATATTGGGCGCCACAATGATGTGGGCGCTGGGATTCACATGGATCCCGATATCCGATGCGTACATGGAATTGGTCTTAAAAAAGGTGGGCACATAGGGCTCTGTGCGGATGCTGTCGCCGTTTAAGCCAAACAGCAGATGGTTCATCGTGGTGTTGGACGCCACGCTCATGCGGTAGATCTGATCCGGCCGGATCTTCGCCTGCCTGCACATATTGTCGATCAGCGGGTTGATGGTCTCCTCGATCACGGCCTTCTGCAGGCGCTCGCCGCCGCCCGGCTTTGTGGATTCGATGATGCGGTTGATCACATCCGCGCCGTAGCGGATCTGTCCGTTTCCGGAAGACGCCTTCGCCAGTATGGTGCCGTCCAGCATATTGATGATGATGGCGGACACCGTGGTGGTGCCGATATCCACTGCCAGACCGCACGCCATGGCCGACTCGTCCTTCTTTAACACATCATATACAAACACATCGCGGGCGTTCTGACGCCACACGGCCTGTACATCAAAATTGCTCTCACGCAGCACTACAGCCAGTTTCTTCATCACCGCGTAAGGAATACGGACAACTTCCATGCCGGTGATCTCTGTGACAGCGCGGGTGAAACGCTCGTTGTCCGGCATGGCATCGTCCAGCGTTGGCACATCCATTTTTACGGCGGCCACCGCAAGATCATTTTTTAACTGGATACCTGCTTCCAAAACCTGTCCTTTTAAGTCATCGAAAATCCTGATCTCGTCCGGTGAGCTTAAATCTGCCACTTTCATGCGGCTCCGGTATGCGGACGCGATGTCCGGCACCAGCACCTCCACGTTGTCGCAGACCTTGCTGACACAGGCCAGGCGCCAGCCTTCCTGGTATTCTTCCTCGCTGATATGGCGGGTCTTTTTGGAATCCAGCGCGCCGCCCACCAGCTTAACCCTGCACTTTCCGCAGGAGGCGTTCCCCGAACAGGGCGCATCGATAGCTACGTTTGTTTTTCTCGCTACCTCAAGAAGGTTTTCACCGAAAGCAGCGAAGACGCTCACATCTTCGCTGTTTTCAAACTTAAAAGTCACCTTATACATTTAAATCTCCAGATAAGAATCCGCGTAAAGCGTGTTGTTTTTCAGAACATCACAGGACTTGATGGTCTCCATCAGCCTTGTGTCGTTGGGATTTACGATGGCAGAGGTGAGGCCCTGCATCATAGCCATGGCTACCATAGCGGAATCCATGATCGGACGGATGTGCTTCGGCATACCGTTGGAGTTGTTGGAAAGGCCGCCTGTAGAATTTAATCCCATGTCGGAGAACATCTTGATGCACTCCAGGATCTGCATCTGCTTGTCCTGCATGCCTTTTACCACCAGGAACAGCGGGTCGAACCACAGGTCTTCCGCTTCCATGCCGTGCTCCAGACCGCGCTCCAGAAGCAGCTGGCAGTAACCCATGCGCTCGTCGTTGTCCTTCGCGATGCCCTCGCCGTTGCAAAGCGCGATCACGATCGCGTCGTTCGCCGCCGCCAGATCGATATTTTCAATTCTGCCCGCCGCGTCCGCGGAATTTACAATGGGTTTTCCCTTGGAACGGTTGTAAACAGAAATACCGGCCTCGATCGCCTTCTTGTTGGAGGTATCCAGTGCCAGGGGAACATTGTCAAATTCGCTCTGAAGCAGCTGAACCGCCCACTTCATAAGATCCTCGCCATCGCTCTCCGCCGGGCCGATGTTTACATCCAGGTATGTAGCGCCTGCGTCCAGCTGCTGTTTCGCTCTCGCGATGATCGGTTCCGGGTCTCTCTGGGTAAAAGCCTTGTTCACAGCCGGAGCCGTGGTGGAAAGTCTCTCACCGATTGTAATAAATTTTGCCATTTTCTTGCCTCCTTGTATTTTATCATTTTTCACTGTGCAGGGATCGTCCATGCACAAAAAGCGCATTACAGCGTGCTGTGCCACGGCACAGCACGCATCCGTTTCTGCATATTTTTTAAGCCATATCTTTCAGGAATTTCACAAGCTGCGCAGCCTCTGTGGGCGCAATGATGATCTCCCAGCCGGGAAGTTTTGCTTCAATCTCGCCTTTTAACACGGCAACTTTGCCCGGGATCACCAGCTTGCGGCATTTGATCTTGCCCTCGATATCCTGCTCTTTCCAGAATTTCTCGATGGAGCTGGAAGACAGTTTTCCTGCCGCCCATGCGGTCAGCACGGAAAGTCCGCCTGCATCGCTGATGATCAGGTTGCAGGGAACGCCGGAGCGCTCCAATTCGCCGGATACCAGGAAATAGGTCAGGGCGAAGTCCACTGTGGTCAGGCAGAGAGAGTTTTCATCGCCGCCGTTGATCGGGTAAATGCCCGGCTCCACACGCATGGGCTTCTGCGGGTCGGTGAAGATATTCTGTCTCAGGCCGTACAGCGGAAGCGCCTCCGCGTAGGTGATCTCCTCCATAACAACGATGGAGCCGTATTTGATGGTGAACACAGCCGCCAGCGCGGACTGCAGATGCATATCGCCGCTTGCCAGTTTTGCAAGGTTCACGATGGACGGATAGCCGCAGGTGCGGTCGCCGTCTTTGATGGCAGCCTTGCGCAGCTGTACTGTATTCGCAAAGGTTTCTTTGATGGTAGCGCCCGTGGTGTCGATCACCAGGTTTTTATTTCCAAGGGCTTCCAGCGCTTTCACGGTGTCATAGATCTCGCTCATGTTCGCACCGCCAACGCCCAGAACCACGCCTGCTTCCTGCGCCGCCGCGCTCATGGCCTCATAGTTCGATGCCGTAGCGCCGTTCAGCACGGGTTTGGAATCCTTGCACACCGCAAGTGCCGCTTTCGCCACATCCACATCTGTGCAGCCCAGAACCATGGTTCTGCCCAGAGCAGATGCTTTCTTCACCAGTTCCACGTAGTCTGTCTGGCCGCCCTCTTTGTAATTTACATAGATCATTTCCACGTACATTCTCTCGCTGATACGCTCGTATTCCACAACCGGGATCTGTGCCAGCTTCGCATCGATCGTGGCCGCATCCATGCAGTTGCACACGAACGCCGCATATCTTGTCTTGCTCACGAATGTTTTCTCGTGGCGCTCCAGAACGGTCTCACCGCCCAGAGAAAATTCTTCGCTGCCCGTACCGATCTTCACGGTCTTCATGGGCGGCGCTGTCGCCTCAGATAACTGTGCTTTTGCTTCTTCCGAAAAATACGGGCATGCGCTCACATCCACCGCGCCCTGCGCAACTTTCATGGAGAAAGCCATGCAGGTGGGGCTGCCACATTCCTTACAGTTTTTCTTCGGTGATAATTTGAATATATCAAGACCTTTCAGTGCCATAATTCTTTTCCTCCTTATAATCAGCAGTTAGATTAACTCTTTGATCATTTTTGAAATCGTTGCGATAGATGTGGGGTGCTTTAAAATAACGGCATTGGAACCGCACGCCAGATCTGCGGCTGCAGTCTGCACTTCCATGTCCACGCCGCGGCGCTCCTGATCGCCCCATTCCGGGATATCCGCTTCCGATGTCACAGACTCTTTTACCGCCCATGTCTCGGACGCAACCGGTGTGATGATGGGCATCTGCAGCTGCGTATCGTTCTGTGAAAGCGCCGCCGCTTTTACACGCTGCATGGTGGAAGCCACATATTCGTAACCGTAACCGGCTGTAGCTGTTCCCACGTTCATCGCAATGCTGGAGGCATTAACACCTAACTGTGTCAATAATACATTCAACTGTTTTGCAAGGTTGATATCAACAGAAGATTCCGCGCCAACCACCTGATTGTATGCCAGGCCGGCAGCCGCGCCCACAGTCTTGTAGTTTTCTTCTCTCGCCGGAAGGATCACCGCATTTCTTCCCTGCAGGGCTTCCGCAGCCTTTGTGAGAAGCTCCGCGTCCTTTTCCACGTTTTTAGAACCGGAAACAACCAGCGGAAGATCCACCGCGTCCGCCACTTCCTTCAAAGCAGCGATCAGTTCCTCTGTTGATTTGTTTGCTCCGTTGGGGTCGCCGCCCTCCATGCGGAAGCAAAGGAAGTCTACACCCTCAAAAGAAGCCGCTTTCTTTGCGATCTCCGCCAGTGTGGTGCATCCCTCGTAGTATTTTTTGATACATTCCGGCTCATTCTCAAGGCCGAAATCTGTGATCTCAATGCCTACCTTCGGCGCATTTTCAATGGGTGCGTCAAAGGTGTAGAAAGGCAGCACATTTTCGCCACCAAGGGTGATCGCTTTGTCACCGGTGCCAATGGTCACTGTCTTGATACTGGCATTGAATTTTCCTGATTTTGCTGTAAATGGCATTGTTTTTATCCTCCTTCATATTATCCGCGTACCGTCTGGGTGAGGGACGGGCGGGATGGGTCTGAAAATATTTGAAAAATTGGGAAATCCAAACTCGGAAATCCAGGCGCTCTGCGCGCCTGTCGCTGCTTGCGCAGCTCGTGATTTCCTCGTTATACTCATTAGACTCAGAAAAATGCTCCGCATTTTTCCTCGTTAAAGAATCGTGCTGTCCGTGGAGATTTTCCTGCAAGCAGGAAAATCTTTCCACGAACATCACACGGATGTTCGCAGAGCTCACATCCTAAAAACAGCAGAGCTGTTTTTGATTCTTTACATCATTGGTTCCATAGTCAGAGCCGGATGGCCTTTTTCTTCGAGGAAGGCCAGCAGGGTCTCGGGGTCTTCCGCCACGGTCTCATCGCCGATCATATCGCAGAAGTTGTCGATATTGTACAGTTCTTTTGCCGTTGCGTTCAGTCTGTCTTTTACCTGCTCTTTCAGGTCTTTCGGCATCCACACGATACGCGCGATGCCGCCCTCTGCCTTCATGAATTTCTTGGAGGCGATGAAGTGTTTGCCGTGGCCCATGAAGCCCGGTGTCTGCACGCCGCCGCCCGTCATGGAAGCCAGTTCCGGGAAGGTCATTCCGATGGGGGTCATGCCCGCGTATTCACGGTTTGCGATACATACGCCGTTGGAGAGCGGCTCGATACCGCAGATACACTCGAAGCAGCCGCAGCTTGTCATGGGCTTTTCGATGATGGAATACAGGGACACATCGTCCAGAGCGCCCTGAGAGAATTTGCGGACAGCTTCGTTTACATCCTCGTACTCGCCGATCCTCTCGTCAATGGGTCTTTCTTTTGTGATCACCTGGCAGGGACCCTGCGGATCCAGTTCGTTGGTCGCTTTCGCATCCAGCCATGAAACGGCGCCGCAAAGACCAAGTCTCTCCGGTGTTACCACGCATACGTGGCTGGGGGAGAATGCCTGGCACATAATGCAGCTGTAGTATACATCCACGCCCTCGTCTGTGAGGGTGAGCAGTCTCTCATCACGCTTGTCAAACAGCGGGATGGCAATTTCATGACGCAGCTTTGTGCACTGCTCGGCATCTGTGTAGATCTTCACCTGGCACTTGTCCACAACCGCCGCGAACTCGCTCTTTACTCTCGCGTAGAGCACTTCGCCCAGATGCTTCAGGCCGAAGCCCGCATGGAACGTATCTTTGCTCACACGGATGCGGATCATGTCGCGCTGCCCGGTGTGCATCATACCTTCCACACAGTTCAGATAGGAGTGGAATTTACGCTCGATAACCGGCTCGAAGTCGGCCTGCATGCTCTTGCCTGCCACTTCCACGATATAGGCGATACTCTGTTTGCTTCCCTCCGGGAAATCTGCGATGTCCGGTCCGATCACTTCGATCTTGTGGTCTTCCACCTCGCCCGGCTCCTTTGTCTGTACCAGCTCGAAGCAGTCCACACGGGAACCGTCAAATTCAATCTGCATATCGCCGCGGCGGATGATCTCGCCCTCGAACGCGGATGCGAACGCAACCGGGATATCGATCTTTGTGATCTTAATCTTAATATCGCGCGCTTCCAGAGATGTGGCGTTCCACTTGTCCACATCCGGCTGCACGATCAGGCTCTTGGGAACACTGAACGGATAGTCGTTGGTAATCGCCGGGAAGCCCATAGCGATGGCGCCTGCGCCGCATGCCAGCGTCACATTGTCCAGCGGAGCGAACGCGTTCACAAACGCAAACACGCGCTTAAAGGTGTACTCGTTCAGCGCTTTCGCGTCACCCGGCGTGATGTTGCCGAAGATCAGGGCCGCGCGAACAGCCACGGAAATTACATGCGCAACGCTCAGGATATCCTGACCCAGAGGAAGGATACGCACGTTGGGGCCGGTCTTTACGCCCTGCTCCACACACTGGTCGATAATGCCGCCGATCATGGCAACCAGCATACCCTGTCCCTGATAGCTCTTTACCAGAGCCGCGCCCTGCTCCGCCGTGGGAGCCGGACCGATGATAACCGCAACGCCCGGGATATCTCCGGTAACCAGGGGAACGCCCTGCTCACGCACATAGGCGTCGCTCAGATGACCGGTGTACGGCGCCTCGTAGGGTTTTGCGCCGTCAATGTATTTCAGAGCCTCGTAAAACTCCGCGCAGAGAAGGGTGGCCCAGCCGGACTGGAAGCCATCGTGCAGTCTCTGGTTTCTGGTCATCATGGATTTTGCTACGCCCAGCGCCTCTTTCAGGTCGCCCAGGTTCGCCACCTTGTTTCCCGTCATGCCATAGTAGCACGGCAGGCTGTACGCGGTGTCCGGAAACGCGATCGCTTTATCGGTGCCGTATTTTTCCACGGCTTCGTTGATCGCCTTCTCAACCCGCTCATACACTAAATCATTGCCATTGAATATAAGATCTAATAATCTCACTTTTCTACCTCCACTTTTTTGTCAATTTATCATCAGATTGCTATCCCACTGCGTTTTTTCTCGATATCCGCGATGATCGCATCGCCCAGCTCCTCCAAATCGGCGGATACTGTGTGCTTTGCGTCCTTGCCATCCACAAGCCCGCTCGCCTTCACCACATCCTCCAGGGAACCCTCATAGGGCATGATCCCCACAAACGTGTCCACGCCCAGTCCCACGAAGGTGTTGGCAAGTTCTACGGCCTGCGCGGATACGCCCGCGGCGTCACAGCCAACCACCGGAAGCTTCGGTATCACAAGCCCGGAATCCGAGGACAGCGCCTGCGCAATGGTCACCACATTCCCGATCTTTTCCAGCCCTCCCAAGGGGAGAACCGGCGGGATCTGCACCAGCTCGCAGACACGCTTCAGACCCGCTCCGCACAGCTCCTTTGCCTCCGGGTTCAGCAGACCGGCATCCTGCGCGATCTTCACCGGATACCCGATCGCCAGCAGCACGATATCGCTTGCGATCAGCTTTTTCATCAGCGCCACGTACTCATCCGTGTTCCTGGCCTCCGATCCCTCGCCGCCCAGCATCACGACCGCACCGCGGAGCACACCGGACACCACGCACGCCAGCAGCGGCTTTGTGGTTCCTATAATGTCCACCTGCGAATTGCACACGCCGTCCAGCGCCTGGATAATGTCGGCCACTTCCAGTTTAGGTAAACCTGAATCACTCATTCCCTATCGCCTCACTTTAAATAAATTTTATATTGTAAGCCGGACTTACCTGTCCGGATTATCAATCAGCTGCTTGATCTTTCGGATCTCCTCCACCGTCGATCTGCTGGAATCGTAAGGGGAAGAACCATTCCGGTCCGCATCGATCACATCCGGGTCATAATGCACAAATCCCAACAGATCTTCCGGCGGGATCTTCTCGCGAATGAATGATTCGTCTTTCTCGTCACGGATCTTGTTGGCAACCACACGCACCTGCTTTACTCCCAGGCCGGCCGCCAGCCGCTTTACATTCTGGTAAGTCTGGATGCTTCGCGCACCGGGTTCGATCACCACCACAAACTGATCCATCCCTTCGGTGGTGCCGCGGCCCAGATGTTCCAGGCCGGCCTCCATATCCAGGATCACCACGTCCTCACGGTGAAGGACCAGGTTATTGATGATGCGTTTCAGCATAACGTGCTCCGGGCAGACACAGCCGCTCCCGGCCGTATCTACCGTGCCGAGCACCAGCAGTCTCACACCGTTGCACACTTTCCCGTAAGTATCCGGGATGTCGCTCACCTTCGGATTGATGCGGTAGAACGTGTTGTCCGCGTTCGCCCCGGTGCGCTCCTCGATGAGCTTGCGCATTTTCGTGATAGGAACAATGGAAGCCAGCTCCTCCTCCGAAAATCCCAGCGCAAGCCCCAGATTCGCGTCCGGATCCACATCCGCCGCCAGCACGGGCCTTCCTTCCTCAGCATACAGTCTCGCAAGTGTTGCCGCAAACGTGGTCTTGCCCACGCCGCCTTTTCCAGTAACAGCAATCTTCATTCAGTCGTCACCTCGCAGTGATGATCAGATGCCCAGAGCCTCTCTCTTTTCCTCGATGCGCTCGATCATCTTATCAACCAGCTTTTCAATATCAGTCTCGATGGTATAAGCAGCTTCCACCCAGTCTCTCACGCCTTCTGTGAGCAGCTTGTAAACCTGGTCGGAACCGCTTATGTACGGGTCTACCCCAAGGAAGGTATCAATACCGGTAGCCACCACGTAGTTGCCGATGGACACAGCCTTCTCGGACATCCACTCCGGAGCGCAGCCCACAACCGGCAGCTCGGAGATCTTCCATCCGGAATCCTTTGCCAGCTCCGCAACCAGGATCATCATACGGCTGATGTCCACGCAGGAACCCATGTGCAGCACCGGCGGGATGTCCGCCAGCTCGCAGACTCTCTTTAAGCCGTCCCCGCACAGGTCCTTCGCAGCCTTGTCCATCAGGCCGGCTTTGGCGGCAGCCTGAGCGGCGCAGCCGGACGCCACGATGATGATATCGTTCGCGATCAGCTTCTTCATCAGCTCGATGTGTGCGGTATCCGGGCGGATCTTCGGGTTGTTGCAGCCCACCATGGCCACAGCGCCGCGGATAACGCCGGACTTCACGCAGTCGATGAGCGGCTTTGTGGTGCCGGTCTCATCCACCTGGGAATTGGTCACGGTATCCAGTGTTTTCACGATGGCCTCGAAGGAGTAGCCAACCGTTGCCTTCTGCTTCATATCCGGGATATAAACCAACTCCGGTTTCCGGTTCTTGAAGTTTTCGATCGCCAGCTTCACGATCGCCTTTGCGTTCTCACCGGCTGTCTCCGGCTCGAAGCGGATGTAGTCGGACTCCGGCATCTGAGCGATCTCGGAAGTGGTCACAAATTTGGTGTGGAAGCATTTTGCCAGCGGGCCAAGGGCCGGGAAGATACACTGCACGTCCACAACGATCGCCTCGCAGGCGCCGGTGAGGATCACGTTCTCCTGCTGCAGGAAGTTGCCCGCCATGGGAATACCGCGGCGCATAGCCACTTCGTTGGAAGTACAGCAGACGCCGGACACGGTGATGCCCTTCGCGCCCATCTCTTTCGCGTATGCGATCATCTCCGGGCTGTCCGCGTATTCGCAGATCATCTCGGAAAGGGCCGGATCGTGGCCGTGTACCACAATGTTTACATTATCGGCGTTCATAACGCCAAGGTTCGCCTCTGTGTCAATGGGCTTCGGCGTGCCGAACAGCACATCGGAGAACTCTGTACCTGCCATGGAACCGCCCCATCCATCGGAAAGACCGGCCCGGAGGGACTGACGGATCAGCGCTTCCGGCTTGGAAGAACATCCCATATGTGTCATGTGCATGGAGCAGGAAACCTCGCGGTCAATGGCGCGCGGAGCGATCTCCTCTTTCTCCCACAGCTCCTGGGTGTGCTTCGGAGCTCTCTTTAAGAAATTCTGGTGGCCGAACACTTTGCCGTATTCGCTTAACCCTAAATAAGCCACCTCGTGCGCCAGATCGTAGATGTCCTTGCCCTCGGTCTCAACGCCCCACTCCTTTGCGATGCGAATCAGCTTCTCCGGATCTTTTACTTTGTAGTTTCCATCCGGTGCCGAGCAGTATAACGTGTGACAGATGGAACGCCCGTGGTCGGAGTGTGTCGCCGCGCCGCCTGCCGTAAATCTCAGATAATTGCGCGCCACAATGCCGTGCGCATCACAGACGCAGATCCCGCGCGGCGCCTTCGGTGTGATGCGGCAGGGACCCATGGAACAGATCCGGCAGCAGATGCCTGTCTCGCCGAATTTACAATGGGGAGTCTGGTTCGCAACTCTGTACTGCCATCCATCGGCGCCCACCTTTTTGCCTGTCTCCAGCAGCCGGTTCGTAGCCGCCTCAAATTCTTGAACTGATGTTAATTTAAAATCTCCCATTATATCCTCCTTAAGATTGGGTTTTTACATTTCTAATTTGTCCAGTATGCTGTTCAGCGCCAGCCGCACCGGCGAATCCTTCGGAAGCTGTACCGTGGGCTTCCCGTCACAGTCATACTCATAGACTTCTGTGTCCTGAGGCACAACCCCCAGCAGATGCAAACCCTGCTTCTCGATTTCTTCCATTGTGCCTTCATTCATTTTTCCATCCGGCGCGCGGTTTACGATCAGACCCAATGTCTTTGGCGTCAGCTCACATTCGCGGATCAGCTCCGCGATCCGCCCCGCCGCCTGCACGCCGCGCCTGGAACAGTCGCTCACCAGCAGGATCATATCCACCTTCGGCAGGATCCCGCGGCTGATATGCTCCATGCCCGCCTCGTTGTCCACCACCATGTACGGATAGTTCGGCATCAGCTTCTGCAGCTGCGTCTGCAGGAGGCCGTTCACATAGCAGTAACAGCCTTTTCCCTGTGTTCTGCCCATCACCAGCATATCAAAGTCGTCGTCCTCGATGAGGCAGCGGTTAAACATAACTTCCATGTAATCCGCCTTGGACATGCCTGCAGGGATGGGATTCGACACACTGTTCTCCGCCCTGGCCACTTCTTCCCGGATATCCCCCAGGGTCATCTCTACCTCCACCCCAAGGACTTCGTTCAGATTGGAGTTTGCGTCCGCATCGACCGCCAGGACCGGGCTTTTTCCTTTCTCACAGAGATATTGGATCAGCAGTCCGCACAATGTAGTTTTTCCAACGCCGCCTTTGCCGGCGACTGCTATCGTAAATGACATATGATCGCGCTCCCTTGTTTATAATTCGCAGTTGATCTCAACCCGTCCTCCCGTAAGGTCCGCCATCGCGATGGTTCCATTCACCGTCTTCTGTTCACCCATCACATCGGTCAGTGTGATCAGGCTGCCGTCCACTTCGATCTTGCTGACGTACTCCAGAAGAACGCAATCCGGCTGACCCTTTTTTACAACTTTTGAAAGACACATTTTCTTTTCCTCCGCTAGTTTTCTTTTATGGAAGACAGTGCCAGACTGAGATAAAGATTTCCTTTCTGAAATTCATCCACTGCCTTGCGGATCTGCTCCGCCGCGCCTGTCTGGCCTTCCCCGGAAAGCTTTTCCGCCATCTGTTCCAGCTCCATCGCGTGGTGCGTGTTGTGATCCAGCATATATTTCAGCAGGGCCGCATTTTTCTCTGCGGGTGTACCCGTGCCTCCATCGTGGCAGTGGTGGCAGTCCCCATTCTGTTCGTGGGAGCGGCAATCGTGTTCCTGTCCCTGGCAGCACCCGCCGTGCTCATGATCGTCTGCATGACTGTGTGCGTGTGGGCAGATATTGCCATTTTCATCTGTTACAATATGCATGTTTGTCGCCTCCTTTCCGTCCTATATTGTTAATTTTTTGACAGGCTGACATTCATATCCCCACTATGGGGATAGTATAGCACAGTGACTGAAAAATCTCAACTGATAAATTGTTTTTTTGTGAAAACACGGGTTTTTGACACCCATATCTCGTGAAAGCCTTGTCAGGCTTATTTTTTTATGTCAAATTGATTTTTATGTATTGC
>CANRKY010000048.1 GCA_947631355.1 uncultured Marvinbryantia sp.
GGACGCGGACAGCCACTGTGCCGCCACATACCCGGTCTGCCCATAGAAATTGATCCTTCTCCAGCCGTAATCCGCACCGTCATACATCACAATGCCGGTCACCTCAACGGTATTTCCCTGGGTCAGGTAACCGATGGGCTGCTGATCTGTGGAATATGTTTGGCGCACGTTCAAAGTGGGTGCGCTCACCCAGTATGTCTCCTCCGTCGGCTCCACCACAAAATCCATCTGGGAAACTTCCGCCTGCGGTTCGGTGTCCTTTGCGGCCTCATGATCTACTCTTACACTCTGCACCGCTTTTAATACGTCTTCATAGCCTTCCTCGCCCCTGACCTTGCCGGTCACTACATAGACTTTGTTCCGGTCGGAGATCACCGTCTGGTACGTGCGCACATAGGTGTTGTCCGCCACCGTCATCAGCGGGAGCTGATCGCCGTTTTTATAGTGCAGGATCGTAATGGTGTCGTTTCCGTTTCCGAGTGTCACCCATGTGTTCGGGTCGCTGATCTCCAGCCACTGATCGTTGGGTGTGGTGAGTGTGAGTGTACCGTCCTTTGTTGTGTACTCTCCGGCCATCGCCGTTGCGCTAAACGCCGTTAACGCGCCAGCCATGACAAGTGCTGCAAATAATGTTTTTTTCATGTTTTTTCTCCCTTATGATCTTATAAACCCCAAGTTTCCTGTATACCGCCGGTATACATCTGCTATTATAAGGGATAATGGACGTATCTGTCAAACTTTATCCGTCAGATCCTGTAATTTTTTGTCAAATTTATGCTGTTGGGCTGTTTGAATGCAAAAACTGCCGCAGGGAGTGGCCTACCCGTTCATTTCCCGGACCACCGTTTCCGGTTTTACCGTCATCTCCACCCATGCAGGAAGAAAACCGCTCTTTATGGCGTTTCTTACGGAGCGGATATTGGACCACGCCGAACAATAAAACGGCACTTTGTCTCTCTCCATGATCTCATGCGCCAGCCGGTTGGTGAGCGCGGCCGCGATTCCTTTTTTTCTGTATTCCGGCAGCACATCCACGCCGATCTGCCACATTTCTTCGCCGTCCGCGGAACAGCCTGCAAGGCCGATCAGCCTGCCCTTTTCATAAGCCCCGACGCCGAGCACATCCAGATGTTTTCTGTCCTCGCACAGGGCATTGCTCCACTGCGGAAGATACAGCTCTCTGAAATCCGGCTGTGTGAGGATCCGCAGCTCATAATCGCAGGGGATCGCGCCGCACATATGGACATCGGGGAGATAATATTCTGCCATAAAGCATACCTTATGGCCGCGCCCGGCAAGCCTGCTGTCTAGCCAGTGCATATTGGGCGTCTCAAAAAGATGATAAAACTCGTATCTGCCCACATATTCTGTCACTGTCTCCATAACGTCTTCGGCTGCAGATACCACTACATTATTTCCATAAGAAACAAAGTTCGCCGTGATCGGCTCTCTGTAGTATTTCCTTGCCTTTTCTCCAAGATGAAAAGGCGTAATAATATTCTGACTTTTCAAGAAATCTTCCGCTTTGCAATTATTTTCCTGGGCGGACTGCTCCATTGCGATCCGCAGTGTTTCCTTTGCGATCATTATTCTGCTCCATTTTATTCGGCAATTTTTTTAGAAACATATTCGTCAATTTTTTTATATACGTAATCTGCGTTCTTCAGCTGCTCCTCTGTCTCCGTTTTGCTTGCAATATACATATCATCATAATCAGACGCATTTCTGATCATAAATGCAGAACCTATCATTTTGGACATTGCAACTGGGAATACATTTTCTTTTATATACTTTCTCCTGAACTCAGCGATAACACCACTATGCTTACTGGAATCAAAATTATCAAACGCAAGAACTGCTCTCAGCGCATGGAAGATCGAATAATATGCCCGATTATTCGCAATGCGATAATTTCCATTTTCAAAAAGCTGATGGGCGACATCCAGGTCTTCTTTCGCCCGCGCTATTCTATACTTTGCGTAGTTTTTTTGAAGTTCATCCAAGTCAGGCATAGCGCACACCCTCTCTCTGTACATTCTGATAAAATTTAGAAACTGGAAGATATTCCTGATATACCTGATAATTTTGAACCACTGGGGTCAGCACCACATCATAATCCCAGTCCAGTTTATCTGAAATATCCAATATTCTTTTGCGTTCTTCATTTATTTTATCTTGTGGAATGTCTAATAACACCATAATATCAATATCACTGTCCGGGGAAAAATCCCCACGGGCACAAGATCCATACAGGATAACTGTGCGCAGTGTACGTCCATACAATTTTTTTGTCTCTGACGAAAAACGTTCCATAATTTCTTTGATTTTTTTCTCTGTCACACATTCCACCCTCTTTATATAATGTCTATATATTGATTCTTATTATATCAAAAACAGACAAAAAGTAAACACTAATTTTAGTGTCTGGGCGCAGCTCACGTAATTTCTACCTTTCGCCATGCGTCATTCGCAATTCGCTCCGCTCTTGCTCATGTACGGCTTTCGCCGTATGTCAAGCAAAAAACAGGCCAAACCCTGGAAACAAGTTTCCGGTTTTGCCTGTTTTGGCTTGCCGCATGGCTCAATGCTCCAACATGTCTTCGACAAAGATCCCATACCCTTTTGTGGGGTCGTTGACGAATACATGGGTGACTGCGCCCACGAACCTCCCGTCCTGGAGGATGGGGCTGCCGCTCATGCCCTGCACGATGCCTCCCGTCAGCTCCAGCAGAGTCTGGTCTGTCACCCGGATGACCATGCTTTTGTTGGCATCGCCGCTGTTCAGGTTGATTTTTTCAATCTCGATATCGTATGCCTTTACTTCTCCGTCCACCGCGCTCAGGATCTGCGCCGCGCCCTCCCGCACTTCCTGTTTGTAGGCGATGTCCATGGCCTCGCAGTAGGCCAGCGGCTCCTGGTCCGCGGTGATCTGGCCGAAGATGCCTATGCCGGTGTTGTCGGTGATGGTGCCCAGCACTTCTTCATCGCTGTAGTGGATGGTGCCTGCCAGCTCCCCCGGCGCCCCGTTTTCTCCTTTGATGACCGCCCGGATGTCGGTCTGGTACAGGGTGCCGTATTCCAGATCCAGCAGCGTGCTGGTGTCGATGTCGCTGATCCCGTGCCCCAGCGCGCCAAAGTTTCCGTCCCCGTCCAGGTAAGTGAGGGTGCCGATCCCCTGGGTGTCGTCGCGGATCCAGATGCCCGCCTTGTACTCCGCAAGCCCCGTCTGTACCACAGGCACCAGCAGATCCGTCTGCTCGCCGTGGCGGAGCACGGTCAGCTTCACCTCGCCGCCCACCGCAAGGTTGATCTGGTTCACCACTTCTTCTTTTTCTGTCACCGGGATATCATTTACCGACAGGATATAATCCCCGGACTGCACTACCGCGCTGCCCGGCTCCTGGGATATCCCGTTGATGTCGGATATTTTCCCCGTCCCCACGATCAGCACCCCGTTGGTTTTCATGTAGATCCCCACCGGTACGCCGCTGGGGATCAGCTGCTGCCGCTCCGTGACGTCCACATGCACTTCTTTGATGGGCACCACGCCAAAAAGGCTGCACTCCAGTGTGTAAGAATCCTGCCCCGCTATATGAAGATTTTCCCGTGGGATATCTGAAACCTGTCCCCCGGCTGTTTCTTTTACGTTTTCCTCTATCCATTCCGGGAGAATGCTGTGCAGCTGTCCGCCCGGCTGGCTGTCCGGCGCTACCCGGATACTGTCCGGGATCTGCCGGACAACGGAGATCCACTGCAGCGCCAGCGCCGCAGAAAATATTGCCGCCAGCAAAAGATACCCGCGTTTTTGCCGTTTCATGAAAATGCTCACATCCTTTCGGTATTCCACCTTAGTATGTGAGCATTTCAAAAATGTACTCTAGTATTTTTTTGTTGTGTCTGCCATTTCCTTCATCTCCCGCGCGCTTTCCAGCGTGAGCTCCGTGATCTTCGCGCCGCCCAGGATACGGGCCAGCTCCGCGATGCTCTCCTCCCGCTCCAGGCGCCGTATGGAGGTGGCGGTGAACTGATCCCGCGTTGTTTTTTCGATCAGATAATGGTGATCTGCCATGGCCGCGATCTGCGCCAGATGGGTGATGCACAGAACCTGCCGGTTTGCGGCGATCACCGCCATTTTTTCCGAAACCTTCTGCGCCGTGCGCCCGCTGATCCCCACGTCGATCTCGTCAAAGATCAGGGTGGGGATCGCGTCCCCCGCCGCCATCACGGTCTTGATGGCCAGCATGATCCTGGAGAGCTCGCCGCCGGAGGCCACATCCGCCAATGGCCGCATGGGCGAGCCGGGGTTCAGGCGGATCAAAAAGCAGACCTCGTCGAAACCGTCCGCGCCGAGAGGCGCCGTCTGCTCCACGTTCACCTGAAAGCTGGTCTCCAGAAAATTCAGATCCACAAGCTGCTCCGTGATCTGCTCCGCCAGTTTTTTCGCGCAGCGGCTGCGGATCTGAGACATTGCCTGCGCGTTCTGCCGCAGTTTTTCTTCGCTTTTTTGATAGTTTTTCTCTAAATCCGCGAGATATGCATCGTAATCCTGCAGTTCCTGCAGGCGTTTTTCTTTTTCTTCCTTATAGGAAAGCACCGCTTCAATGGTATTTCCATATTTTGTTTTTAAATGGTTGAGCCTGTCCAGCCGCTCCGTGATCTGCGCAAATTCCGCCTCATCGAATGTCAGATCGTCCAGATACGCAGACAGTTCCCGGTTGAAATCTCCCAGGAGATTTTCGATCTCACTCAGCTGCCCGGCAAGCTCCTCCAGCTCCTTATCGCAGCCAGAGACCGCAAGGAGTCTCTGCAGAGCGGTGGAAACCAGATCCGCCGCGTTCGGGCGCCCTTCCGAGGTATGCCCGTAGGCCTCCGACGCGTCTTCCGCGATCTTCCGCGCGTTGGACATCCTGCGGTACTGCCGCTCCAGTTCCTCGTCCTCCCCCGGCTTCGGGTCACATTCCGCGATCTCATCCACCTCGAACTGCAGGAAATCCATCTCTTTTTTCCGTGCCGCCTCGTCCAGCACGGCGTGTTCCTTCTGCTTTTTCAGGCGGCTGTATTCCTCGTACAGCACCCGTCCCGCTTCCTGATAGCTTTTCAGCTCCTCTTTCGCAAACTCATCCAGGATGCGCAGATGGTTCTTTTTGTAAAGCAGCGACTGATGCTCGTGCTGCCCGTGAATGTCGATCAGCAGCGCGGACAGCTGGCGCACAACAGACACCGGCACGGTTTCCCCGTTCACTTTGCTGATGCTGCGCCCGTTTGCAAGCCTGCGGCTGATGATCACCTGCCCGTCCTCCACCGGGATGTCCAGCGCCTCTATTTTTTTCCGGAGCTCCTCATCCTCCACAGAAAAGATCAGCTCCGCCAGGGCCGTATCCGCGTCTTCCCTGGCAAAGCCTTTAAAATTCATCATTCCGAGAGCCACATTGATCGAGCCGATCAAAATGGATTTTCCGGCGCCCGTCTCCCCGGTGAGGATGTTTAATCCCTTCCCGAAGTCCATCTCCAGCTCCCGGATCAGCGCCATATTTTTCACATGTATATTTAACAGCATACCTTACTCCATTACTCCACATCCAACAATTTCCGTATCTTGTCCATCACCCGCAGGGTGTCGTCCACGCTGCGCACCGCGCAGAGAATGGTGTCGTCCCCGGCGATGCACCCGGCGATCTCCGGCCAGTGCATGGCGTCCATCGCCGCCGCCACCGCCATGGCCATGCCGGCCACCGTGCGGATGACCAGAATGTTCTGCGCCATATCCATAGACACAAACCCGTCCCGCAGCACCCGCAGATATTTTTCATCCATCGTGCTGCTGATGGGATCCACCACCGCGTATTTCTGCCTGCCGTCCACCGATATTTTGGTGAGCTTCAGCTCGCGGATATCACGGGAGACCGTGGCCTGGGTGACCTGAAAACCCGCCTCTTTCAATTTTTCCGCCAGATCCTCCTGGGTCTCGATGTCCTGTCGGTTGATCAATTCCACGATCTTTGCGTGTCTCTCTATCTTCATCTCATCCTCCTGCTCTTTTACGCTCCGCTCATTTTCCGGCGGAGGATCTCCAGAAAACTGATCTGATCCACCTTCACAAACTGCATGGCGCGGCTGGATTTTCGGATCTCGATATGATCGGCACACACCATCTCCACATTGGTGTCCCCATCGAATGTGGCATCGGCCGTCTCGTCCCCCGCGCGCTTTCCGATCTCTATCTTCACCGTGGCGCTGTCCGGCAGGATCACGCTCCTGGATGTGAGCGTGTGCGGCGCGATGGGGGTGAGCAGGATCATGGACGCCACCGGGGCCACAATGGGGCCCCCCGCCGAGAGGTTGTAGCCCGTGGATCCCGTGGGGGTGGAGACGATCACTCCGTCCGCGCTGTAGGAGTTCAGGAACCGCCCGTTTACCGTGATGTGAAAGTCCAGCACCCGCAGCCTGCCGGTCCGGGCGATCACAATGTCGTTCAGCGCAATGTCCGACATGAGCTCCCGGCCTTTGTGAAAAACCGTTCCGGAGATCATCATGCGCTCCTCGATGGTATACTCATCCAGCACCAGCTTGGGGATCACCTCCCCGATCTGATCCTCCCCGATCTCCGCCAGATAGCCCAGCGTGCCCAGGTTGATGCCGAAAATGGGGATCTGCCGCTCCGCCAGATCGCGGGATGCCTGCAGCACCGTTCCATCGCCGCCCAGCACCAGCACGCAGTCCACATCCTTCGGCACTTTTTCCGGATTGGTGTACTTGAATTTATGTACCGGATCCGTGTGCAGCGACTCCCGGATCATACATTCGCACCCCAGGGACAGCAGCTGATCCCGAACGATCTCTGCCACCCGGAACTGCGGATCTTTCATTGTATTTGCGATGATATAAAATTTTTTCATGGTTCAATTCTCCGGTCTGTCCAGGGTGCGGTGCGCTTCCTCCACCACGCGCCAAACGTCTGTCTCCATCTGCGGCTCCGCCATTTTTTGCAGATGCAGCAGATATTCAATGTTTCCCTCCGGCCCTTTCACCGGGGAAAACGTAAGTTCCAGCGGCGCAAGGGCGATCTCGCGCGCATAGGCCGTCACCTTTTCGATGACCTCCCGGTGCACCAGCGCGTCCCGCACCACGCCCTTTTTCCCCACCTTCTCGCGCCCCGCCTCAAACTGCGGCTTGATGAGGCACACGATCTCTCCCTCGTCCTTCAGCAGCTCCCGCACCGGCAGCAGCACCTTGGTCAGAGAGATAAAAGACACGTCAATGGAGATAAAGTCCGCGGGTTCTTTTATGTCCGACGGGGTCACATAGCGGATGTTGGTCTTTTCCATGCAGATCACCCTGGGATCCTGGCGCAGCTTCCAGTCCAGCTGTCCGTACCCCACGTCCACCGCGTACACCTTTGCCGCCCCGTTCTGCAGCATGCAGTCTGTGAAGCCGCCGGTGGAAGCCCCCACATCTATGCAGACCGCGCCGTCCAGAGAGAGGGCAAAACACGCCATGGCCTTCTCCAGCTTCAGCCCGCCCCGGCTCACATATTTTAAGGTGTTCCCCTTCACCGTGATATCCGCGGTGTCCGGGAACATGGTCCCCGCCTTGTCCTCGCGCTCGCCGTTCACCAGCACGCTGCCCGCCATGATCATGGCTTTCGCCTTTTCCCTGGACGGGGCCAGCCCTTTTTGCACAAGGAGTACATCCAGTCTCTCTTTCATTGTGGGTTCTCCGTTATAAGCCTATATATTCCGCCACGATCCGCTTCGTCACCGATTCCGCGTCGATCCCCGCATCCGCCTTAAGGATGTCCACGCTGCCGTGCTCCACGTAATCGTCCGGGAGCGAGATGTTCATGCTCCGGACGGTGCTCCCGATCTCATTGAGGTAATCCAGCACCGTCTCTCCAAAACCGCCGGTGCGCACATTTTCTTCCATGGTGACCAGCAGTCTGTGCTCTTTCTGCAAAAGATAGATCTGCCTCTCATCGATGGGCTTCACGAACCGGGCATTCACCAGAGTGCAGGCGTAGCCCATATCCCGCAGCATCTCCCGCACCTCAATGGCCGTCTTTACCATGCTCCCCACTGCCAGCAGGGCGATCTCCGCCTCATCGTACAGCACTTCGCTTTTCCCGTACACAATGGGCGCCCGGAAGCGCTGCAGGCCATCGTAGGCCTCCCCTCTGGGGTAGCGCAGGGCGATGGGCCCGTCATAGGCCACCGCAAATTTCATCATATCCGAAAGCTCCCATTTGTTTTTGGGGGCCATCACACACATATTCGGGATGGAGGAGAGATAGGACAGGTCGAAAATGCCCTGGTGTGTCTCCCCGTCGCTCCCCACCAGCCCCGCGCGGTCGATGGCAAACACCACATGCAGGTTCTGGATACACACATCGTGCAGGATCTGGTCGTAGGCGCGCTGCAGGAACGAAGAATACACGGCCACCACCGGTTTCAGCCCCGCCGCCGCCATGCCCGCCGCAAAGGTGACGGCGTGCTGCTCCGCGATCCCCACGTCAAAAAAGCGCTCCGGATATTTGATCTTAAACCGTTTCAGGCCGGTGCCGTCCGGCATGGCCGCCGTGATGGCCACCACGTCCGGGTCTCGATCCCCCATCTTTCGCATCACCGTGGAGAACACATCCGTGTAGTTCGCCTTCAGACGCTTTTTCTTCGGCAGGCCGGTTTCTATGTCAAAGGGCTCCGCCCCGTGAAAGCGCGCCGGATGGCGCATGGCAGGCCCGTAGCCCTGCCCTTTCTGCGTGCAGACATGCACCAGCACGGCCCCCTTCACCTTCTTTGCCTCGCGGAAGGTTTTGCGCATCTGCTCGATGTTGTGCCCGTCCACAGGCCCCAGATAGGTGAGGCCCATTTCTTCAAACAGCATCCCCGGAACAAAGAACTGCTTGATGCTGTTTTTGGTGCGCCGCACGTGCCGGATGATGTTTTCGCCGTGCACCGGGATCTTTGCCAGCGTGTTTTCCACCCCGGCCTTCAGGTTCATGTATCCCTCGTTGGTGCGGACGGTGTTCAGGTAGGCTGAGAGGCCGCCCACATTCTCGCAGATCGACATATTGTTATCGTTCAGCACAATGATAAAATTGGTCTCCAGCCGGGCGGCGTTGTTCATGGCCTCCCAGGCCATGCCGCCGGTCAGCGCCCCGTCCCCGATCACCGAGACCACATAATAGTTCTCCTTTCGCAGATCCCGCGCCTGCGCATAGCCCACCCCCGCAGAGATGGAGGTGGAGCTGTGCCCGGTGTCGAACGCGTCGCAGGGGCTTTCCCGGTGTTTCGGGAAGCCGCTCATTCCGCCGTATTTGCGCAATGTGTCGAAGCCCTCCATCCGCCCGGTGAGCAGCTTGTGGGTGTAAGACTGGTGCCCCACGTCCCAGATAATCTTGTCCTGCGGCAGCGTAAAGCTCAGATGAAGCGCCATGGTGAGCTCCACCACCCCCAGGTTGGAGCCCAGGTGTCCGCCGCACTCGCTGATCTTCTCTATGAGAAAGGTGCGGATCTCTTCCGCCAGCAGCGGCAGATCGTCCTTCTCGATGTTTTTGATATCGTTTTCTTTCTGAATCTTTTCCAGAATCATGTCCTCACCCGTCAGTTTCTTCGGAAAGCCAACTCTCTGATCAGTTCTTCTAAAAATCTGTTTTCTCCGGGAAGGGAACCCAGCAGCTCCGCCGCGCGGGCCGAGAGCTCCTCCACATCTTTTTTGGCCGCCTCCAGGCCGCGCAGTGTCACATAGGTGGTCTTGTGGTTGCGCTCATCGCTCCCCGTCGGTTTTCCGATCTCCTGCTGCGTGCCTGTGAGATCCAGGATATCGTCCTGAATCTGGAACGCCAGCCCCGTCAGTCCGGCCACCTTTTCCACCACCGCGGTCTCCTCCGCAGACGCCCCCGCCAGAACGGCGCCGATCATCATGGACGCCTCGATGAGCGCGCCGGTCTTCAGGCGGTAGATAAAATCCAGCTTATCCTCTGAGAGGGCGCTGCCCGCGGACTGCACATCCACGGCCTGCCCGCCCAGCATGCCGCGGATCCCGGTCTTTTCCGCCAGGATCCCCAGGGCCTTCCCGATGTTCGCGGCGTCCTCCCCGCAGGCAAACGCCCTGCAGGCCGTCTCATACGCATAATTCAGCAGCGCGTCCCCCGCCAGGATGGCCATGGCTTCCCCGTACACGACATGGGTCGTCTTTCTCCCCCGCCGGTATTCATCGTTGTCCAGCGCGGGGAGATCGTCGTGGATCAGGGAGTGGGTGTGGATCATCTCCATGGCGGCCATAAACGGCTCCACTGCCCGCCCCTTCCCGCCAAACAGGCGGTACGTCTCCAGCATCAAGAGGGGGCGCAAACGCTTTCCGCCCGCTGTCATACTGTAGTTCATGGCCTCCGCCAGCGCACTCTGATAGCCCTCCTCCCGGGGAAGGTACCGGTACAGGATCTCCTGCACCTGCCTGCTGCGCTCCAAAAGTTCCTCACGAAAGGTCTTCTGGGAAGTCACTTACCTCACCGTCCTTGTTGATCTGCTGCAGATTTTTTTCCACGCGGTCGATCATCCGGTCGCACTGCAGCGCCAGATCCTGCCCCTGCTGATAGTACCGGAAGGCTTCTTCCAGCGCAATGTCTCTTGTCCCAAGTTTTTTCAGAACCTCGTCCAGCTTCTGAAAATTTTCCTCCAATGTAGCTTCCTGCTTTGTATCTTCCATTCTGCCCTGCCCTCGCGTTTTCCTATACTATGATCTTTTTTCTATGATCTTTCTACGATCTTTTTTTCACACCGGCCACATTTACCCGGATCACGCCGTCTGTCACATAGATGTCCAGCTCTTTTCCCGGATCCACCTGCCGGATGCTGGTGATCGTCCGGCCGTCTGTATCCGCCACGTAGGAAAAGCCCTGTTCCAGTTTTCTCTGGGGCGACATTCCCTGCAGGCGCTCGCGGTACAGCAGCATCTGATGTTTTTTCTCCTGCAGGATCATCTCCATCCGGTTCTTCATCCACACCTGCTTTTCCCTCAAAAGCCTGTGCTTTTCCCGGAGCTGGTTCTGCGGGCTTAAAGCCTCCAGCCTGATGCGCAGGTTCTCCAGCCGCTTCTTCTCGTAGAAGATATGCGCCTGCATCCTCTGCTCCAGCTGCTCCCGCCTGTCTGCTATGGCCGCCAGGGTCTCCCTCACATCGTCCACAGCGCACACGGCGGCAGCCGTTGGGGTGGCCACGCGCACATCCGCCACAAAATCCGCGATGGTGACATCCGTCTCATGGCCCACGGCCGAGATCACCGGCGTGCGGCACTGAAAAATGGCGTAGGCCACGCTTTCTTCGTTAAACGCCCAGAGATCCTCGATGGAACCCCCGCCCCGGCCCACGATAATAGCGTCCACGCCGCAGCGGTCAAGCACCTGGATGCCCTGCACGATGCTGGGCGCCGCCTCGTTTCCCTGCACGGCCACCGGGAATAAGATCAGCTGCACATACGGGTTGCGGTTCCGGGCCGTTGTGCAGATATCCCGCAGGACCGCTCCGCCGGGGGCCGTCACGATGCCGATCTTTTTGGGGTGCGCGGGGATGCTCTTTTTGGGGGCGTCAAATAATCCCTTTGCCTTCAGCTCTTTTTTCAGAGCCTCCAGCTTTTCATACCGGTTCCCGCTGTCTCCGGTGAAGCGGATATTCTGCGCGTACAGCTTGTATTCCCCTCTTTTCACATACACGCTGATGCTCCCGGTCACATCCACTTTCTTGCCGTTCTCCGGCCGAAAAGAGAGCCCCTTTGATTCATAGTCGTACATCACGCACTGTATCAGCCCGTCATCGTCTTTCAGAGAAAAGTAAATATCACTCCGGCGCCTGTAGCGGTTTTCATAATAGCTGCAGTTGGAGATCTCTCCCCGCACCGTGATGTTTCTCAGGGCGATGTCCCCGTCAAACTGGGCCTTGATATATGCATTGATCTGTTTAACAGAATAAACGTTCCTCTCCATGACTGACTCCCGCTATTTGATCTTTGCCACCTTGGCGAGCACGCCGTTCACAAAGGACGGGGAATCGTCCCCGCCGAATTTTTTGGCGAGCTCCACGGCCTCGTTGATCGCCACGCCCACGGGGATCTCCTCATCCTTTAAGATCTCAAAGACCGCAAGCCGCATGATGGCCAGATCCACCTTGTTCATGCGGCTCAGCTTCCACCCGGAGGACTCCCTTGAAAGGCAGGCGTCGATCTCCGGCAGGCTTTCCTCTATTTTGTGGAATTTCGCAAAGATATATTCCGCCTCTTTTTGGTCCGGGGCCGCCTCCTCCACCTCGTCCATGTAAAGCTGCGCCTGGCTGTCCAGCTCGTCTTTCTGATAGAATTCCAGCAAAAACAGCAGTTTGAATATGTGCTCTCTTATCTCTCTTCTGGTCATACGAACGCTCCTATAAAAATGGGACTATTGCAATCTCCTGCAACGGTCCCAATCTAAAACTTATTTGCCGCTTTCCATCGTCACGTTGGCAATTTTAATATTTACGTTTTCCACCGTAAGGCCCGTCATATTCTCAATGGCCGCTTTCACCTTTTCCTGCACCTTCTGACTGGTTTTCGGCACACTGTAGCCATAATCCAGATTCAGTGCCAGATCTACGTTGACGATCCCGTTTTCTATGGTGACCTTAACGCCTTTGGAGAGGCTCTTTAAACCGATCTTGCTCACCAGTTCGTTTGTGATGTTCCCCGCCATGCTGGCCACGCCTTTTGTCTCGGTGGCCGCCAGTCCCGCGATGATGGTGATCACCTCGTTCGATATCTGAACCTGCCCGATCCCTTCATTATCCATGATCGTATAATTACTGTTCTGGCGTTCTTCCTTTCCCATGTTGATCAGCCTCCTTCCACGAAAGGATTGATATTGCTATTTTACCAAATCTTTGCATATTTGTAAACCGTTTTTGTAGAATCCGATCCGCCCGTCTGTGTCGTCCGGCCTGCCGTCCCGCAGCGTCCATTCTGCCGGCTTATCTGCCGAACTCCGCCAAAACCAGCCCCGGATTTCGCTCCTCCGTCATCCGGATGCTCCACTCATTCACCCAGATCAGCAGGGGATTGCCCTTCAGATCCCGGATCTTTTTCATGTCGGATGTGCCCGTCAGCTTGCTCATATCGATATCCGTATTCTCAATCCAGCGGATATGTTCATAGGGAAGGCTCTCCAGGCGGATGTCCACATTGTACTCGTTCTCCAGCCGGTATTTCAGCACCTCAAACTGCAGCACGCCCACCACGCCCACGATGATCTCTTCCATGCCGGTATTATATTCCTGAAAGATCTGAATCGCGCCCTCCTGGGCGATCTGTGTGATTCCTTTCACGAACTGCTTGCGCTTCATGGTGTCCATCTGCCGGACCCTGGCAAAATGTTCCGGCGCAAATGTGGGGATCCCCTCGTAGGCGAATTTTTTGCCCGGCATGCAGATGGTGTCCCCGATGGAATAAATGCCGGGATCAAACACGCCGATGATGTCTCCGGCGTAGGCCTCCTCCACGATGTGGCGCTCCTGCGCCATCATCTGCTGCGGCTGAGACAGGCGCTGTTTTTTATCTCCCTGCACATGATAGATCTCCATGCCAGCGTCGAACTTTCCGGAGCAGATGCGCATAAAGGCAATGCGGTCTCTGTGCGCCTTATTCATGTTGGCCTGTATCTTAAACACGAACGCGGAAAAGTCTTCCTTCACGGGATCGATCACGCCGATATCCGCCTTTCGCGGCAGCGGCGGCGTGGTCATGGCCAGAAAGTGTTTCAGGAAGATCTCCACCCCGAAGTTGGTGAGGGCCGAGCCAAAAAATACCGGCGACAGTTTCCCCTGGCTCACCAGTTCCTGGTCAAACTCCGCGCTGGCGCCGTCCAGCAGATCGATCTCCTCCAGCAGCGCGGCTTTGTTTTCCTCTCCCACAAAGGCCGTCAGCTCGTCCGAATCGATGGGGATCTCCCTGGATTCCCCCTCCTTTGTCCCCTTCTGGGTATCGGAAAAGGTGGTCACCTTTCTGCTGCCCCGCTCGTATACGCCCTTGAAATTTTTCCCGGAGCCGATGGGCCAGTTGATGGGACAGGTGGCAATGCCCAGTTCCTTTTCAATATCATCCAGCAGCTCGAAGGTATCGTTGGCGTCCCTGTCCATCTTGTTGATGAATGTGAAGATGGGAATGTGCCGCATCACGCACACCTTAAAAAGTTTGCGCGTCTGCGCCTCCACCCCCTTGGAAGCGTCTATCACCATCACGGCGGAATCCGCCGCCATCAGCGTGCGGTAGGTGTCCTCCGAAAAGTCCTGATGTCCCGGCGTGTCCAGGATGTTGATGCAGTATCCGCCATAGTTGAACTGCAGAACAGATG